>CALABV010000040.1 GCA_937886325.1 uncultured Geobacter sp.
AGCGGTGAACGAGCTTGGGAAGGTGTAAGAAATAGGGCAAAGGGCAAAGGGCAAAAGGCAAAAGGCAAAAGGCAAAGGGCAAAGGGCAAAAGGCAAAAGGCAAAAGGCAAAGGGCAAAAGGGTAAAGACAAAAAGCACAAACCTGTAGAGGCGACCGGCCGGTCGCCCGATAAAGGAGGTTCATACATGATACGAGCACTTTGGACGGCGGCGTCGGGGATGCAGGCACAGCAGCTCAACATCGACGTGATAGCCAATAACCTGGCGAACGTGAAAACGGCCGGCTTCAAGAAAAGCCGCGCGGATTTCCAGGATGTGATGTACCAGAATATCAAGACAACCGGGTCGCCTTCCACGAATTCCACCCAGACGGCGGGCATCCAGATAGGTCTCGGCGTAACACCGGCATCGGTAACCAAGATATTCACCGCGGGCAACATAACCCAGAGCGGCAATGAACTGGATGTGGCGATTGAAGGGGAAGGGTTTTTCCAGATCCAGATGCCGGACGGAACGACCGCGTATACACGGGCCGGATCCTTCAAAAGGGACGGTCAGGGTCGCGTCGTCACACCGGAAGGATATCCCCTGCTGCCCGAGGTGGTGATACCCAACAACACGACCAAGATCAACATCGGAAGTGACGGGACGGTGTCGGTTGAGCAGTCCGGCCAGACAGGCACGACCACCATCGCCACGCTCCAGCTTGCCACCTTCCCGAATCCCGCTGGGCTCTCCAGCATGGGGCGCAACCTGTACCAGGTTACTGATTCGTCGGGGGACGCCACCACCGGAACGGCGGGCCAGAACGGCATCGGCACCCTCGGCCAGGGATTTATCGAGATGAGCAACGTGAGCGTGATGGAAGAGATGGTGAACATGATCGTCGGCCAACGGGCCTACGAGGTCAACTCGAAGGCGGTTCAGGCCGCGGACGAGATGCTGCAGCAGGCCAACAACCTGAGGAGATAACGGCGGGTTGGTCGGAGGTTTCGGTATGAAAAGAAGTGCCGCTGGTATTCTGATTTTTCTCGCAACACTGTGTCTGGTCGCGCCGGCCGGCGCCGCTCAGGCGAGAAGCGCCGTGACGGTTTTGAAGGAAAAGACGATAAGGTCTGCCGTGAGTTCTTTCATCCTCGACAGGACGAAAGACTCGGGCATGGAAATCAGGATACGAAAAATCGGGTTCACCGGAGATTTGACGGTTCCTTCCGGAAACGTCACCTATGAGTTCATTGCTTCCCGGCAGTGGGAGGGGTGGGGCAGATCTCTGCTCGGGCTTGTCGTCCGTGTCGATGACCAGGTGGTCAAGAATCTGAGCATTCCCGTTGAAGTTGAAGCCCTTGCCGAAATGGTGGTCTCCCTTCGCCCCCTGGAGCGCGGGGACGTCATCGGTGAAGGAGATGTCGCTCTGCAGAAGCGTGACCTGGCTACGGCCCCCGGAAAGGTCTGCCGGGAACTGGAACAGGTGATCGGCAAGAAGATCAGGGTTGCCGTTCGCGGCAACGCGCCGGTCCGCGGCGATTATCTGGAAAAAGTGCCGCTTGTGAAGTATGGGCAACTCGTGACAATCATCGCTGAAAACGGCTCGCTCCGCGTTACCGCGGCCGGCAAAACAAAAGGCGCCGGAGCCGAGGGAGACACGGTGATTGTACAGAACCTTTCCTCCAAAAAGGATGTTCATGCGCGGGTGGTTGATTCCGGCACGGTGGCGGTGGATTTCTGAAGACCCGTCGAACGTCGAGCGTTGAGCGTCGAAAAATCGACGAACGACGAACGACGGTTTTCCGACGAACGACGTACATGAGGTTTTATCATGAGAAAGTCAGCTATCGCGATTATTGCGCTTCTTGCCTCTGGGTGTGTCTATCCCCAGGTCGAGATGCCCAGGCAGTCTTTCGAGGAGCACGTCCCCGCGCCGCAGCCCCGGTATGAAAGCGGTTCACTCTGGCAGGAAAACTCGGTCAGCCTCGTGGATGACTACAAGGCCCGGCGGAGAGGCGACATCGTGACCGTGCTGATCGTGGAGGAGGCCAGCGCCAGCAAGCAGGCGAACACGGGCACCAAACGGGAAACCGGCATCTCCGCCTCCATACCAAATTTCATGGGCATCGAGACGACGGCGCTGGCGGACAAGCTGGACCTGAATGCCCTGGTAAAGGCAAATACCAGCTCAAGCTATGACGGAAGCGGATCCACCTCTCGAAAAGACGTGCTGAAGGCCACCATAACCGCGCGGGTAATGGACGTGCTTCCCAACGGCTATCTGCGCATCCAGGGGCAGAGAAGCGTCAAGGTCAACAATGAAGAGCAGATCATCATTCTTGAAGGCGTGGTGCGGCCCAAGGACATCAATCACGAGAACATGATCAGTTCCGCGCAGGTGGCCGATGCCCGGATTACCTATGCGGGCAACGGCATCGTCAATGACAAGCAGCAGCCCGGCTGGCTGTTCAATTTCGTCGACAAGATCTGGCCGTTTTAGCGTTTTCCGTTGTCCTTTCAAATCGCGTTCTTCCGGAATACGGATAACGGACACGGACGACGGCTTTTGAGGTTTACCATGAAAAAAGTAATTCTTGCCTTTGCGATTCTTCTTGCACTGCCGTACACGGCCGATGCCACGCGCATCAAGGATATCGCCAGCATCGACGGTGTTCGGGATAACCAGCTCGTGGGATACGGTCTGGTTGTGGGCCTGAACGGCAGCGGCGACAGCGATCAGACCAAGTTTCCGGTCCAGACGCTCTCGAATCTTCTGGAGCGCTCCGGAGTAACCATCCGGCGCACCGACATAACCGTCAAGAACCTGGCAGCGGTAATGGTCACCGCCACCCTCCCGCCCTTTGCCAAGCAGGGAACCAAGCTCGATGTCCTGGTTTCTTCAATGGGTGACGCGAAAAGCCTTGCAGGCGGAACGCTCGTCATGACACCTCTGAAGGGTGGCGACGGCCAGGTGTATGCCGTTGCGCAAGGGGCGGTTTCGACGAGCGCCTTTTCCTACGGCGGCCAGGCCGCATCGGCTCAGAAGAACCATCCGACCGCAGGCCGGGTGCCGGAGGGCGCCCTGGTGGAGAGGGAGTTGCCGAATATCCTGTCGGACAGGAGCCGGCTTCGCCTGAATCTTCATAATCCCGATTTCACGACGGCATCGCGCCTGGCGGCGGCGATCAATTCGAAATTCAACTCCACTATCGCGGTCTGCAACGATCCCGGATCCGTTCTTCTGTCGATCCCGGAACGCTACCAGGGGAACACGGTAGAGTTCGCCGCGGCGATGGAAGGACTGGAAGTCCAGCCTGATACGGCGGCAAAAGTTGTCCTGAACGAAAGAACCGGCACCATCGTCATGGGGAACGCGGTGCGTATTTCGACGGTGGCGGTGGCCCACGGCAACCTGACCCTTACCATCAAGGAGACGCCCATGGTTTCACAGCCGGCGCCCTTCAGCAGGGTCGGCGAGACC
Organism: uncultured Geobacter sp.; assembly: GCA_937886325.1. Lineage (GTDB taxonomy): Bacteria > Desulfobacterota > Desulfuromonadia > Geobacterales > Geobacteraceae > RPRC01. Next base: position 3,467 of record CALABV010000040.1, read on the forward strand.
GTGGTCGTTCCCAGGACCGACATCAAGGTTGTTGAACAGAAAGGCGGCGGTCTTTCCGTGTTGAAAGAGGGCGCAAATATCGGTGATGTGGTGAGAGCTCTGAATGCTATCGGCGTAACGCCTCGGGATCTCATGGGAATCATGCAGGCAATCAAGGCCGCGGGGGCTCTACAGGGTGAATTGGCGATACTGTGACGATCCCGAGTTGAAGAAAGAATCGGAATTACGTGGCGCCTGAATCCGCGACTCCTGAATGCCCAGACGAGCGGAATGCCGGGGTTTGAACGTCGCCGATGCCGTGAAGGCGTTGTGGATGCAGGTGGTCATATTTTGGACACCTGTTCAGAAATTGAAAAAAAATTGAAAAAAGAGCTAAAGTTTTCTTAAAGAAGTTCGATAGGAATACTATGATGACGAATGAGTCGAATTCATTGGGAATGCCGGACAAAGTCGACCCTACTCTGTACCGGGAGAAACAGGTCATTGACAAGGCCGGTTCTCCGGGACAAAGCTCGGCGATGAGGAAGAAGGTATCCCGGGAGTTTGAGGCGCTGTTTGTCGGAATGATGCTGAAATCCATGCGGGCCACCGTAGGCAGGGACGAACTTACCGGCGGTGGGCATGGAGAGGAGGTTTACCGTTCCCTCCTGGATCAGGAATATGCAACGGCAATTGCGCAACAGGGCAGCCTCGGACTTGGACGCCTCATCGAACAGCAACTGGAACGTCACTATGAAAACAACACTTACAAAGACTATCGAACGAAGCCCTGAAGCGCACGAAACGGTTTCAGGGAATGCAGGCGCCGACATGAAAGTATCAAATAACACAATCAATAGCCCGCTGCGGGGCTCGCGAAGCGAGGCGCTCGACAAGAAGGGAAAGACACCCCATGCCACGGAAAATGCCCGCGCGCAGGCGGGTGATCGGGTGGAACTCTCCGTGAATCTGCGGGAAGTCGAGAAATTGACGGAAACGGTGGCTTCCATGCCCTCGACAAACAGCGAGAAGATCGAGTCCATAAAAAGCAGGATCGCCGACGGAACATACAACGTGAGTGGTCTCGACGTTGCGGAGAAGATGTTGCGATCCATGGGTATTGAAGTCCCGGATGGGGAAGAAAAATGAGTGACGGAATCGTTCTCCTTGCGGCGCGCCTTTCGGTCAAGCAGGAGCTTCTTGAAAAACTCGTTCTACTTCTGGACAGGGAAAGAGAGATGATTGTTCAGTTGAACGCGACCGGCATAGAGGAAGAGCGGGGAAACAAGCTGGCCCTCATCGAACGTCTCGGCCTGGCGAAAGCCGACTGCGGAAAGGCGCTTGAAGATGCCTTGCTGGAAGTCGGTCTTCCCCGTGACGCCACCCTATCCTCCCTTGCCGCGGCGGTCGAGCCCCAGCGGGGCGCCGACCTTTCCGCGATCCGCGCGCGGCTTGTCGAGCTAATCGATGCCCTGAACAGGAGCAACAGGCTCAACCGCGATCTTCTCTACGGTTCCCTGCGAATGGTGAATCGCTCCCTTGATTTCTACAACAACAGCCTGGGCGGCGCGAGGACATACTGCGGGGCCGGACGAATGGTCCAGGGCGTCGCGGGCGGCAGGCTGGTCAGCGGAGAGATCTGATGGGCATCAACAGTCTTCTCAATATCGCCACCTCAGGTATCACGATGTCACGTGTCGCCATCGAGGTGACAAGCGAGAATATCGCCAATGTCAACACCGACGGATACTCTCGGCAGACCGTCGTGTTCAAGACCGGTCCCATCAATAACGCCAACGGCTTTCCCCTCGGCACCGGCGTGCAGTTGGCCTCGGTGCAGCGCAACCACGACGAACTGCTTCAACTGCAACTGGTGAAGGGAAACAGCTCGTACGGCGAAAGCTCGGTAAAAGAGACGGCCCTGGACCAGATTGAGCCATTTTTCAATGAGCTCTCGACCGAAGGGCTCGGCCAGTCGGTGCAGGACTTTTTCGATTCCTGGCAGGATCTGTCGACAAACGCGTCCGGGACCGCTGAGCGGCAGACGGTGCTCTCCCGATCCCAGACCCTGGTGGATACGTTTCACAGGATGAGCACCAATCTTGGCGACTCGCTGAAAAACGCGGACAGTTCCCTTGACGGAATCACCCGGAGCATAACCGATGCGGCCAAGAGCATCGCGTCGCTGAACGAGCAGATTCTCCAGACCGAACGCCTGGGCGGCAACGCAAACGAATTGAGGGACCAGCGGGACTACCGGATTCAGGAGCTGGCCACAAAGGTCGATGTCAGCTATTCCGAACAGAGTGACGGAACCATGACAGTCAGCCTGCCGGGGGGGGAGACGCTCGTCGAGGGAAACAGGTACGCTACGGTCGCGACCGAGGACGTTTCGTCGACCGGTCTGAACAGGATCATGTTCACCCCCATCGGCGGAGGCGCGTCCACCGATGTGACTGCGACCATCGGCGGAACCGACAACAGCCGGGGAGAGATCGGCGGCACGCTCCAGGTGAGAGACGAGATCGTGCCCGGATATCTGGCGCGGCTCGACGAGATGGCGAACCAACTGGTCACCGCGGTTAATTCTCAGCACAACAGCGGCTACGGGCTTGACGGCACTCAGAACAATTTCTTTGATCCGGCAGGCGTGACCAGCGCCACCATCAGCCTCAACGGGGCTCTGACCCCTGACAAGATTGCCGCCGCGGGCCAGGATCCCACTTCTTTCCTCAGCGGTCCGGGGGACAACGAGAACGCCCTGGCGCTTGCGCAACTGAAGAATGCGTCCCTCACGTTTACCGTGGATGGGACATCGACGACATCCACTGTTTCCAGTTACTACAGCGCCCTTGTCAGCAAGGTCGGGGTCGATACGCAGAACGCGGAAAACACGACGTTGCAGAACCAGAGTTTCCTCAAACAGCTCAATACCCTGCGTGAATCCAATTCAGGGGTATCGCTGGACGAGGAACTGACCAACCTGATCAAGTACCAGCGTGCCTTCGAGGCTTCGGCGCGGATGATTACCGCGGCATCGGACATGCTGGATACGGTTATGGGCATGATCCGCTAAGGGGAGGGGATATGAGAGTTACTCCGGGTATGACGGCGGATAACGCGCTGTATAATCTTCAGAAGGGGAGAACGGTGCTGGGGCGCTTGCAGGAGCAGATTGCATCCGGCGCCGTGATAAATCGGCCCAGCGACGACCCCATTACCACCCGGCAGTTGCTGAATGTTGAAAGCAAACTGGAGGAGGGAGAACAGTATCTGAGCAACATCAGCAAGGGAGACCTCTGGCTGAACATGTCCGAAACCGCGCTGGAAGGAATGGTTGATGTTCTCGCGCAGTCGAGGAAGGTGGCCGGAACCGTTGGAAGCGGCAGCGCGGACTCCACCGTCAGGCAAAACGCGGTTTCCCAGTTGACGGAACTGAAAAAGCAGCTGATTGACATGGGAAATACTCAACTGGGCGATCAGTACCTGTTCGCCGGTTTCAAGACGGACACCGCACCGTTCTCAAGGAGCGACAACACCTACCACGGTTCCAGTGACGACATTTCCGTAGAGATCGACCAGGGATCCCTCGCGGCGATAAACATTACCGGCGACTCGCTGCTGAAGGGCACGGGCAGCTACGGATCCGTCGATATTCTCCAGACATTCGACAACCTGATAACGGCAATAAACAATAATGACTCATCGTCTATTCAAACTGAGGCGGCAAAGCTGGACGATGCCATGAAGCAGGTTTCCAATGCCATCAGCGATGTGGGAGGCAGGTTGAACCGGCTTGAAAACGCTCAGACGATGGTAACCCGGGACCAGTCAACTCTCACGGGCATCATATCCGATACCCAGGGAGTTGACATGATACAGGCGGCGGTGGATCTCAATCAGCAGCAGACGGCGTTCGAGGCAGCCCTGTCGGCAACGGCGAAGATCAGCCAGCTATCGCTGCTTGATTATCTGTGACCTTTTCACGCGTCTTGATCAAGCCTTTCCATTGTTGCCTGTTGATAACGTTTCCC
>CALABV010000041.1 GCA_937886325.1 uncultured Geobacter sp.
TCCGCCCTGCGGGGCTGCCTCCCCACCGCCACGGTGGTGGGACAGGGGACGGTTCTCCGTATCGCAAAGGCCGAGTTTATCAGGCAGATGGACTTGAATCCCGCATTTCGGGAGAGTGTGGAAGAGCTTGCCGGGATGCGGCTGGAAAGCGATCGGACGCGTCATGCCCGGTCAGGGTGTGATTAGCACATGCTCCGCGGCAACCCAATGCGCCGGCTTCGGTACAACATCTGATGCTTCGCGGCCATTCTTTCCGTGCATGCATTCCGGGCAGACGGAATGATACGGATGTGGTACGCTGGCGCCGCTTCCCGGCACGACCTTTCCCGGAAACGCCAACCAAAAACAAGGACACCCCATGCGCTTCGGTCTCTGCTGCATCTTTATCAACGAACCGATCCGGTTCCGGACCACCACCGCCAAGGCGCTCTCCGTCCTGCCCCGCGGGATGCAGCTCGAACGGCTGTCCGGCATTTGTCGGGAAAACGCCGAAAACCTTCTCCTTGCCGTCCGGGCTGCGCACCGGCTCGGCATCGGCGCATTCCGGGTCCTGACCCCGCTGTTTCCCCGCTACACGCATCCGGAGGTGGGCTATACCCTGGACGACCTGCCTGCCGGTGAAGAGATACGAACGATTCTTGCCGAGGTCAATCAACTGGGCAGCCGCCTCCCTATCCGCCTCAGCTTCCACCCGGACCAGTTCGTGTCCATCTCGTCTCCCCGTGACGACGTGGTGTGGAAATCCATGGCGGAACTGGAATACCAGGGGTTGCTGGCTGAAATGATCGGGGCGGAGGTCATCAACATCCATGCCGGCGGCAGGGAGGGAGGAAAGGAAGAAGCCTTGCGGCGACTGGCGGCCACCTTTGCCGGGCTCTCGGAAAGGGTTAGAGCACGGCTCACCCTGGAGAACGACGACATCACCTACACGGTCAAAGACCTTCTCCCCCTCTGTGAAAAACTCGGCATCCCCCTGGTCTACGACGTGCATCACCACCGCTGCAACCCGGACGGCCTTTCGGTCGAGGATGCAACGCGCCATGCCTCGGCCACATGGCTGCGGTTCGGACGCGAGCCGTGGGTTCACGTCTCGTCGCCCAGAAACGGATGGGGGAGCGGTACCCCGAGACCACACGCCGACTACATCGATCCCGGGGATTTTCCGGACTGCTGGCGGGATAGAGAGATTGCCGTCGACGTGGAAGCAAAGGCAAAGGAGCTGGCGGTGCGGCGGCTGATGACCGATCTCGGGGTGCGCTGAAGGTGTGGAGTCGCGACTAACAAAAAATTTGTTGATTAATACCATATAAAACAGGCATTATTCCAATGTTATCCATTTACAGTATAAAGAGCACGATACGGCAGGGGACAGGGTTTATTGGCTTGAGCATTTTTGGATGATGATTAATGGAGGCAGGTGAATGATGAGCTCAATCATCCCTGGGATACGGAAGCGTTCCCGTCGGCTTTGGCCGGCAGGAGCGCTTTTTTTGTTTGTCGTTCTGGCTATTGTGGCGTGGAACGGGTATCTCGCACATGAAAGCGTGAACCCGCTTACCGCAGCGGAAAGGGCCTGGCTCAAGGCCCACCCGGTGATCCGGCTGGCGCCTGATCCTGATTTTCCACCGGTCGAGTATTTTTCCGGGAACGGCGACTACGGCGGCATAACGGCGGATTACGTCTCCCTTCTCGAAAAAAGGCTCGGCATACGAATCGAGATCGTCCGCCTGCGGGACTGGGATGAAGTCATCAGCAAGGCAAAAAGCAGGCAAATCGATGTGTATGTCGCAACAAAAACCCCGCAGCGCGCCGACTATATGCTGTTCACCAGGCCTTTCCTGGAATTTCCCGTCGTAATCATCGCCCGCGAGAAGGTCAAGGGACCTCTCGACCTGGAAATACTCAAAGGAATGAAGGTTTCGGTGGTGTCCGAGTATGCGGCCCATAATTTCATCGCCAACAACCATCCGAAAGTAAACCTTGATCCGGTCCCTGATGTCCGGACGGGATTGCGTAAGGTTTCCTTCGGCCTGAGCGACACATTCGTTGAGAATCTGGCTACAGCCACCTATTACATCGAAAAAGAAGGACTTACCAACCTTCGGATCGCGGGTGACGCCGGATTTGCCTACAAAATGGGCTTTTGTTCGCGGAAAGATTGGCCGGAGCTGAACCGGATACTGGAGAAGGGACTTGCGGCTATGAGTATAGCCGAGAAACAGGCGATATATGAAAAGTGGATTCCCGTGGAACCCGGGCCGTTTTTCGCCAGCAGGGAATTCCGGATGGGGATCCTTGCTGCTGTGGCGGCGATTCTCCTCATGGTCGCGGGCGTCATTGCCTGGAACAGGGCTCTTGCGCGGCAGGTCAGGCTGAGGACCGGAGAACTTGAGGATGAACTGGCCGAGCGTAAACGCGCGGAGGAAGCCCTCCGGGAAAGTGAAGAAAAGTTCCGGGTACTGGCGGAGACAATTCCGGCAGCGGTTATCGTCTACCAGGGAGAGGAGATAGTCTATCTGAATCCAATGGCCATTCATGCGACAGGGTATGAGGAGCGGGAATGCCTGAACATGAAATTCTGGGACATGGCGCATGACGATTTCAGGGAACTGGTGAAGGAGCGCGGGCTGGCACGACAGCGGGGTGAGGCCGTGCCTTCGCGGTACGAATACAAGTGGGTTACCAAGGAAGGTAAAGAGAAATGGGCTTTGCTCAGCGGTGCGCGAATCGAGTTCAGGGGAAAGCCCGCGGGCATAGCCACACTTATCGATATTACCGAACGAAAGCAGATGGAAGAGGAGATTCGGCGTGCCCGCGATGATCTGGAAATAAGGGTTGCCGGGCGGACAACGGAACTTCGGCGCGCCAAGGAACTCCTGGAGGAGGAAATCAGCGTACGAAACCGCACCGAAAGAGTCATCACGGCACGGCTTCGGCTTCTGGAATTCGCGGCGACCCATTCCATGGACGCACTGCTTGAGGCAACCCTTGACGAGGCGGAGGCGCTGACGGACAGCCTCATCGGCTTCTACCATTTTCTTGATGCCGATCAGAAGACCCTTTCCCTGCAGAACTGGTCGACCAGGACAAAGGCGGAGTTCTGCAGGGCGGAAGGGAAAGGGCACAGCTATGACCTGTCGGCCGCGGGGGTATGGGTCGACTGCATCCATGAACGCCGTCCCGTCATCCACAATGACTATGCCTCGCTTTCCCACCGCGGGGGGATGCCGCCTTATCACGCCCGGCTCGAACGGGAACTCGTCGTGCCGGTTTTTCGAGGCGACGCTGTTGTGGCAATCCTCGGCGTGGGTAACAAACCCCGGGACTATACCTCCGAAGATGTTGAGGCAGTCTCCCTGCTCGCCGACCTCGCCTGGGAGATAGTCGAGCGCAAGCGGATGGAAGAAGAACAGCTGTTATCCCAGTTCTGCATTGACAAGGCCGGGATCGGCATTTATCAGAGTGATGAAATCGGCACGATCTTCAAAGTGAACGATCACGCCTGCAAGAGCCTCGGGTATACCAAAGAGGACCTGTGCGCGCTCAGCATATTCGACATAGACCCGGAAATATCCCCCGAGAAGATGCTGAAGCTGAAAGAAATACTGGATGACAAGGGTACCGCGACACACTATTCGACCCATAGACGGAAGGACGGTACCACCTTCCCCGTTGAAATCACCGCCAACCACCTCGATTTCCATGGAAAAAGATACGGCATCTCATTTGTCAAGGACATAACCGAGCGCAAGCGGGCCGAGGCGGCGCTGCGTGAGAGCGAGTCGCGCGTAAGGCGGAAGCTGGAGAGCATCCTCGATCCCGAAGGCGATACCGGAGAACTGGACCTTGCCGATATCCTGGATTCGCAGCAGATCCAGGCGCTTATGGACGATCTCTACCGCATCACCGGCCTCAAGATGAGCATCATTGATCTCAATGGACGGTTGCTGGTGGATGCGGGATGGCAGGATATCTGTTCAAAATACCACCGGAACCACCCCGAAACCTTGAAGAAGTGCCTTGAAAGCGACACGGACCTCACGGTCGGCGTACCGCCGGGGGAGTTCAGACAGTACCGATGCAGGAACAACATGTGGCATATCGTCACCCCGATCATCGTCGGGGGAAGGCATATGGGAAATCTGTTCCTGGGGCAGTTCTTCTTTACGGACGAGGAACTCGATTACGACCTGTTCCGCTCCCAGGCACGCGCGTACGGCTTCCCCGAAAATAAATACCTGGCAGCCCTGGATGCCGTGCCCCGGCACAGCCAAGAGCTCGTGAACACGGGAAAGGCCGTTTTCCTGAGGTTCACCGAAATGCTGTCCAAGCTGAGCTACGCCAACATCAAGCTGGCGCACTCGGTTGCCGAACGGGACCGGCTGACGGCAACCCTGCGTCAGGCCAATAAGGTGGTGGAAAACAGCCCTGCGGTGCTGTTTCGCTGGAAGGGCGATGATGAGTGGCGCGTTGAGCTGGTTTCCGGAAATATCAAGCAGTTCGGGTATGACCCCGATGATTTCCTTTCCGGAAGCGTCACCTATTCCGCGATACTGCATCGTGACGACCGGGAGCGGGTGACCCGGGAGGTCCACGATTTCTGCGATGAGGGGGCCGATCAGTTTCTCCTTGAATACCGGATAATGACCAAGGGTGGGGATGTCCGCTGGGTAAACGAGCACAGCAATGTGGAACGGGACAGCGCGGGGCGCGTCACAAACTTCGAAGGGATCGTCATCGACGTCACCGAGCGCAAGAGGATGGAGGAAGAGCTCCGCGACAGCCAGGAAAAATACCGGTCAATGGTCGATACCTACGATGGCTTCATCTATATCTGTTCCCAGGATTACCGCGTCGAGTTCATGAACCGGAAGCTGATCGAGCGGACCGGGGACGACGCTACCGGAGAATTCTGCTACGAGGTGCTTCACGGCAGGGATTCCGTCTGTCCGTGGTGCGTCAATGATCGTGTATTTGCCGGAGAGACTTTGCATTGGGAGATGAATAGCCCGAAGGATGGACGCTGGTACCATGTGGTGAACGTTCCCATTTACAATGCGAACGGCACGATCTCGAAACATTCCGTCATCGCCGACATACACGACCTCAAACTGACCGAAGAGAAGTTGAGGGAAAAGAAGCAGCTGCTCGAAGAACTCAACGGCACACTGGAAAACAGGGTGCGTGAAGAAGTCGAGAAAAACCGTGAAAAGGACATCATGCTCATCCAGCAGAACCGCCAGGCGGCCCTGGGGGAGATGCTGGATCACATCGCACACCAGTGGAAGCAGCCGCTCACGTCCCTTTCCCTTGTTATTCAGGATCTGGGAGAAACAGCAGCCGATGGCGAACTGACGGATGAACACGTCAGCGAAACCGTGCGCATGACAATGGCCCTTCTGGATCACATGATGCAGACCATGGATGTCTTCAGGGGTTTCTACCGGCCGGACAAGGAAAAGAAGGTGTTCGGCATAAAAGACGCCATCGACCAGGCCCTCGCCTTCATTGCGCCGGCCCTGAGTTTCCATTCCATAGCGGTCGAACTGGATGTGGATCCCGGCTTGACGGCGTTCGGCTATCCGAAGGAATATGTCCAGGTCCTTCTCAACATACTGGCAAACGCCAGGGATGTCTTCAGGGCACGGGGAACGAAAAAACCGAGGGTGATGATACGGGCCTATGCGGAAGAGAGTGCGTCGGTCGTCACGGTGACGGACAACGGCGGGGGCATTCCCGAGGGAATCAGGGACAGGATTTTCGATTTCTATTTCACCACCAATGAAGCGGGCGGCGGCACGGGAATCGGTCTGTACATGGCAAAAAATATCATAGAAAAAAACATGGGAGGGGTGCTCAGCGCCGAAAATACGGCAGATGGCGCACGGTTCAGGATAGAAGTGTCCATTGCCTAGCAAAGCAACCCCGACATCCGTTTGATAGAACATCGGCAAGAGGCTTGACTTGAAAGTCGAATTGGTATAATAGAAAAGTCCCCATAGCTGCCACCTTAGCTCAGATGGTAGAGCAATTGATTCGTAATCAATAGGTCGCCGGTTCGA
>CALABV010000042.1 GCA_937886325.1 uncultured Geobacter sp.
CCAACCTCGTGACCGGCTTTGAGTATTTCCTGTATCTTCCCATCGGCAGCAATGAACTCTCCGGCCATTCCTTCGATAACAGCATTGCCTTCTGCGCCAACTATAAACTTGTGGGATTCACATTTGACGGTGATATCGGCTACAAGATCCGCGGCGACTACCGTCACGACGGGGTACATGCCGAACAGGGCGATACGTTATTCGGCAACGTTTCCCTTGCATACCAGTTCATGAAGAACATAGAACCGTTGCTGAAGCTCGATTATCAGGCCACAGGCCCGGGCAAGGACAAGGCTACAGACGTCAAAACCTCCGGATCGGAAGAACTTGCTCTGGGGATCGGCAACCATTTTACACTGACGGATAAACTGAGCGGTGACATCTGGTATACACACGGGTTTACCGGGAGAAATACCACCAAGACAAACTCCGTCTATGTGAAGATCGCCTATGTTTTTTAGCGGATTGTGCATCGGTTAGCATGTAAATCTGACCCTTCGCCCCTCTCCGTATTCCAGCGTAATGGGGGGGCTCCATAAGAGAAAAAAGCATTGCCTTTCCTGTTCAAGGTTGTAGCAACTTCCCTGTTCACAAGGGAAGATATCCTCCATCATGTGTAATCCTCCCTCTTCTCGTGCTCGTGCGCGGAACAGGGAGTTTTTTTGTGTAAATCCTGACAAGCGATTATCCCACACATTGTCTCCATGGAAAGCTGTAACGTAAGGTTGATATGAAATAAAACAGTAAAATCAATATAATGTAAATAAATACCCAAATATTATAATTATAGGTTGACATATTCCTTGTCTTCTGTAAATATCTTGTCCAAGGCTTCACTATCGCCTGAGGAAAAGACATATAGAAAAAGAAGCTTTTTGAAAGGAGAGAAGCATGCACGAAGTTCTCAGCAACGAGATGCTTGCCCCGAACCTGCACCGGATGGTGATCCGGGCACCGCGGGTGGCAGCGGCTAGAAAGCCTGGGCAATTTGTTATTGTGAGATCGGAAAATGGAGCTGAAAGGATTCCTCTAACGATTGGTGATGCAGATTCCATTGAGGGGACAATAACCTTGTTCGTTCAGGCTGTCGGCGCATCTACAAAGAAAATTGCAGGTACGAATAGTGGAGGTCGCCTGCGTGACGTAGCCGGCCCTCTTGGAATGCCGACCCACATAGAGAATTGGGGCCGCGTTGCCTGTGTGGGTGGTGGCGTCGGAACCGCGGTTCTCTACCCAATGGCCAAAGCACTGGCCGAAGCGGGAAACGAGGTCACGACGATTATCGGTGGCCGTTCCGAATCGCTGATAATTCTGGCTGACGAGCTGTCAGTTTTCTCCGCGGAGACCCGAATAACAACGGAAGACGGCAGTCTCGGGCGAAAGGGGTTCGTTACCGCCGAACTGGAATCACTGCTGAAGGATCCCATGCGTGCTCCACAGTCGGTATTCGCCGTGGGTCCGGTGCCGATGATGAAAGCCATTGCCGAGCTGACCCGCCCGTACGGGATTACAACGATAGTCAGTCTGAATCCAATCATGATTGACGGTACGGGGATGTGCGGCGGGTGCCGCGTGTTGGTAGGCGGAGAGACCAGGTTTGCCTGTGTGGACGGACCGGAGTTTGACGGTCATCTGGTCGACTTCAACAACCTGTCCGACCGTCTCACCACGTACCGGGAGCACGAGTGCAGGGTCGTGCAACAGAACAAAGATGACAGGGAGGCGGCATGACGGGCAAGAGACTTACCCCGAAGGAGCGTATGGCAATTCCACGAGTACAGATGCCGGAACTGGATGCCGGACAACGGCGCGTGAACTTTCAGGAAGTCAACCTGGGGTTAAGCGAACGCCAGGCGATAATGGAAGCGATGCGGTGCCTCCAGTGCCAAAGCAAACCATGTGTCGAAGGCTGCCCTGTCGGGATACATATTCCTTTGTTTATTGAAGCAATAGCGGAAGCTGATTTTCTGCGTGCCGCGCGCGTCCTGCAACGTGACAATGCACTCCCTGCAGTGTGCGGACGTGTATGCCCCCAGGAAGTTCAGTGCGAATCAAGCTGTGTTCTGGGAAAGAAAGGTGAACCTGTCGCAATCGGTCATCTTGAGCGATTTGCCGCAGACTGGGCACTGTTGAACGATTCAAAATCGGTGAGGCTGCAGGCACCCCCTCCGAGCGGGAAAAGTGTCGCGATAATCGGCTGTGGACCGGCAGGTATTACGGCAGCGGCGGAGCTTGCGGTCAAGGGACATGCGGTGACGATATTCGAGGCACTTCACGACACCGGGGGCGTGTTGCGTTACGGGATACCGGAGTTCCGCCTGCCCAAGAGAATAATAGACAGAGAGGTTTCCAGGCTGGCCGGCCTTGGTGTCAGGATCGAGTGCAACGTGGTTGTGGGCAAGACGGTCACGCTTCGGAGGTTGCGCGAGGAGTTCGACGCAGTCTTTATCGCCAATGGAGCCGGGTTGCCGATCATGCTCGGTATACCGGGAGAAAACCTGAAGGGTGTCTACTCGGCAAACGAGTATCTCACCCGTGTGAATCTGATGGGAGCGGGACAGGATGCGGATTGCGCCACCCCGATCATCCGAGGCCACTCTGTCGTCGTCATCGGCGGCGGCAATACCGCCATGGACTGCGTGCGCGTCGCCCGCAGGCTGGGCGCCGGGAGAGCCATGCTGGTGTATCGACGGAGCGAGGCCGAGATGCCTGCCCGTGTCGAGGAAGTACAGCACGCAAAAGAGGAAGGCATTGAAATGATACTGCTTACCGCTCCTGTCGAGGTCCTGGGAGATGAAAGCGGTTGGACCAGGGGGTTGCGTTGCCAGAAGATGATGCTTGGCGAACCCGATGCATCCGGCCGGCGCCGGCCGGTTCCTGTTGCGGGAGAAATCCATGATCTCGATGCCGATGTGGTGATTAACGCGCTCGGCACACGGGC
>CALABV010000043.1 GCA_937886325.1 uncultured Geobacter sp.
GGAGGCGGATGCAATCGATCCCACCCTGCCCTTTTTCGGCATGGGCGGTCCGCTGATGGGTCGCGCCGGAGTCGATACCCTTGTCGACGCTCGGGAGATGGCGGTGGTGGGGCTGGTTGAGGTGATTGCCCATTTCCCGACGATTGTCCGCGCGTTCCGGAAACTGAAGGAATGCCTGCGCACGGATCCCCCCGATCTCCTGATCCTCATCGATTATCCCGATTTCAATCTGCGGCTTGCCGGGGTCGCCCGGAAAGCCGGCGTCAAGGTCCTCTACTATATCAGCCCCCAGGTCTGGGCCTGGCGTGTCGGCAGGGTCAAGAAAATTGCCCGGCTCGTGGACCGGATGGCGGTGGTGTTTCCTTTCGAGGTTCCCTTTTACGAAAAGGAAGGGGTGCCGGTTTCCTTTGTCGGGCATCCCCTGGTGGATGCCGTCAGCCCTGAAATGACTCCCGACGAGGCGCGTCGCTCCTTCGGCATCATCCGGAACCGTCACACCGTCGGCCTTTGTCCCGGCAGCCGAACGCAGGAGATCCGCACGCATCTTCCCCTTATCATGGAATCGGCACGGGTCCTGAAGGAACGGTTTCCCGAACTCCAGTTCATTCTTCCCCTTGCGTCCAGCCTCTCCCGGTCCGACATCGATCCCTTTCTGAATGACAGCGGGGTGAGCGTCATTGTCGTAGAAGGGAGAAACTACGATGTTATCCAGGTATGCGACGCCGTCATCACGGTTTCCGGGACGGTGACGCTGGAGATCGCGCTGATGGGCGTTCCCATGGTGATTATCTACAGGGTGTCGCCGTTGACCTATTGCATCGGCAAACGACTGATCCGGGTCGACCATATCGGCCTCTGCAACATTGTTGCGGACAAGAGGGTGGTGAAAGAGCTCATTCAGCATGAGGCGGTCCCCGAACTGATAGCGGCTGAGATCGGAAATATCCTTGCCGACCCTGCGTATGCAGCGGACATCAGGGATGGTTTGAAGCATGTCGCTGAAAGGCTCGGCGGTGGGGACTGCTCGTCCCGGGTTGCGGCCATTGTCATGGAAATGATAGCGTAAACAGGAAACAGATATGCCGCTTTTTCGACGTCTCCTCAAATACAGCAGGCCCTATTGGTGGCGGATGGGCATTGCCATCCTCGCAACGCTCGGCGTAGCGGGTCTCGACGGGGCCATCGCCTATATGGTCGAACCGGTGCTGAAGAAGATCTTCACCGACAAGGATACGGTGATATTCATTCTGCTCCCGCTGGGCATTATCGCCGTGTTCTGTGTTCGGGGCGTGTGCCGTTTCACGTACGAGTATTTCCTCAGCACGGCGGGACAACTCGCCATTCAGGATATCCGCGACGACCTGTACCGCAAGAACATGACCCTCTCTCTCAATTTCTTTCACAGGAACCGCGCCGGGACACTCATGTCCCGCGTCCTGAATGATGTGAGCGCCATGCAGGAGGGTGTGTCGAACGTCATTACCGGCGTCATGCGCGAAGGGGTCACCGCTATCGCCCTGCTGGGCGTGGTATTCTACCGGAACTGGCAGCTGGCGATCCTGGCATTCCTCGCCATCCCTCTCACCGTCTATCCGGCGCGGAAGATCGGCAAGCGGATCAAGCGGCTTTCCGGCCAGAGCCTGGGAAAGCTCGGCGACATCTCCAAAATCCTGCAGGAGACTTTTTCGGGAATCAAGGTCATCAAGGCGTTCGGCCTCGAACCGCGCGTTATAGAGGACTTCAACTCCGTGAACCGGGAGTATTACGGTTTCATGAGGAGAACCATCAAGTACACCGCCCTTTCCACGCCGGTGATGGAGGTCATTACCTCCCTGGGAATCGCGGCTGTCATCTGGTTCGGTGGAACGCTCGTCATGCGGGGCACGATGACCGCCCCGGAGTTCTTTTCCTTTATCGCGGCCATGGTGATGCTCTATACGCCCGTCCGCAAGCTCCTTGCCACCTACAACGTGCTGCAGAGGTCCTTCGGCGCCGCTGAGCGGGTCTTTGAGATCCTCGACGAGACGCCCGAGATCAGCGACCGGCCCGATGCCATTGCGCTGGATACGGTTCGGGGAGAGGTGCGGTTCCTCAATGTCTCCTTTTCCTACCAGGACGAATGTGTTCTGCGCAATATCAACCTTGAGGCCCGCAAGGGGGAGGTGGTTGCCCTGGTCGGTCCGTCGGGGGGCGGGAAGACGACGCTGGTGTCTCTCATTTCGCGCTTCTACGACGTATCGGACGGACAGGTGCTGATAGACGGCATCGATGTCCGTTCCATCAGGATGCGGGACCTGCTTCGACAGGTCTCCCTGGTGGATCAGGAGACAACCCTGTTCAACGATACCGTTGCCAACAATATCCGGTACGGAAGGTCGGATGCCGGCGATGGGGAAGTGGAGGCCGTGGCCAGGGCCGCCTTTGCCCACGACTTCATCATGGAGATGCCCCAGGGGTACGACACCTGCATCGGCGATCGGGGCGTGCGTCTTTCCGGAGGCCAGAGGCAGAGGATCTGCATCGCCCGCGCCATCCTCAAGGATTCTCCCATTCTCATCCTGGATGAGGCAACCAGCGCCCTGGACACGGAAAGCGAGCAGATGGTGCAGCAGGCAATCAACAACCTCATGGCCAACCGCACCACCTTCGTCATCGCCCATCGACTGTCCACGATTCTCCACGCCGACAAGATTGTCGTGCTGGAGAAAGGGGAAATAGCGGAGCAGGGGAGTCACCAGCAACTCCTGGAAGCGGGAGGGCTCTACAAGAAGCTCTATGAAATGCAGTTCCAGACGGATGAAAGGCCGGTTGACCGGGGGCAGGCTGAATCAGGCCGGGAGTGATCCGCCGTGATTTGCCCTCCCTCGGCCTTTGACCGCCCTCTCTCACGGGGCTCATCTTTACCCATAGTCTGCCTGGGACCATTGGATACGTGCCTGGATTTTCTCCCCCTCTTAAGATAAGAGGGGGCGGGGGGAGTTATTCACGTTTGAGGCTTAACCCCTCCTGTCCTCCCCTTAAATAAGGGGAGGGACGTTTCGGGACGCAGAATCTATAACTATCATCCAGACAGTTCCCTCTCTGTGTCCATCAAAAAATGTGTCCCATTTCCAGCCCTTATGGAGAGGAACCGGGGGGAGGGGGAACAATGCCGACGTGAGACATTCTGGAATATGAAATGCGCATACTCTACCTCGTCTACGACATACTCCTCATCTTGGCTGTTCCCCTTCTCGTCCCCTTCTACCTCCTCCGCTACCTCCGGAGGGGGAAACTTCGCAGGGGCGTGGGGGAACGTCTCGGTTTTCTCTCCAGGGAGAAGGAGCTCCTCTTTGCCGGACGGGATACCATCTGGGTGCATGCGGTCTCCGTGGGGGAGACCATGGCTGCCCGGCCCCTGCTGAAGGCCCTCAAATCCCGGTACCCGGCGCATGCAATCGTCCTTTCCACGGTCACCGAGACCGGGCAGGGCATCGGCGAAAGCATCCGTGATGTGGATCTCTGCATCTATTTTCCCTTCGATCTCAGCCTTTCGGTCAAGAGAATGCTGAAGACTGTCCGGCCTTCCCTGATTGTGGTGGTGGAGACGGAGATCTGGCCGAATTTCCTGCGCATTGCCCGACGACTGGACATACCCGTGGTGCTGGCGAACGGCCGCATCTCGGATAAATCTTTCGTCGGGTACCGACGTTTCTCCCGGGTATTCCGTTCCGTGCTGCCCAATTTCTCGGCCCTGTGCATGCAGACGGATGAGGATGCGCGCCGCATTGTCGCCATCGGGGCGCCTTCATCCCGCGTTTCCGTGACAAAGAACCTGAAGTACGACCTTCCGGCCCGGATCGCATCGGACGAGACAAGGTCGGAATTGCGAATCAACTACCGAATTCCTCCTCACATGCCCGTCATTACCGCGGGCAGCACCCACCAGGGAGAAGAAGAATCCCTGTTGACCGCGTATCAGGCCCTTATTGCCGAGGGACGAGACATCTTTCTCGTGCTGGCTCCCCGGCACCCCGAGCGTGCGTGGGAGGTCTCCGCCCTCCTGGAAGGCATGGGGATATCCTGTGTGCGACGCTCGGCGCTTGAAGTCGGTCCCGTGGCTTTTCGCGGCGGTGAGGTGCTCCTGGTCGATTGCGTGGGCGAATTGATGGGGATCTACTCCTTCTCCGACATTGTGTTTGTCGGCGGAAGCCTGGTTCCCGTCGGCGGGCACAATCTTCTGGAACCGGCATCCGTGGGGGTTCCGGTTCTGTTCGGCCCGCACATGAACAACTTCCGTGAAATCGCGTCCAAGATCCTTTCGAGCAAGGCGGGAATCCAGGTGTCGGAGGCTTCGCAGCTTCCGGCATCAATCCGCACTCTGCTTGACGATCCCGCCGCACGCGCGGAAATGGGCACGAACGGCGCGCGCCTCCTGATGGAAAACAGGGGGGCAACGGAGCGGCACATGGAGATTATCGCACCCTATCTTCCGGAGAAGCCCTCATGCCGTGGCCCGAGAGAATGAATTTTCCCCGTATTCAGTCATGAAATCCCGTGAAAAATATATCCGGGAGGTGTGGGAGGGAAAGCGCTCCGGGCTGTTCGACGTGCTTCTCGTTCTTCTCCTTACCCCCTTTTCCTGCCTCTATTCCCTCCTCATGAAAGTCCGGGAGGCCCTATACCGGGCCGGGATACTCCGTTCGCGCGCGCTCCCGAAACCGGTAATCTCGGTGGGCAACATCTCCGTGGGCGGCACGGGCAAAACGCCGATGACGATACTCCTTGCGCGCCTGCTCACGGCAAAGGGAAAGCGGGTCGCGGTCCTGTCCCGCGGCTACGGGGGGAGCGGGACAGGAGAGGCGCGCATCGTATCGGACGGTACGAACATCCTTCTCTCATCCAAGGAAGCGGGCGACGAGCCTTTCCTCATGGCCGTTTCCGTTCCCGGCCTGATCGTGGTTGCGGGCGCTGACCGCTATCGCGCGGGGCTGGAAGCCTGCGAGCGGTTCCACCCTGATATCCTGCTCCTGGATGACGGTTTCCAGCACCTGCGGCTGCGTCGCGATCTGAACATACTGCTCCTGGATCACCGGAGACCGTTCGGCAACGGCCGGACGCTTCCGGCCGGACTGCTGCGCGAGCCCCGTTCGGCCATGCGCCGCGCCGACCTGATCGTGTATACGCGATGCGGTGAAAAGGAATCACTCCCATCCCATGCCGGCGTTCCGCTGTGCCGTTCTTCGCACTGTCTGCGCGGGGTCGCTCCCCTGGGCAGCGGGCCGGTTTCAGACTTTTCCATCCTTCAGGGGAGGAGAGGGGTAGCCTTTGCGGGCATCGCGGATCCCGAGTCCTTTTTCGACTCTCTACGGGCGGAGGGTCTGGAACTGGCGGCGACCGTTCCGTTGCCCGATCACTGCCTGTACGACAGGGAAATAATCGATTCTCTCCGCGGGGTGCTCAGGCAAAGCGACGGCGATTACCTCATCACCACGGAAAAGGATGCCGTAAAGCTCACGCCCTTCGATGCAACATTCGGGGAGGCATATGCCGCGGTGCTTGACCTGAAGCTCGAAGACCCGCGGATCCTGGAACGGGAGGTTGAGAAACTGCTTTAATGTTTGGGGCGAGTTGTGGCACTATAGGCGCTGTTGCGGCGCCTGAAACGGTTGCGGTTCACTGAACGTCATGGGAGCGGAATCAATGGAACTGGATACAGAGTTGTTGGAAATCCTGGCATGCCCGGTCTGCAAGGGCCCACTACGAAAGGATGAGTCGAGCCTCGTCTGCACGTCATGTCGCCTGCGGTATCCCATCCGGGACGGAATTCCGGTGCTCCTCGCGGACGAGGCGGAGCAAACCGGTAAAGAGTGATGAGTGAAGAGTGAAGAGAGAAAGCGGATTCTGGTACTTCGCTACCGCTTCATCGGCGATACCATCCTGACCGTTCCCTTTCTGCGGAATCTCCGTCGCTCTGAGCCGGATGCCCGGATTGTATGGGTCGTGGCGCCGGGGTCCTCCGATGTGGTGCGCGGCATCCCCTACGTCGACGACATGGTTTTCTGGGATCCGGTCACCATCCATGCCGACAGCAGGGGCAGGCATCGGACACTGGCCGCCAAATGGGCATTTGTCAGGGAGTTGCGAAAGGAGCATTTCGACAAGGTCTATGTGCTGAAACGCTCCCTTTCCAGCGCCATCATCGCCCTGTTGACAGGGGCGCGGGAGCGTATCGGGTTCGACACGGAAGGGCGGGGGATTCTCCTGACGAAGCGGGTTCCCTACCGGCAGGATCAGCATGAGGTGCTGAATTTTCTCGACGTGCTGCGCGCAGACGGTATCCGGGTTACCGATGACTTCCTCGAGTGCTGGACCACTCCCGAAGAGGATGCTGCGGCAGCGAAGCTCCTGGCTGACGCAGGGGTATCCGATCGACAAAGGCTGGTTGCGATTCACCCGTTTTCCGCCAATGTCAGGCGCGGTTGGCCCCTGGAGAATTTCGCCGAACTGGCGGCCGGATTCCGGGAAAAGGGGTGCACAACCATAGTGCTGGGGTCGCCTGGCGACAGAAAGCATCTTGATCCTGTCCGGGAACTTTTCGGCGAAGAGACCGTCGACCTTGTTGGGAAATGTCCCTTGCGGGTCACCATGGCCCTCCTGAAGCGATGTTCCCTGTTCGTCGGGAATGACAGCGGCGTCATGCACGTGGCCGCGGCCTCCGGCGTCCCGCTGGTGGCCCTGTTCGGCCCCCAGTCGCCGGTCAAGTTCGGGCCCTGGAGCGAGAGGGCCGTTGTACTTTATAAAAAATTCCCCTGTTCGCCGTGTCGGCAGAAATTTTTCACCGAATGCGAGCCGTCCCCCCGCATGCGGCCGGCCTGCGTCGAGGCGATCACGGTCGATGAGGTGTTCCGGAAGGGGATGCGCCTGTTGGAGGCTGGAGAAGAAAAGGAAAGCATGGCATGAGCACGAAGACGAAAATATCGGCCGTAGTCCGCACTTTCAACGAGGAGCTGAACATCCGCGACTGCCTCGAAAGCCTGAAATGGGCCGATGAGGTGCTTGTGGTGGATGCGCTCAGCACGGACCGGACCGTGGAGATAGCACGCGAATATACCGATCAGGTCATCCTCCAGGAGTGGCTGGGGCATGTGGGGCAGAGCCAGTTCGTCACGGATCGTGCACCCCATCTCTGGGTGTTCAGCCTGGACGCGGACGAGCGTGTCTCTCCGGAGCTCAGGGACGAGATCCTGGCCCTGGACCTGGAGAACACCCCCCATGACGCCTACGACATGCCGAGGCGCCATTTCTTTCTTCGGCGCTGGATCAATCACTCCGGCTGGTACCCGGATCGGAACATCCGTCTCTTTCGCAAGGATCGGTGCCGGTGGGGAGGGTACGAGCCCCACGACAAGATCCAGGTTCCCGGCTCCCTGGCGAGCCTCAAGGGCGACCTGCACCACTATATCTACCGGGACATGAACCATTTCGCGGAGACCAAGAACAGGTATGCGACGCGAACGGCCCGCGACCACTTCAAGACAGGGAGAAAGTCGACACTGATACATATCACCCTGCGGCCGCTGTTCACCTTTTTCGACCGCTACCTGATCCGTCGCGGCATCCTGGACGGTCTTGCCGGCTATGTGATCTCGGTCATGGAGGCCTACGGCGTGTTCCTGAAGTACATCAAGCTCTACGAAATGCAGCGGAAACTGATGCGGTTTCCGGATAGGGAGGCATGAGTGGGGAAGGGAACGAACCTTTATAACGCCGATTTCTATAAGGACAGGCACCGGAAAACCCTGTATTCCGCCCGAACGATACTCGGGATTGTCCGCGAGATGCTTCCGGAGATCCGGTCTGCCGTGGATATGGGATGTGGAGTCGGTACCTGGCTGTCAGTGCTCAAGGAGGGCGGGGCCACGGATATCCGTGGCATTGACGGGCCATGGGTGGTTCGCGAGTACCTGGAGATCCCGGGGGAATGTTTCACCGAGCATGATCTCAGCGGCACGATTACCCTGGACACGACTTTCGATCTGGCGATTTCGCTGGAAGTGGCGGAGCACCTGCCTGCCGCAAGCGCGCGCGGATTTGTCGAGTCTCTGACAGGGTTCTCGGATTTCATTCTGTTCTCGGCAGCGACACCTCACCAGATAGGGATTGGCCACATCAATGAACAGTGGCCGAACTACTGGATTTCCCTGTTTGAAGAGAGAGGCTATGCAGCGGTTGACATCGTCAGGAAAAGGATCTGGAATGATGAATCGATTCCTTCCTGGTACCGGCAGAACATCCTGCTTTTCGTGAAAAAAGAACGGTGCGGAGACATTCGATACATTCCGCTGCTTTCCGACCTGACGCCTCCTGAAGTGTACCTGCTGACCTTTGCAAAGCTGATAGCGCCGAGCGTGAAAGAGGCGCGCCGGACATGGGTGGAAGCTATCAAAAGGCGTATCAACCGGAGCTTTCCTTCTCTCTTTCCCGGGAACTCATGAGGCGACGGAGGGACGTTCCATGAGCCATGCTCAACCCGCTGCTACGGTTCTCATGCCGTTGTTCAACGGCAAGGCGTATCTCAGTCAGGCCATGGAAAGCATACTGGGCCAGACTTTCGGCGATTTCGAGCTTCTGGTCATTGACGACGGTTCCACGGATGACGGCCCGAACATCGTGAAAGGGTATCGCGACCCGCGCATCCGTCTTCTTGCAAACGATACAAACCTGGGAATAGCCGCAACGCTCAACAGGGGAATCGGTCTGGCGAGAGGCAAATATGTGGCACGCATGGACTGCGATGACATCAGTATGCCCCATCGCCTGGAGAAACAGTTCGCTTTCATGGAAGCACATCCGGATGTGGGTGTGTGCGGTTCGCGGGTCAGAAGGATCGGCGCGAAGAAGGGCACATGGAAGGTAAAGGCACGGGATGAGGCCATAAAGAGCCGCCTTCTGTTCGAGAATGCAATGGCCCACCCTTCGGTTATGATCCGTAAGTCGGTTCTCGTAGAAAACAACCTCCGTTACGACCCTGCTTTGCGTTGTTCGCAGGACTATGCATTCTGGGTGGATCTGTCTCGCCATTCCCGTCTGGCGAACCTGGAGCAGGTCCTGGTTCTCTACCGGGTGCACGCCTCCCAGATATCAGAGGCGAAGAAGGCGGAGCAGAGGTGTGCGGCCGACGGTATCCGGGCACGCCAGTTGAGGCAATTGGCCATGGAACCGACCCCTGAGGACATAGCGCTGCACGGAAACATCGCCACCTACGGACTGGCAGGCGATCGCCGTTTCGTGGATGAGGCGGGTTTCTGGATGTCGCGGCTCCGCAGGCTGAATGCGGAGAAAGGATACTATGGAGAGCCTGCGTTTTCGGAGGAACTTGCCGATAGATGGTATAAGCTCTGCAAAAAATCAAGCAGACTCGGACTATGGATATGGAAGCGCTACCGTTCCTCGGACCTGGCCGGCATCGGTGCGGCATCAGCCGGTCGAAAGGCGGAGCTTCTGATTGCCTCGCTTTTTCACGGAGTTTTCGATAGGCGGTTGATGCGAAGAGACGCGGAAGTGAAAGAGCCGGAATGACATGCTGCCGGTGCTCACCGGTTGAGCAAGATGACGAAAGAGGAACGGAAATGAGTCAGGGAAAGCGGATGGGCGCCGGGGGCCCGCTGGTCAGCGTTGTCCTGTGCACCTATAACCGTGCGGACTACATGAGGGATGCCCTGACCACTCTGGTGGCAGCCGTGCATGCTTCCGAACGGGATGTGGAAATCCTTGTCGTGAACAATGCATCCACCGATAAAACCGCCGAAGTCGTTACGCGTCTGATTGATGAAAACCCCGACATGCGGATTTTCCTCATCAACGAGCCGAAGAAGGGGTTGTCCCATGCGCGCAATACCGGTATCAGCCGGTCACGGGGCGATGTGATCTGTTTTCTCGACGACGATGTCCTGATCCCCGAAGGCTGGCTGTCCGGGCTTCTCAACGGTTTTTCCCTGGATGGGAGAGTCGGGTGCGTGGCGGGCCGCATCGAGCTTTCCTGGCCTGACGTTTCCCGTCCGAAGTGGATCGACAGCCGCTGCCTTCGTCTGTACGGCGCTTTTTCCCATGGGGAACGTTCCTTCGTCCTGCCGCGGGGAAACGATTTTTTCGGTGGAAATGCGGCCCTGTCCCGCGAGGCCGTCGAAGTGGTTGGGCTGTTCGATACGGGGCTCGGGAGAAAGGAAGGCTCGCTGATGAGCGGAGAGGATACGGACTATTCCCGTCGCCTCTGGGAGAGCGGTTTCTCCATTGCCTACTCTTCGGAGGGTTTCATCTATCACCGGGTTCAGCCGGAGCGTCTCACGTTTCTCTGGGTGGCTCGCAGGACCTTCTGGGCAGGAGTCACCAACTACTTCCGTCACGGCAGGCTTCTGTACCCGCTCCGTTCCCTGCCGAAGCTGATTCTGAACGCGGTGCTGCTGATCCTGTATGCGGTTCTCTTTCAGAAAAACAAAGTTGTCACGACCTGTTTCCGTCTCTCCACCGCGGCCGGCCCCTTGTACGGCTGGTATCTGCATTTCAAGGCGGGCAGGAATCGAACCCGTGAAACGGGAGTCGCCACCTAACTCATCGTTGAGCGCTCGAACGGCCCAACCGCCCATGCGCTTTCGTACTACAGGAGAACGAATGCCAAATCTGCTGGTATGCATGACGCCGGGGGTGGGCCTGGCCACCTGGAAACAAATCGGCAGCATCAATCGGGAGTTGATGCCCTACCGGGAGTATGTCAGGAGAGGGTGGAAGGTGAAGCTCCTGACATATGACGCTGAAGATTTTCCGTCGGGGTACGAGGATTTCGAGATCGTGAAAATCCCTTTCCGCAAGCCGTACCTGCTTGCCTTGCCCTGGCTCAAGAGGGATGCGGGAAAATGGGCGGATCTCATCAAGACCAGCCAGAGCACCATGGCCCAGTATTATACTGCGGCCGCGAATCGCTGGAAGAAGCCGATACTCCTGCGCTGCGGGTATGTTCACGGGGAATCGCTCGAGGTCACGCAGGGTCGCACGCCCAAAACGCTGCGGTACCAGAGGAAAGAGGCCAGGGCCTTCCGGGCGGCGACCCATTGCCAGGTCCCCACCGCCGAGCTGGCGGACTGGGTACGGACGAATTACGACGTGAGCGGGGAAAAGATTTCCATCGTGCCGAACTTTGTCGATACGGACATCTTCAGGCCGACGGAAGAGTACGAAAAGATGCCTTTTTCCGTTATTTCCGTCGGCAGGCTTTCGCCGGTGAAACAGTTCGACCTGTTGATTGAGGCATGTTCCGGTATCGAGAAGTGCAGATTGACTATTGTCGGAGAAGGCTCGGAAAGAGCGCAGCTGATGGAACTGGCACGGGAGAAGAACGTTGACCTCGACTTGCCGGGCAACATCGCCAACGAGCGGCTTCCGTCTCTTCTTTCACGGCATCAGGTGTTTGCGCTCCCATCCAGGTGGGAGGGGCATCCCAAGGCGCTGATTGAAGCAATGGCCTGCGGCATGGCGTGCGTGGGGGCAAATTCACGGGGTATTTACAATGTCGTGGAACATGGGAGAAACGGCCTTCTCACTGAAGCGAATCCCCGGGAACTGAGGTCTGCTCTCCTGTCATTGTTGAATGATGGTGACCTGAGAAAAACCCTTGAGGGAGCCGCAAGAGAATTTGTCAGGAAAAACTATGCCTTTCAGGTTGTCATCGACAAGGAACTTTCTATTGCCGATAGCCTCGTGAAGCGCTAGCATCAGAAACGGAATTCCTGTTTTTATGCGATTCCGGGTACGGCCTGTATTTGTCGTGGATGCTCGCCACGTCTCTACAGTGCGCACTTGTTGATTTTAGAAAATACAAAACGATATGGAAGGGATACACATGGCAGACTCACGATTGAACACGCCGGACGGCTCAAAAATAACCATCAGGGATGGAATTCTGCGGGTACCCGACCGCCCGATCATCCCCTTCATCGAGGGGGACGGTACCGGACCCGATATCTGGCGGGCAGCGGTACGGGTACTGGACGCCGCGGTCGCAAAGGCCTACGGCGGAGCGAAGAAGATCGAATGGAAAGAGGTCTATGCCGGTGAGAAGTCCTTCAACATGGGGCTCGGCTGGCTCCCCGACGAGACGCTGGCCGCTTTCCGCGAATACCTGGTAGGGATCAAGGGGCCGCTCACCACGCCAATCGGCGGAGGTATCCGCTCCCTGAACGTGGCTCTCCGCCAGGAACTGGACCTGTACGTCTGTCTTCGGCCGGTGCGCTACATCAAGGGTGTGCCGTCGCCGGTGAAGCGGCCCGAACTGGTTGACATGGTGATCTTCAGGGAGAATACCGAGGATATCTACGCCGGTATCGAGTGGGCCGAGGGCACGACGGAGGCGAGAAAGGTAATCGACTTCCTTCAAAAAGAGATGGGGGTCAAGAAGATCCGCTTTCCCGAAACCTCCGGCATCGGCATCAAGCCGGTATCCCGTGAGGGGTCGGAGCGGCTGATGGAGGCGGCCATCGAGTACGCCCTGAAGAACGGCCGGAAGTCGGTTACCATCGTCCACAAGGGCAACATCATGAAGTTCACGGAAGGGGCCTTCAAGAGCTGGGGCTACGAGCTGGCCGCGTCCCGCTACCGAGACCGGACCGTTTCCCAGCGCGAGTCGTGGATCCTGGGCAACGTTGAAAAGAACCCGGAAATGACTGCACAGGATAATGCCCGTTCCATCGAGCCCGGCTTCGACAACATGACGCCGTCCCAGCAGGAAACCGTGCTCGCCGAGGTTGATGCGACCCTCGCGCTCCGGCCGACCCATGGCGAGGGGAAGTGGCGGAACATGCTCCTCATCAAGGACGCCATCGCCGACATCACCCTCCAGCAGACCATCACCCGGGCCGACGAGTTCGACGTGCTCGCCACAACCAACCTGAACGGCGATTACCTGTCCGACGCCCTCGCGGCCCAGGTGGGCGGCATCGGCATCGCTCCGGGCGGCAACATCAACTACCGCACCGGCCACGCCATCTTCGAGGCCACCCACGGCACGGCCCCCAAGTACGCCAATCTTGACAAGGTGAATCCCGGTTCCGTGATCCTTTCGGGGGTCATGATGCTCGAATACCTGGGGTGGACCGAGGCGGCGGCGCTCATCAACGGCTCTCTCGACAGAACCATCGGGACCCGCAGGGTCACCTACGACTTTGCCCGGCTCATGAGGGCGGAAGGCATGGATGGTGTCG
Source organism: uncultured Geobacter sp. (assembly GCA_937886325.1). Classification (GTDB taxonomy): domain Bacteria; phylum Desulfobacterota; class Desulfuromonadia; order Geobacterales; family Geobacteraceae; genus RPRC01. Next base: position 13,233 of record CALABV010000043.1, read on the forward strand.
AAGAGATGAAGTGTTCGGGATTCGCCGACGAGTTGATACGAAACATGCAGTCATGAATTCCCGGCGGCGACCGGCCGTGAAAAGGGCTGATTCCTTCCGGTGCGCCTTACCAAGTGTCAAACCCTGCTCGAATATCATTACGAAACGTCTGAACTGTGGAGTGATCGGAGGAGACAATGGCACGTAAGAAGATAGCGTTGATCGGTGGCGGACAGATTGGCGGAACCCTCGCGCACCTCATGGCTCAAAAGGAACTTGGGGATATCGTTCTCTTCGATATTGTCGAGGACATGCCGATGGGGAAAATGCTCGACATCATCGAGGCTTCGCCCATTGAAGGGTTCGATGCCCGTCTTGTGGGAACGAGCTGCCGTGAGGATATCAGGGACGCGGATCTGGTCGTAGTTACGGCCGGAATTCCGCGAAAACCGGGCATGAGCCGGGACGATCTGGTTACCGTGAATGCGAAAATAGTTCAATCCGTTGCCGAGATGATTCGGGACTTCGCGCCGAACGCCTTTGTCATCGTTCTCACCAATCCGCTCGATGCCATGGTGACTCTGCTGCGCAAGGTTACCGGGTTTCCCAGGAACCGTATCATGGGGATGGCGGGAGTCCTCGATTCGGCGCGTTTTGCTTCCTTCATAGCACTGGAGCTGGGCGTCGCGGTGCAGGATGTCCATGCCCTGGTCCTGGGAGGGCATGGCGACGACATGGTGCCCCTGGTCCGGTTCGCCAACGTGGGAGGAATCCCGGTCAAGTTCCTTCTTGCACGGAAATACGGCGAGGAAAAGGCCGAGGAGGTCATGGAAGGTCTCGTGGCACGGACGCGTCGGGCAGGAGGGGAGATCGTGGGGCTCATGAAGAGCTCGGCATTCGTGTCTCCCGCAACCGCCGCCCTGGCCATGGCGGAGGCCATCCTGCACGACCGGAAGCGGGTGCTTCCCGTGTGCGCTCTTCTGGAAGGCGAGTACGGTGTGCGCGGCTACTTCGTGGGTGTTCCGTGCGTGATTGGAGCGGGCGGGGTGGAAAAGGTTCTGGAGCTTGAGCTTACCCCCGGGGAGCGGGCCATGTTCGACGAGTCCGTTTCCCATGTGAAATCGCTGGTGGACGGGTTGGATTTGTGATTCATCCTGTAACTATTCGGCACATTCAGAAAATGCAGGCAAAATTCCCCCGCCCCTTGCGGGAGGGGGGTAGGGGGTGGGGGCGTTAGCCATGCCTGGCTCAGGCGGCGGCTTCACCCACCCCTCAATCCCCTCCCGTCAAGGGAGGGGAAGCAAGTTTTTGCCGACTGTGCAGCAATGCTGAATAGTTATTTCATCTTTTCGAAAGGGATATCCGTAATGGAAAAGAAACAGCCGAAGATTGAGATAAACGAGAAATACTGCAAGGGGTGCCGAATCTGCGTCGAGTTCTGCCCGACCAAGGTCTTCGAGATGCGGGGATTCGTGGCTTCGGTAAAGAACCCCGAGGCATGCATCGCCTGCATGCAGTGTGAACTGCGGTGTCCGGACTTCGCGGTCACCGTTACCCTGTAACGTCCGGAGGGAGGTATCGTGTCAAATAAGGTTGCATTCTTACAAGGGAACGAGGCCTGTGCCCACGGCGCCATCTATGCGGGGTGCCGGTTCTTTGCAGGCTATCCCATAACGCCGTCCACCGAGGTGGCGGAAGTGCTGTCCAACGAGCTGCCCAGGGTGGGGGGAGCATTTATCCAGATGGAAGACGAGATTGCCGCCATGGCCGCCGTGATCGGCGCCTCGCTCACCGGGATGAAGGCCCTCACGGCCACGTCGGGCCCCGGCTTTTCGCTGAAACAGGAGAACATCGGCTACGCCTGTATTACCGAGGTGCCGTGCGTCATCATAAACGTCATGCGCGGCGGCCCGTCCACGGGCATGCCGACAGGCCCGAGCCAGTCGGATGTGATGCAGGCCAAATGGGGGACCCATGGAGATCACCCGGCAATCTGCCTCGTTCCGGCGTCGGTGCAGGAACTGTTCACGGAGACCGTGCGTGCATTCAACCTCGCGGAGAAATACCGTACCCCGGTTACCGTCATGCCCGACGAGATCGTGGGGCACATGCGGGAACGGATCGTGTTTCCCGAGCCGGGCGAACTGGAGGTGATCAACCGCACGCTCCCATCGGTCGGCCCCGGCGAATACAAGCCGTACGATACCCGGTTCGGCGATGTGCCGCCCCTTGCCTCGTTCGGCTCGGGCTATCGCTTCCATGTTACCGGCCTCAACAAGGCGGAGGACGGCTTCCCGACCACCCGTGCCGATCTGGTACAGGCGGAGGAAGAACGCCAGGTTCGCAAGGTGGAGAAAGCCATTGACGACATCGTAACCTATGAGGAGTATCTCCTTGATGACGCGGAGATAGCGGTGGTTGCCTTCGGCGCCATTTCCCGCTCCGCCCGCTTTGCCGTCAATGAGGCGAGGAAGAGGGGAATCAGGGCCGGTCTGTTTCGCATCATCACCTACTGGCCCTTCCCGGAGCGTCAGATCCGGGCCTTGGGGCAACGGGTGAAAGCCATCATCACCCCGGAAATGAACCTGGGCATGACAATACACGAGGTCAGGAGATGCGTGGAAGGTAGGGCGCCGGTATCCGGGATATTCCGCGTGGACGGCGAGCCCATCAATCCGGCGCAGATACTTGCCGGGATACAGGAGGTGCGGTAACCCATGGGTTTTGACTACGAAAAATACATACGGCCGGGCAAGCTTCCCCATATCTGGTGTCCGGGCTGCGGTCACGGAATTGTGATGAAGGGACTGATACGGGCGATTGACGCCCTTGCCCTGGACAGGGACATGACCGCCATCGTTTCCGGCATCGGCTGCGCTTCCCGGCTCCCCGGCTACCTGGACTTCTGCACCCTGCATACGACCCACGGCCGTGGTGTCGCGTTCGCAACCGGCATAAAGATGGCGAAACCGGGGATGAACGTGATCTGCGTCGGCGGCGACGGCGACGGGGTTGCCATCGGCGGCAACCATTTCATCCATGCCTGCCGCCGGAATATCGACATGACCTATCTCATCATGAACAACCACATCTATGGAATGACCGGCGGGCAGTTTTCCCCCACGACACCGTTCGGCGCCAGGGCGTCGACCACACCGTACGGCAATCCGGATCCGCCGTTCGACATCGCCAGGCTCGCCATCGGGGCAGGCGCAACGTTTGTTGCACGCGGCACCGCGTTCCATGCCTCCCAGATCGACAAGCTGCTGGTGGAAGCCATACGCCACAAGGGGTTTTCCGTGGTGGAGATCCTGGACAGCTGCCCTACCACTTTCGGCCGCAAGAATAAATTCAAGTCCGTGATCGAGATGATGAATCACCTGAAAGAGATAGCCGTTCCGGTTGCCGCCGCGGATAAGATGTCGGCGGAGCAACTGCAGGGCAAGGTGCTTACCGGCGTTCTCCACAGGGAAGACAAGCCCGAATACGTGGAGGAGTACGGCCGGCTCGTCGAGCGGGTCCGGGAGTCGATGGAAGGTTGAGCGGTAAAGGGCAAAGGGCAAAGGGCAAAGGGCAAAGGGCAAAAGGCAAAGGGCAAAGGGCAAAGGGCAAAGGGCAAAGGGCAAAAGGCAAAGGGCTAAGGGTAAAAGGCATACAGTAAAGGAGACAGGGTAATGTCCGCCAACAGATATGAAATACGATTCTCCGGCGCCGGGGGGCAGGGGTTGATCCTGGCCGGAATCATCATGGGAGAGGCCGCCGCCATCTTTGACGGCAAGCAGGCCGTGCAGTCCCAGAGCTACGGTCCGGAAGCCCGCGGAG
>CALABV010000044.1 GCA_937886325.1 uncultured Geobacter sp.
AATGTAATGGAGAGTTCGCTGTAAGGATTGTCCCCGTAACTGTCTATCAGGCTGAGGTAGCCGCATTCCCACGAAAAGGTAATCACCAGTGAACGCTACGCGCCGCAAGGTCAAAGCTTCGGATTTGCGTTCTGGCTCGAAATGCCGCTGGAAGGGCCATCTGCTCGTGTTTGTGGAGCGTATTCCGAGGCATGGGAGGAAGGCGGCACGGAATGTCTTTCGATGCGAGGACTTTATCGGGCTAGCAGATCCTGAGGACCCGGGACACTTGATATTCACGGACCATGCACTTGCCAAGGAAGTGGAGTGGGAATGAAGAAAAAATTGAAGGTCGATAGTCGCTTCACTCCATGCCCGACTGATGATGGAGATGAACTGTATCCGAATGGTATTTTCATTTTCAATATCACAAAGATGACAGATTACTTACTGAATAGTAGCATAAAGTGTGAGGAGGTACCGGTTGTAGAATTTAACGCTTGCTCGTCCAAACTCAATGAAGCCCATCTGGCTACGGTCGATGTGTCCATACCTGTGATTATCGCTGAGATTTCACCAGGTCGTTATAACGTAATTGATGGCAATCACAGGATGGAAAAAGCAAGAAGATTGGGAATTGAGAAGATTCGGGCATACAAATTGAGTCCTGAGCACCACCTGCAGTTTCTGACGACCGAAAGAGCCTATTTTGCTTTCATAGAATACTGGAACGAAAAATTAAAGAAATATCGGTAGATATTAGGCCGCATCCTTGGCTTGAAGAACCTCCCATCCAAGACACGCAAGTCTGATATAGACTGGGATCGGCTTATGTCCTCCGTGATAGTACAATACCGTCCGCCTCGTGATGCCGAGAGCCTTCGCCGCAGCACTGAGGGAAAGTCCGTTGCGTTCCATCCAAGCGTTAAACTCTGCCACGGGAAACGCGACGCCAGATTGTTCTTTGCCTAACCTGTAGAGGGTATCAGCATCGATCCCGACTTCGCCATCCGCCCACTCAACACCATGGCCCCATTCCTCGGGGACAGCAGACGCAAAGAACGCGGGTTCTTGGAGTCTTTGATAGCCAGGTGAGTCAAGATATTCAGTAACATCAACATTGGCCTTCTTGCCGGAACGCCATTCAATCATCAGTTTAGCCGGCGCTTCAGCATGTACCGATTTTACATATTGTTGGGCCATGAAATTTCAACTCCTGTTCAGATTGTGCCATTCCGCCCATATTTGTTCCCTGTTGTTGTTTGCCCATTGCCGGGCCTCGGAAAGAATGGTGGTAGGAGGGTTTCCGATAATAACCTCGAGTGACTCGATAGTAATTGACGCTCTACCATCTGGCCACCGCAGATGGAAATGTGGTATGCCGTGCTCTCGCCCGAAGACCTCAATTTTCCAAATACGGTTATGGTGTAGGCGGGTCATTTGTCTTTAGTCTAGAGAATAATATTCTCTATGTCAAGTTAGAGGAGAGGAATAATATTGCGTCTTACAGACGAACAGATAGCCGTCATCGAACATCCGGAAAGCGCCTGCGTTACTGCTTGCGCCGGCGCAGGCAAGACCGCAACCCTGGTTGAATATTCCAAGGCCCGCCCGGATTCACGTATTCTGTACATCGTCTACAACCGGAGCGCCCGTATCGAAGCTACAGCCAAGTTCAAGCGCCAAGGTCTCAACCATGTTCGTGTCGAAACCGCCCACAGCCTGGCATACCGTGAGGTGGTGTCGGGGAAGGGTTACGAGATTCACCCCCGCGGTAATCTAAAGCCCCAGGATGTTATCGAATGGTGCGAGTCCATCCCCAAGTTCTCGAACGAGCTAGATAAGCTCATTTTCGCACGACACGTTGCAAGCCTGGCAGACCGCTTCTGCAACAGCCGGGAGAAGCGGATACATCACATAGATTATGTTAAGTCAGTGAAAGAGCCTTCAGCGAAGTATTTTACCAACCGACATATCGACCACATCGAGGATGCTGCAGAATCGATACTGCAGCGCATGTGGGATGGGGTTCTGCCGATAACCCACGATGCCTATCTGAAGAAGTTCCAGCTACAATCCCCCGTTCTCCCCTATACCCACGTCCTGACAGATGAGGGGCAGGACTCGAACCCTTGCTGGCTGGATGTTTTCCTGCGACAACCAGCCATCCGGGTCATCGTAGGTGATTCGCATCAGTCGATATACGGGTACCGCGGCGCCATCGATAGCTTGAGCTTGGTGGACTTCCCCAGGTTCAACCTGACGGGAAGTTTCCGTTTCGGCACCCACATTGCCAAGAAGGCAATGGAGGCGATTCGACTGAAAACGCTCCTGGGAGTCTCCGTCCACGATTTCAAGATTACAGGACTAGGCCCGGGGAAGCCACCGGAGAGGACAGAACGGGCCGTTCTCGCCCGCAGCAACCTGGGACTTATCAGCCATGCCATTGAGGCGGTCTGCAACAAGGGGAAGAGGTGCGCCTACGAGGGGGAAATACAGAACTACACCTTTATGTCCGATGGGACGAATCTGTATGACATTCTGAATCTTTATGTTGGGAAACCTGATCGGATCCGTGATGACTTCATCAGGAAGTTCGAGTCCTACGAAAACCTCGTACAGTATCAGAAGGAGGTTGAGGACCGGGAACTGGGCATGGTAATCGATCTCATCTCTACTTACAGTACAGGTTTGTTCGGATTCATCAGGGAGATTCGCGAGAAGGCTGTGGGGAAGGACCATGCGGAATTGATATTATCTACCTGCCATAAGTCGAAGGGAGCGGAGTTCGATGATGTTACCTTGGGCAGCGATTTCATCAACGGGGAGAAGATTGTAAAACTTCTGGCTGCAGCTCAAGGCAGGCCTCCGAAACCCTTCGATTTGCAGGCAGTGCTGGAGGAAGTGAACCTCTTGTATGTGGCAATTACAAGGAGTCGTCGACTGCTGGATATACCGTTTCCGATATGGTCGGACGGGCACGCCTGACCACCAAATGAGGCCCATATTTCCTGCTTGTAATATGTCGTATTGTATGCGACAATTTTCTAAAGATAGGGGGGGTTATGTTTCCGACAGATTCAGGTACAGCAAGTAAAATGGGGCCAAAGAACAAGGCGAGAAAGAAGAAGAGGACCTCGCTAATTGCGATGGAGTGTTCATTCTCGGAATTATCCGACACGCATATGATCAGAGTAGTTCGGTCGGGCATCCCGAGTGAATCTGTAGTCGTTATGGCTGAAAAGATGAAAGTGACTCAGGCAGAAATTGCCGCCTGGTTGCACACCACTCCGCGGACTCTACAGCGACACATCAATGAAAGCACGAAATTCAATTCTGAAATGTCCGATCGGATTGCGCAATTGAACCGCGTGTATTGCCGCTGTGAAGAAGTATTCAAGGATGCCGAGAAAGCTGCCACTTGGCTAAACGCGCCAAATTATGCACTGGGAGACGTGGCGCCGACGTCTCTTCTTGATACTATTACCGGAATTAATATGGTCCTCAGTGAACTAGGTAGGATCGAGCATGGTGTGTTCATTTGATATATCTCTACCGGATTGCAACAGCTGCTTATGCAGATGACCTGAGCGGAAGAGGTGCTGAACTCTATGGTGGGCGATGGAACCCGCCCGGATTGCGTGCATTATACGTTGCCGAGAGCTCTTCACAAGCGTTGCTGGAATTTCTGCCCCACTTTCCGGAAACCGTAAGGCCTCCGGATTTGACGTTGGTCACCATTGAAGCCCCAGATATCCCATCTATCAAGGAAATACCGCCTGCAAATTTGCCTGCTAACTGGGACGCTCGCCCTCGAGAAATGGGGTCAATTATGTTAGGCAAGGAATGGCTTCTCAGTGGAGCTTCCGTAGCGCTGCGGGTTCCCTCTGTCATGCTTCCTTACGGCAAGGCATGGAACATCGTCTTGAACCCCCGGCACCTTGATTACGCAGTCTTTCGAGTGAAGGAAATTGTTCCACTCCCCATCGACCCACGCTTGAGCGACAAGCTCAAGAAATCTCAGTGAATCCCTCGAGATTTCTTTGGCGTGAGAACCCCAACTTGGGCACTTACGCAACAGATCATGAAACTATCTAGAGGGGGAACGATGAAAAGGATTTTCGCTGTTGTCTTGCTCATGACGTGTGTTGCCGGTTGCTGGAAGGAAGAAGGCTCCCGGAAAATAGCGGGGCAAGAGGTCCTTCTGACGCCGCCATCCGTGGAAAGCGATCAGACCGTTAACAATGCGATAAAAAAGTTCACGGGAAAATCGTTCAAACCCTTATCTGCGTATTACTGGTCTGATCCGGGAAAGCCGAAAGTGATGATGCTTTTTTCCAAGCGGGGAGACGGTAGTCATGTCTCGACGGCCCAAATTAGCGGCCTCTTTGCTGAGTATAACGGTGAGATGAAAAAATGGGAGATAAGAGCGTCATCATTGTCATTCACGGAAAACGGTTCATGGGGACAGGCGCCGGAGCCGCGGTTCATCAAGCTGGGTCCTGAGAAGTACGGTTTCATCATGGAACCGGGATATACCGGCCAGGGGTATACTCAACAAGCACTGTTTGTGTATGGTGTCATTGGAAACGGTTTCGTTGAGATGCTGAAGATCCCCTCATATGCCGACAACGAAGGTACCGGAGCGAATAAAGAGGAGCTCTATACCGTCAAGGTAAATCTCTATCAGATCATTGATGACAAGAAAGATTTCTATGACCTGAAGGCAAGACTTTTCATAGACGGCAAGTATGCCATGACATCGGACGACGATTTCGAGAAGGTTTTCGGGAACTCCAAAGAAATCGACTTTGTTTTCAGAAAGGGTGTTTATACCCTCGCGGAAAACAAAGCCCGGCCAAAGTGACCCTGTTACCTGCAGGAGTAACGAAGTATGGCTCGTCATACACGGGCAATTCGGGTGAAGTTGTAACAACTATTTTATACACAGGATTAAGTGGATGATGATGCGGACGATAGGAAAAACCCTGGATATTTCCGAACTGAAACAAGATGTCGAAGAACTTCGTGCGAGTAATCAGGGATTGGCACTTCTGGTAGAGACGGCCGGCCAGTTGCTTAGAAGCGATTCACCCCAGGAAGTGATCGATTCACTGTGCAGGAAAGTTCTTGCTTTTCTGGATTGCCAGGCATTCTTTAATTATCTTGTTGATTTCGAAAAGCAGCGACTGCATCTGAATGCCTGCGGCGGCATTCCGGATGAAGATATCAGGAAGATGGAATGGCTGGAGTATGGAACAGGACTATGCGGATGCTCCGCCCGCGATGGTTGCCGGTTGGTGGTTGAGGATCTGCAACAGACGGATGACGAGTATACCGCATTAGTCCGGCCGTTCGGAATCCAGGCATATGCCTGTCATCCGCTGCTTTCCCAGGGAAAGGTCCTTGGAACCCTTTCGTTCTGTTCCCGCACCAGGAAGCGCTTCACCGAGGAAGAGCTCTCGCTCATGCAGGCAGTGGCGGACCAAGTTGCCATAGCCATGGAACGCAAAATGGCGACTGAACGGATAGCCCTGTCCGAACAGAAGCTCCGGGCGTTTTTCGAAGGTGCCCGGGACGCGATATTTATCACGACAGAGGATTGCCGCTTCGTTGACTGTAATCCGGCCGCAGTAGAAATGTTTGGGTGCAGCAAGGAAGAACTCCTCGAAAAGAAACCGTTCAATTTGTCTCCGTATACCCAAACGGACGGACAGGTTTCCCTGGAAAAGGCACAGAAGCTCCATGAATCGGCGCTGCGAGGCGACCCACAAGGCTTTGAGTGGACACACCAGCGGAACGACGGGTCACAGTTTGACGCGTTTGTGGTTCTGAACTGCTTCGAAATGAATGGGAAGTTGATGACACAGTCCATTGTGCGGGATATCTCAGAAAAGAAAAAGGCTGAGACTGCCCTGCGCGAGAGTGAGGCTCGCTACCGGCGGTTGTTCGAGGATGCCGTGCTTGGTATCTTCCAATCCACTCCCGAAGGCGAACTCCTTGCTGTAAATCCCGCACTTGTCGGGATGTTCGGGTACGATTCCCCTGACGAAATGAAAACCTGCGTGAAAAACATGGCGAAGGAACTCTATGTAGATCCGAAGCGGCGGAAGGAGATCCTTCTCCAGATGGAGGAGAGACCAGGTCTTGTGAACTTCGAGAATGTCTATCGCCGTAAGGATGGAAGCACCTTTGTCGGCAACCTGCACCTACGTTTCATCAGGAGAGGGGATGGATGTGTGAATCACCTGGAGGGATTTATCGAGGATATCACCGAACGGAAAATGCTGGAGCAAAAGTTCATCCAGGCGCAGAAGATGGATGCCGTAGGTCAGCTTGCAAGCGGAATCGCACACGAGTTCAATAACATTATGATGGCCATCCTCGGGTATGGCAACCTGTTGCAACCCCTCGTGGAAAGCGACCCTCAGGGGAGCAAATTCACAACACAGATGACGATGCTGGCAAAAAGAGCGGCTAACCTTACGCACGACCTTTTGACCTTCAGCAGAAAACATCCTTCCCAGCCAATCCCCATGGACCTGAATGAGATAGTACGGAAGACGGAGAATCTGCTGAAGTGGTTACTTGGTGAGAATCAGGAACTTAAAATGATCCTTAAACAAGAAGTTATGCCGGCTTTCCTGATCTCCGGACAGATTGAACAGGTACTCATCAACCTTGCCACGAACGCACGGGATGCCATGCCCAATGGTGGTGTGCTAACGGTAAAGACCGCTGTCGTTTCGAGTAAAAGTGAGTCCATCAAGGGCCATGTCAACAGCGATGTGCGTAAATATGGCCTTATCTCCGTATCGGATAGTGGCATCGGCATGGATGAGAAGACCAAGGAGAAGATCTTTGATCCCTTCTTCACTACAAAGGAGGTGGGGAAAGGCACGGGATTGGGCCTAGCGATGGTCTATGGAATAGTCCAGCAGCACGAGGGATATATCATCGTGGACAGCAAAAGGGGCAAAGGGTCACGTTTCACAATTTACTTACCGCTTATCGATGTGTGCATGATTTGAAAAAGCCCGTGTTCCCGGAAATATGGTTGCCTGCATCAGTCTATTTTTCCCGAGATACACGATAGCGTCCTTCTTTAAGATCTTTTATTACTATACATAAGGGTCATTATGTATAGTAGTAATGACCCTTGTCATGGTATGCCTCCGGTGCCGTATCAAGGTACCAGCCGGCGGGAAAAAACCGCTCAGAAGTCAAATATGAAAACCGATTATTCTTTATCCGGATCCAAGAAGCATCAAATGAGCGAACCTGAGGTCTCCACCCTTGTTCCATTCCACTCCGGAACTATGGACAGTTCAAATTGCCAAAACCCTCTCGACAATGGCATCAGCGGATACAACATGCCTGCAACGCCGCATCCGCTCTCGCACACGAAACCCACATTTCAGGCACTGAATGAAGCAATGCCGATAAATGAGAATGAAGGACTTCGCCCTCATTCCCTTTCAACTCGTCAAAAGCAAGCTCGG
>CALABV010000045.1 GCA_937886325.1 uncultured Geobacter sp.
GGCTTAAGAAGGACGGCAGAGGCGAACGAGCCGATTTGCGCCGGTGCGGCACATTGAAGGAGATTTTATTTTCGCCAGCCTATCATCGTCTGCGACTGGCATTTCGGCGTTTAGGTTTTATCGACGACAACTGCCTGGCAATGGTTACAGGGTTGGCTGCACGTATTAAAGATGATGATAGCAATGGTAGCTTTGCCGAGCAGATGGCAAGTGGCAAAGGCGACGGCTCTGCCAGAGTCAGCGGTTTGCGTTTCAGGCGGCTACTTAAGATCAAGGAGCAGGAAGACCTTTTCAGTGCCTTGATCCGCATAATCGCCTTGCTCGGGGGGTGTGCAAATTTACAAAGTCTGGCGAGAAGCGTTTATCTGTGGAATGACCGATACATCGATATACGTAAGGAATGGGCCTTCGACTATTACTCGAAGGCGCCAAACGAACAGTAGCCCAAACCTCATTACATCATCATACAAAGGAGAAATCGAACATGAGCACTTTCATCCAACTCCACCTGCTGACATCCTACCCTCCCTCCAACCTGAACCGTGACGATCTTGGCCGACCAAAGACAGCAATGATGGGGGGCAAAAACCGTCTGCGCATCTCCTCTCAAAGTCTCAAGAGAGCATGGCGGAAATCCGACTTATTTAAGTCTGTGGCAATTGATGACGGTAGTAAGATCGGTGATTACATAGGTATGCGTACAAAAAGAGTAGGATACGAGGCTGCCAAGAAGTTTGAAGAGATCGGGGTTCCTCAAAAAGATGCCATAGTCTGGGGGAAACAGATCGCTGAGGCTTTTGCAGAAACAGAAGCCAAAGACAAGAACGATCCTTTAAAAGAGACGATGCTCAAACAGCCAATTCACTTGTCGCACATCGAGTTCAAGAAACTTAACGATCTCATTGCAACGTTAAGCCGAGAAAAGAGAGCACCAACAGACGAGGAGTTGGAGTTTCTCAACAAAGAGCACAATGCCGTTGATATTGCCATGTTTGGCAGAATGCTCGCAGTGAAGGGGAAGATGGACCTTGGTTTGGAAGGTGCGGTTCAAGTATCACATGCCATTACCGTTCATGAGGTGGCGGTTGAAGATGATTATTTCACTGCAGTCGATGATTTGAACGACGGCCCTGATGCTGCCCATATCGGAGAGACTGAGTTTGGTTCTGGAGTTTTCTATCTATATATTTGCGTGAACCGCGATCTGCTGAAGGAAAACCTTGAGAAAAAAGATCCTGCATTAGCAGGGAGTATTACCAATAAAGCATTGGAAGCCCTTGTAGAATCCGCCGCCAAGGTGTCGCCGACCGGCAAGCAGAACAGTTTTGCGTCCCGTGCCCGCACTTCCTATCTCTTGGCTGAAAAGGGAAGCGACCAACCCCGTTCACTTTCGGTGGCCTTCCTGAAGCCAGTTCGCGGGGAGGACGTCCTGGCGTTGTCGGTTAAAGAGCTGGAGAAGCGCAGGGAGAACTTCGACAAGGTATATGGACCGTGTGCGGATGCTTTCAAGATAATGAATGCCGAAACCGGTGAAGGCAGCCTCGAAGAAATCAAAACTTTCATAACGGAGTGACGGCCATGCCAGACTATCTTGTGTTTCATCTCTACGGCCCCATGGCCGCCTGGGGGGACATCGCCGTCGGTGAATATCGCCCGAGCTTTGCCCACCCCTCCAAGTCGGCCGTAGTTGGGCTACTTGCCGCCGCTCTGGGTATCCGGAGAGACGAGGAGGCGCGTCAAAATGCCCTTGCCGCAGCTTGTTCATATGCTGTCCGTGTGGATGCCATGGGGACGCTGCTGCGCGATTATCACACCATCCATGTTCCGTCTTCCGGCACCATTCGCAACCCGCGCACGTACTATACCCGCCGGGCAGAACTGGCGGAATCGGACCTGAACACCATTCTTTCCAGCCGTGATTACCGCTGTGACGCCGTTTATACGGTGGCAATCACTCTGCGTGAAGGCAGTGCGTTCAGTGTTGTAGAGCTTGACGACGCCCTGCGCAAGCCGGTTTTCACCCTCTACCTTGGGCGGAAATCCTGTCCTCTTGCGTTTCCTCTCTTCCCTCAAGTCATTTCAGCAGCAACCGTAAAGGACGCCCTTCACAAGGCTCTTGTCCCGGATGATCTGAAATGCCTGATTCAGGAAAAGTCGAATCTGGTCTATTGGGAGGGGGAGCAGGGCGGATACGAGCGCGAACAGGTCATAACCCGCCGGGACGAACCACTCAGCCGCAAGCGCTGGCAGTTCAGCGAGCGTAAAGAGAATTTCGCAACCGTAAGCAGAGAGGAGGAATCGCCATGTACTTCAGTTTGATACGCCTGCGGCGTGACCTTTCACCAAGGAACATTGCCGCATTGGGCCGCACCGACGGCTACGGGCAGCATAAAATGATTTGGGATCTCTTCAGTGATGATCCAGACCGGAAACGCGATTTCCTTTTCCGTTTTGAAAGCGTGAGCGGTCTGCCCACATATTACACCGTCTCAGAGCGTGAGCCAGTCGATTCAATGGGATTGTGGCAGATAAACACGAAGCCCTATGCACCAACAATCAGACAGGGTGATCGCCTGGCGTTCAAGCTCAGAGTGAACCCGGTGCAATCCGCAAAACAGGAGCGAAGTGCCGAGGAGTTGGATGCATGGAAGAAGAGCAGGGCCGAGCGCGGTTTGAAGCCGAACAAATCGTTAGAACGAGGGTGGACCCAGAAAGTTATTCGCCATGACGTGGTGATGGAGGCGAAGTCCAAAATAGACTTCAAAAACCTGCCTCCAGAAAAGCGTCCCCATGTTGCCACACTCATTCAGGATGCTGGAATTGAATGGATTGAGACAAAGGGTAAGGATTTTGGTTTTACAATTGCTCGGTCTTGTACAAGATCTGACGGTTATTTACAGCATCGGTTTTTCAAGAAGAGGGGAGGTAAGCCGATCACATTGAGCACCTTGGAGTTTGATGGCTTTCTGACGGTCAAGGACCCGGAACTCTTTGTAGAAAAGTGTCTTTTCAATGGCATCGGCCCGGCCAAAGGTTTCGGTTGCGGGCTGATGCTTGTGCGGCGGGTGTGATTTCACCCCACGATCTCGTTCAGTCCTTCGACAACCTGCTCCATCTCCTCCGGCGTTGCATCAGCGATCTTCTTCCCGATCCGCTCGACTGCCAGGGTCCGGATCTGGCTGATTTTTACCCAGGATCTCTTGGGGAGTTCAGGGGACGCAAGCTCCATTGTCAGGGGAAACCCGGCACGCTGTTCCTGGCTGGTTATGGCCAGTGCTATCACCGTGCCGGAACGCTCATTAAAAATATCATGGCTCAGGATCAGCACCGGGCGCAGGCCCCCCTGCTCGCTGCCGCGTACTGGATTGAGATCGGCCCAGCGGATTTCTCCTCTCAGTATTCGGGCCATTCGCTAAGCTCCTGTTCCAGCCCTTCCTCGGCCAGGGCCTTTTCAAAGCCGGGATCGAGCTTGGCGCACTCGCGGGCGAGACGGCTTCTGTTTAGCCGGTTGAGCTTCTCCTCGACCGCCTGTTCTATGACCCGGCTCCGATTGGGGTATAGGTGCCTTTTAACCAGGTGGTCCACCTCTGTGAGTAACCTGTCGTCGAGGGTTATTGCAAGTTTTGCCTTTGCCATATAGCGTCTCCTTTTCGATGGTATGTTAATATGTCATACCAGTTAGAACGTCAAGAGAGAGTATTTGAGATGTGGAGGTCATAATGCCCGAACCTATTCTCCCGCCGTTGAAGCCCATCCCCATCAAGGACCGCATCTCGGTCGTTTTCCTGGAAAAGGGGAACCTGGACGTCCTTGACGGCGCGTTCGTGGTGGTGGACAAGACCGGGGTGCGCACCCACATCCCCATCGGCGGGGTGGCGTGCCTCATGCTGGAGCCGGGGACCAGGGTGTCCCACGCGGCGGTCACTTATGCCTCGCGGGTCGGCTGCCTACTGGTCTGGATCGGCGAGGCCGGGGTCAGGCTCTATGCCTCGGGCCAGCCGGGCGGTGCGCGGGCCGACCGGCTGCTCTACCAGGCCAAACTGGCATTGGACGACACCGCCCGGCTGAAGGTTGTACGCAGGATGTACGCCATGCGTTTCAAGGAGGACCCGCCCGAGCGGCGGAGCGTGGACCAGTTGCGGGGCATCGAAGGGGTAAGGGTGCGGAAGATGTACGAACTCCTGGCCCGGCAGTACAATGTCCCATGGAGGAATCGCAACTACGACCACACGGAATGGGAAAGCGGCGACATCCCCAACCGCTGTCTCTCTTCCGCCACCGCCTGTCTCTACGGCATCTGCGAGGCGGCGATTCTTGCGGCTGGGTACGCCCCGGCGGTCGGATTTATACATACCGGCAAGCCTCAGTCCTTCGTTTACGATATCGCCGATGTCTTCAAGTTCGAGACTGTGGTACCGGTGGCGTTCCGGATCGCCGCGAAACATCCCCGCGACCCGGAACGGGAAGTTCGACTGGCTTGTCGCGATACTTTCCGCCAAAGCAAGCTCCTCCACCGGATCGTTCCGACGATTGAGGAGATCCTGTCAGCCGGAGAACTAGAACGTCCCAAACCGCCGGAAGAGTCGGTGGCTCCGGCAATACCGAACAAGGAGGGGATCGGCGATGCTGGTCATCGTGGTTGAGAATGTTCCGCCCAGGTTGCGCGGCCGTCTGTCCATCTGGCTGCTGGAGGTGAGGGCGGGTGTGTACGTGGGCAAGATGTCCCGCAGGGTGCGGGAGATGATCTGGGGGACAGTCGTTGCCGGAATCGGCGAAGGTAATGCGGTCATGGCCTGGGCCACAAACACCGAATCGGGGTTTGATTTTCTGACCCTCGGGGCGAACCGGCGGATACCGGTGGAGATGGATGGTATCAAGCTGGTGTCGTTTCTGCCGCAGGAAGAGGGTGAAGCGTCGTCCGGCCCTGAGAGCGCTTGAATGAATAACCCCTCCCGGCCTTAAGCTAAAGGGAGGAGAAAATTTCCCGGTGTACTCTTGACGGAATGTCGAAGCACGGTCCCCCTCTTGGATTAAGAGGGGGGCAGGGGGAGTTACCCAAGAGCAATACAGGGAGTCGCCATAATGAAATTCGCACGGAATGACCGGGCACTTCTCGAACGTAGGCGCGAGTTGCGGCGTAACCAGACTGAAGCAGAAAAGCTAGTCTGGAAACATGTTCGCAGCAGGCAGTTGCATGGCCTGAAATTCTTCAGGCAATCCAGCCTTGGTGTGTATATTCTTGATTTTTATTGCCCTGAGCGAAAAGTGGCAATTGAAATAGACGGAGGTCATCATGCCCTTGACGGTAACAGAGAGTATGATGCCGCTCGGTCAAAATTTCTTCAGTCACACGGGATTCATGTTTTCCGCTTTTGGAATAGCGAGGTGGTTACGAATATTTATGGAGTGTTGGAGAAACTGGTTCACGTTCTGGCGGGTGCGTCTGGCTGACGGATGTAACATCTCTTTGAATGTCTTGAATCAGGGACGTGTAACCCCTCCCTGCCTCCCCTTAAGTTAAGGGGAGGAGAAAATCTCTTGGTGTACTCTAGACGGAATGACGAAGCACGTTCCCCCTCTTAGAATAAGAGGGGGGTCAGGGGGAGTTACGAAACATGGAAAAATTGGTAGTAAATTTTGCTGTCAAAATGATTCGGTAAATCAATTTGTTACAGGAAGTGTGTTCCCCGCATGCGCGGGGATGAACCGAGAAAACGCCACCCCGTCCGCATCGGTAACGGGTGTTCCCCGCATGCGCGGGGATGAACCGTTGCTTGCCATAGCACCTCAATCGGGGACTAGGTGTTCCCCGCATGCGCGGGGATGAACCGGATATCCTTGCCCTGC
>CALABV010000046.1 GCA_937886325.1 uncultured Geobacter sp.
GCCCGCAGTCGGGCTCCTCAAACCAATCCAATCAGCACAAGGTAAAGAGCACTTTTGCCATGTGCCCTATGCCTTATGCCAAGGAGTATACACATGTGTGGAATAGTCGGTTATACGGGGGGCAGGGAAGCGACCCCCATAATTCTTGACGGCCTGAAGAGGCTTGAATATCGAGGCTATGACTCGGCCGGTATCTGTACCCTGCGGGACGGCCGCTCGGACATGCGGCGGAGCGAAGGGAAGCTCTTCCGGTTGGAGAAGCTGCTGGCCGCGGAGCCCCTGGCCGGGAACATCGGTATCGGACACACCCGGTGGGCGACCCACGGCAGACCTTCGGAAACCAACGCCCACCCCCACAAGGCCGGTTCGTTCATCGTCGTCCACAACGGCATCATAGAAAACTACCTGGCCTTGAAGGAGACCCTCATCGGCCTCGGGCATACCTTCAGGAGCGAGACCGACACCGAGGTCATCTCCCACCTCATCGAAGAAAAGTACACGTCCGTCCCCGATTTCGAGCAGGCGGTACGAAACGCGCTTGCCGAGCTGCGGGGCGCCTACGCGGTCTGCATCCTCTGCGAACGGGAGCCCGGCGTCCTGATCGCGGCCAAGCTTGGTTCGCCCATGGTGGTCGGCCTGGGGACGGGGGAGTACTTCGTCGCCTCGGACATCCCTGCCATCCTTTCCCATTCCCGGGAGATGGTCTTCATGGAAGACGGAGAGCTGGTCGTATTCCGCGACGGGGTGGCGGCCTTCAGCACCGTAGCGGGCCAACCGCTGGAGAAGAAGCCCCGCCACATCGACTGGTCTCCCCTCATGGCGGAAAAGGGCGGGTACAAGCATTTCATGCTCAAGGAGATCTTCGAGCAGCCCCGGGCCATCCGCGATACCCTCGCCGGCAGGCTCGTGGAGGAGCAAGGGGATGTATTCCTCAATACCATCGGCCTGTCCGACGAGGAGCTCCGCGCCGTGGACCGTATCTGCATCGTGGCCTGCGGCACCTCCTGGCACGCCGCCCTGGTGGGGAAATTCCTCATCGAGGACTGCTGCCGCATTCCGGTGGAAGTGGATATCGCCTCGGAATTCCGCTACCGGAAACCGATCCTGAATGACCGTACCCTGGTCATCCTCATCTCCCAGTCGGGGGAGACCGCCGACACGCTGGCGGCCCTGCGGGAAGGAAAGTCGCGGGGAGCGAGGAACATCGCCATCTGCAACGTGGTGGACTCCTCCATCGCCCGTGAATCGAACGGCGTCATCTACACCCATGCCGGTCCGGAGATCGGGGTCGCCTCCACCAAGGCGTTCATCACCCAGCTCGTTGCCCTCTATCTTTTCACCATCCATCTGGGGCGGACCCTGGGTACCGTCGACCGGGATACGGGCCGGAAAATGATAGCCTCCCTCGTCCAGCTGCCCGGCCTGGTGGATGAGACGCTGAAGAACAACCGGGAGATCGAGCGCATCGCCCGCACCTATATGCAGGCCTCCGATTTTCTCTACCTGGGCCGGGGCATCACCTATCCCATCGCACTGGAAGGGGCGTTGAAGCTGAAGGAGATCTCCTACATCCACGCCGAGGGATACCCCGCAGGCGAGATGAAGCACGGCCCCATCGCCCTCATCGACGAGAACATGCCGGTGGTGGTGCTGGCGCCCCGCTCCGAAAGCTATGAGAAAACGGTTTCCAACATGGAGGAGGTCATCGCCCGGGGCGGCAGGGTCATCGCGCTCTGCACGGAAGGAGATGAGGATTTGGCGAAAAAGGCCGAGACAATCATCCGGATCCCGTCCTGCCGGGACGACCTGGCGCCGGTACTGCTGGCGGTTCCCCTCCAGTTGCTGGCCTACCACGTGGCGGTGATGAAGGGGACCGACGTGGACCAGCCTCGCAACCTGGCAAAGTCGGTGACGGTGGAGTAGCCGGATTGTCGCTCGCCTCGGCATTCAGGCATCACGGATTCAGGCATACGTTGAATAGACTATCCGGTTCATACCGATACAGAGAAACCTGAAGGAGGAAATAATGTCTTTATCAAAATCCGTTATCGTAACCTGTTCTGTACTCGCTCTGGTAGTGTCAACGGCGATACCGACCTGGGGATTGACGAAGGCCCAGATGGATGAGTATCAGAAAGAGGCGGAAAAGACCAATAAGAAGCTCCCCAAGATGCTGGACAAGAACATTCAATTGACAAAAGTATCCATGGAAGGGAGCACACTTGTCTGCTCTATCAGATCGGTCCTCAATGACAAGAAGCGACTTGGACACCCTAATCTGAAAAAGATTGCAAAATCATCCGCTGTCAGGAATCTTTGCTCCCGCAATGACTCCCTGACCAGGATGAAGGACGGGCTGAGTTACAAATATGTGCTGTATGACAGAAATGGTTCCTATGTGTATGACTACTCGGTAACGGCAAAAGATTGCGGAGGTTCACCGGCGGTTCCCGGCAAGAGCGTGCCGGCGGGTCCGAAGCCGCAAAAGCAGTCAACCCCTCCGGCCAAGCAGTCCCCTCCGGCCCAGGGCGGCACAGGCGGTGACGTGAAGGTTCAGTAAAGGTCAAGACACGGGCATCACCGGGCAGACGATCCGGCGATCCGGTCGAGTTCCGCCAGGGCGAGACGATACCCCAACTCAGCCTGGAGCTCGTCCAGTTCGGCTTTCCTGAACGCCGCGACGGATTCGGCGTGCCGGAGGCGCGTGGTTGTCCCGGCTTTCACCCTGTCGGCGCTCAGGCGCTGATTCTCCCGCTGGAGTTTCAGCGCTTCCGTCGCCACATCCAGCATGGTCCTTGTCAGCTCCAGCTTCCGGTACGCCTTGCTGATTTCAACCGTGATGCGCTGCTCAATCCTTTTCAGGTTCTCCCGGGCCTGGTTCAGCTGTGCCCTCCGCTGGCCGACGACGCCGCTGCGCCCCCCCCAATCGAAGATGTCCCACGTCATCTTCACTCCGAACGTCCCGATGTTGTTTTCAACAAAAGGAACGCCGTCCTGATAGGTGTAGCGGGCAAACAGGCTGACGTCCGGGATATATTCGTTACGGGCCGCCGCGACGGCATGGCCCGCCTTTGCCACGGAACCCTGTGCGGCCAGCAGTTCCGGATTGCGTGACATCGCCTCACGCAGATACTCAGGCAGGGTCTGCGGAACAGGGAACGCATCATTGATCTCCGCCGGCGCCAGTTCCGTGTCCAGCGGCAGCCCCAGGACATCATTCATTTCCGAGTTCAGGTCGGATATCCGGATTTCCGCCGCGAGAAGGGCCTGCCTCCCTTGCAGGAGACGCACCCGGCTTTCCGATGCCGCGACGTCAAGCAGGTTGCCGGCCCTGACGGCGTCCTCGCTTTCCCGCAGCCCTTCCCGGGCCGCCTCCACCGCGGCCTGCGCCGCCTGTTTCTGTTTTCGGGCGATGAGCAGGCCGTAATAGAGCTGGTGCACGCCGAAGACTATCTCATCCTCGGTCTTGCGTGCATCCGATTCCGCGATTGCGCGGTCGGTCTCCGCGATTTTATACGCATCATGTATCTTGAAGAGTTGCGTCAGCGGCTGGGTCAGGGTGGTGTTGCTGAACAGCAGAGAGTCCGACCCCTGGCTGATGGAAGTGTCCTGCGTCGGGAAGGGACCCAGGCCGGGGACGGTCCCCAGGCTCCCCGCCGGGATGGTAACCAGTTCCGCGTCGGAGAGACCCAGATATGAGGTTTCGTTCGACAGGTGAGGATAATATTTGGATTTGGCGGACACAACCCGCTGCCGGCTTTCCTCGATCTTCTCCCGGGAGATTTTCAGCGCGCTGTTGCCGCGCCTGGCGAGATCCACTGCTTCCGGCAGCGTGAGCTTCATCTGCTCCGCCGCCGCCTGCCCCGCGGCGGCAAGGAGGCAGAGCGCGACCAGCGCGATACGGGCGACCGATGTGCCCGTCCGCGACTTGACCAGCACGTACAGGACCGGCACCACCAGCAGGGTGAAAAACATGGAACAGATCAGCCCGACGGCGATCACGCTCGCCAGGGGGCTCCAGAGGCTGGATCCCGAAAGTATCATGGGCGTCACCCCCACCGCCGCGGCCATGGAGGTCAGAAAAATCGGGCGCAGACGGCGCTCCCCGGCATCCGTCGCCGCCTGTTCCAGCGTCTGGCCTTCGGCGATTTTTTCTTTGATATAGTCCACCAGGATGATGGCGTTCCGCACCACGATGCCGGACAGGCTGATCATGCCGATGAAGGCGGTAAATCCGAACGGGTTGTGGGTGATCACCAGCCCGAGCGCCGCGCCGGGCAATGCCAGCGGTATGGACGACATCACCACAAGGGGGTCGGATATGGTCCTGAACTGGATGAGCATCACCAGGAAGATTGCCAGCAGGCTGATGCCGAGGGCCAGCGTCATCTGCGGAAAGGTCTCGTCCCGGTTCATCTTTTCCCCACCGTATTCAATCCGGTATCCCACCGGAAGCCGAAGCGCCTCTATGTCGGATTGAGCCGCTTTCAGCAGGTCGGAGCCGTACCACCCCTGTTTCACGAATCCGCGCACGGTGATGGTGCGCATGCCGTTGCGCCGCACGATGCGGCTGGTCTGCCACTCCGGCTCCAGGGTGGCGATGGAGCGGAGCGGCACGCTGGCATGGGTGAGCTGGGAGGTCATGTAGGCGTTCCGCACATCGGAGAAGGAAGAGCGGGATTCCCGGTCGAGTCGGAGCATGATGGTGACCGGCCGGTCGCCCTCCCAGAAGGTGCTCACCGGCGCGCCGTCGAATCCGCCCCTCAGCAGGCCGGAAACGGAGGAATTGGTGATGCCGAGCCGGTTGGCCAGCTCATTGTTGATATTCACGTCCAGCATGCACGAATCGTTGAAAAAATCCTGGTGAACGTACATGGAGAACGGCACGGAGGAGAGGATGTGCTCGACCCGGGCGCCGAGTCGCTTCAGTTCGACGATGTCGTCGCCGGAGATGCGGACTTCCACCGGCGCTTCCATCTGCTGCCCCTGCTGCAGTTCCTTGACGATGACCAGCGCTTCCGGTGCCAGCTTCGGCAGGTCGGCGCGCAGTTCGCCCACGAGTCGTGTGGTCGCCTCCACGGACTCCGTGTTGACGATAAACTGGCCGTATGCGGGATCCGGCTGCTGGGGATTGACGTTGTAGTAAAAGCGGGGCGCGCTCTGGCCGACGAACGTGGCGTAATGAACAACGTCGCTTTTTCCGGCGAGCCGTTTCTCGATCCTGCGCATCACCGCGTCGGTGCTCTCGATACGGGCGCCCTGTGCCATCCACACGTCGATGACGAACTGGTTGCGCTCGGCTGAAGGGAAAAACTGCTCCCGCACGGTCGTGAAAAGCAGGGCGCCGGAGACGAAGGCAACGACGCCGACCATTACGGCGAGCCGTTTTCTGGCCATGAACCAGACAATCAGGACCTTGTAGCAGGCCTGGAGCCTGTCCAGGACGCTGAATCCCTTTTTCCTCTCCCCCTTTTCGTGCTCATGCAGACCCTTTTTGATGAAAAACCGGCACAGTATGGGCGTGAGCATCACCGCCACCACGAACGAAACCGTCAACGCGATGGCAACGGTGAGGGGAAGCGCCATGACGAACTCCCCGACCGATCCGGTTATGATGAGGAGCGGCAGGAATGAGCAGACGATGGTCATGGTCGCGGTGAATACCGGAACCACCACCTCGGTGGCCGAACGCCAGGCCGCATCGAGCCTCGGAACCTTCCTGTCGAGAAGCTCCACGTAGTTATCCGCGATGACGATGGCGTCGTCCACGACAATACCCAGCACCACTATCAATGCGGCTATTGACACCTGGTGAAGCGCGATTCCCAGGGCGTTCATCACGCCCAGCGTGGCGCAGAGCGTTACCGGGATCGCCAGCGCGGCCACCACCGCGACACGGATCGGCAGGAGGAGCATCGTCACCAGGATTACCGCGCCGATTGCCAGCATGAACTCATGGCTCAGGGTTGACATGCGGCTCTTCACGACCTTGGGCTGGTTGGCCACCAGATCGAGCCGGATGTCCGGCGGCAGGATATTCTTCAGGCGCTCGAACACCCGGTCGATCTGCTCGCCCAGCTGAACGATGTTTCTCCCTTTCTGCATCTCCACGGACAGGAGCACGCTCGGCTCTCCGTCATGGCGCACCAGGAACGTCGGGTCCTGATATCTGCGCTCCACATCGGCGAAGTCGCGGATATAGACCGGCTGCCCGGTGCGGGACACGTCTACCAGCACATTGCGGATCTGGTCCTCGGTGGTGAAGAAACCGGTCGTTCTCATGGGAATTCTGGTGTTGTCCGCCTCGAACTTCCCGGACCCTTCGATGATGTTTCGCTGCTGCAGGGCCTGAACCACACGGAGAGGCTCCCCGAAATACTGGGAAACCCGCGCAAGGCTGCTGGTAATCCATATCTCTTCGCTCTGGCCGCCGTACGTGGCCAGCTTCCCCACGTCACGGACCGTGCGGAGTTCGTCCTGGATCCGGTCCGTGTAGTCGCGCAGCTCACGGTAGCCGTACCGCTTCCCGTGCACCGCGATCAGCATGGCAACGGTATCGCCGAAGTCAGAGTTCACGATCGGGCCGCGCACACCCTCGGGCAGTTCGCCGGCGCGGGCTTCATTCAGTTCATTGCGGAGCTTGGCCCAGAACACGTCCGTGTTTTTCACATACTCTTCCAGCTCCACGTTGATGACGACCACGCCGGGGCGGCTGGTGGAATAGGTCTTTCCTTTCCTGACCTCGGGAAACTTGAAGATATGCTTCTCGATGGTCTTGGTTACCTGTTTTTCCACCTGTTCGGAGGTGGCGCCCGGATATAGGGCGATCACCAGCCCGGTGCGTATCGTTATCGTGGGGTCCTCGGTGCGCGGCATGTGGAAGAAGGCCCGCATGCCGACGATAACCAGCAGGGCCGTCAGGATCACCGTGACCGTGGGGTAGCGGAGCGAAATCTTGATGGGATTCATTGCCGTGTCCCCGTGCCGGTTGCGCCGGCATTGTTTCCGGGAGCCTCAGCCGGCGCAGGGGAAACGACGGCGCCGTCCCGGAGGCGTTCCTGGCCGGCCAGGATCACGGAGTCTTCTCCGGTAAGGCCCTTCCTGATTTCGATCTCCCTGCCGTACACGGCGCCCGTTTCCACCCGTTTCGCATACACCCGCTTCCGAGCGGGAAAGTAGACATAGACCATGGTGGCGCCCTGGGGATCGCGCACAACCGTCTCAATGGGAAGGGTGAGCATCTTCACCATGCCGTCGCCGCGAATCCGGGCTTCCGCGACCATGCCGATGCGGAGCGTGTGCTTCGGGTTCGGGACGCTGATGCGCGTCATGAAGGTGCGGGTCTGGGGATCGGCGGAAACATTGATAATGCGAACGATTCCCTCGAAGGATTCGCCGGGCAGCGCCGGCAGCGTGACAGAGGCTTTCTGCCCCACGCGAACGAGATGGATGTCGGTCTCCGGTACGCCGACGTTCACTTCCACGGTATCCAGTTTCACGATTTCAAAGGCGGGTTGTCCGGAGCTTGCCATCTGGCCGGGCTCAACGGAGCGCTTCGAAACAAAGCCGGATACCGGCGAGCAGAGCGTCGCGTCCGCCAGGCGTTTCCGGGCCAGCTTTTCCGAGGCGGCGGCCTGCTCCAGGTGCTGGCGGGCTGATTCATGGGCGGCCTTGTATTTCTGGTAATCGTTGGGCGCCAGGCTCTTCGAGTCGAACAGCATCTTCATCCGTCGATGCTCATCCTCGGCGCGTTGATACGCGGTACGGGCAATGCCGGTCTGTGCCGCAGCCGTTTCCAGCGCCAGACGGTAATCGGTCGGGTCGATGGATGCCAGGAACTGACCTCTCCCGACGTAGTCCCCTTCCCGCGGGCCAACGCCGACCACTCTTCCGGATACGAGAAAGGATACATTCGAAGGGGCATCGGGAGACGCTACGGTTCCACTGACCGACACGGCCTCATGGTCCTCTTTCTCCCGCGGCGTGCCGATTTTTACCGGTATCGGCGAACCGG
>CALABV010000047.1 GCA_937886325.1 uncultured Geobacter sp.
TGCTTCGCGTCCTGGCGGAGAAGGAAATTCTGCCGCTCGGCAGCGAGACCCCGATTCGCGTTGACCTGCACGTCATCTGCGCTACCTTGCGCAACCTGGAAGAACTGGTGCGCCAGGGGAGGTTCCGGGAAGACCTCTACTATCGCCTGAACGGCATCACGATATCCCTGCCGCCCCTGCGGAAGAGGAAGGACAAGGCGCTCCTCATTCAGAGCATTATCGAACTGGAAAGCGGGGATGACGCATATACCATAGATCCCGAGGCGTTCGAAACCCTGCTGAGTTATGATTGGCCGGGAAATGTCCGGCAGCTTCGCAATGTGCTGCGCTATGCCGCCGCGGTGAACGAAACCGGTGTTATCGGGATACTGGATCTGCCGCCGGAGATAGTCCCGTCGGTTTCGTTGCAGCAGGAAATCACGGATGACGCCGATGAATGCACGGAGACGGTGCCTCCCGATTCGGTGCAGTTCGCTGAACGGTCGGCCATTCTGAACTGCCTGAAAAAGCAGAAATGGAATATCTCCAACGCGTCGCGGGATCTGTGCATCAGCCGGGCCACCCTGTACAGGAAGATGAAGAAATACTCCATCATCCCACCCAATGAAATGGATTGGAATTCGTAGGGTATTTTCCCTCAATCGGCTCCTTGCCGGTTCAGGAAGTGATCGTACCCGCCTCTTTCCACGTCGAACGAAGCCCCGTCCGGAGACAGGAAGTGCACTCCCGGTTCCGGAATGATGCTGCCGATCTCCGTCACGGGGGTATAGATTTCAGAGAAAAGGGAAAGGACCGCCTCTCTCCTGGAAGAAGGGGCGGTAAAGAGCAGCTCGTAATCCTCTCCGCCCGTCAGTGCCGTACGGTACATGTCTTCCGGCATCGTCCGGTAGTGTTCCCGATAGGAGCGGGAGAGGGGGATTTTTTCCAGGTACAGGTTCGCCCCCACCGAAGAGCCGTCCGTTATGTGCCCCATGTCCGCCGCCAGTCCGTCACTGATGTCAATCATCGATGTCGCCAATCCCGCGTCTGCCAGCGCCCGGCCCTGGCGCACCCTCGGCCGGGGGTCCAGGTGACGGTCGATGGGGTATCCCGCCTTTTCTCCCCGGCGCAGCAATTCGAGCCCCAACGCCGAATCGCCCAGGGTGCCGGTGACGAATATCAGGTCTCCGACCCTGGCCCCGCACCTCTGCACAATCCTGTCTGAAACCTGCTCCCCAAAGGCCGTTACCGATATGACCAGGCCGCGGGGAGATGCGCACGTGTCGCCTCCGACCAGCGTCGCCCCATGCTCACCGGCAAGGCTGAGCATGCCGGATGTGAATTCATCGAGAAAATCGACGGGGCATGATGCCGGCACGGCCAGGGAGAGAAGAAAGGAGAGGGGTCTCCCACCCATTGCCGCGATATCCGAAAGATTAACGGCAAGAGACTTTCTCCCGAGACGGAAGGGATCCGTAAGCGAAAGGTCGAAGTGAATGCCTTCGACCAGCATGTCGCTCGTGGACAGGAAAAGGCTTCCCGCCTCGAAACGGAGGGCGGCAGCGTCGTCGCCGATGCCGATGACTACCCCGTCTCCCCCTGCCGATTTTTCGGCAATCATCCTGATAATCCCGAACTCTCCCGCCTCCCGCAGAATTTTGGTACGCCGTTCTCCCGTCATGATCCTCCCGTTGTCCGTTCTGTTACTTCCAATGTGCATTCAAGATCTCGCGATTCTTTGTAGGGGCGGCCCCGTGTGGCCGCCCAAAAGCGGGCAACCACATGGGGTTGCCCCTACATCTCATTTCGCCGAATGCAGCAACGAATCAGGCCAGAGTCGTTTTCTTCCGACGATTCCAACTGCCGTTCAGGCTTAACGGCAGGCTGTTGCAGGAATTCTGCCAGCGTATGACCGGGGGCGCCATGTTGTGGAAACACCGTGCCCGGAGCCCCGCATTCAACCGTTTCTTCCGGAGGGCGCGTGCCTTCGCGGTTCCCGGACCGGGCGCATGCCGCATCGTATCCCATGCGACAGGTGAATCACGAGCCTTGGAACAGGTGCTCCATATTACGGGCGTTTCCCTCGCTGAATCGTCCCGCTTCCGTGGCACTGTCCGCGGATTCTTCCCATCACACCATCAAGGGGTCGGAGTTATTCGTCTTTTTTTCCCCTAGTCACGGGAGGCTTGCGGCCTCTCGTGGAATAATCGGCACGAGACGGACGGTTTTGGCTTTTTTTTTGCTCTTCCTCCCTGGTAGCGGGAACGGTGCGCCCATTCCCGCTGTCGTCATTCACGGAGGAACTCGGCAGATACGCCGGTTTTCCGGGTCAGGATGAAGCATCCGGCGCGCCGGCATTACACAACAGGAGCAAACCCATGACAGAACATAACGGGCATCGGCAGGACAGCCTGCCGTGCCGATCCGTTTCCTTCGAGCCCATCAGGAATTCCAGAAAAATCTACGTCACCGGTTCGCGCCCCGATATCCGCGTGCCGATGCGTGAGATATTCCAGAGCGGCACGGTTTCCGGGTCCGACAGCACACCCAATCCTTCCGTGTACGTGTACGACACCTCCGGTCCCTATACAGAAGAAGGCTTCCATTCCGATCTGCAAGCCGGCTTGCCTGCGCTGCGTGATGCATGGATCGCCGAACGTGGTGATACCCTTACCTCCTCTCCGGGGTCGAGCCACACATCGGCTCCTGCCGGTTTCCACCCCGAGCGCGCGCCGCGACGGGCGGCGACCGGCAGGAACGTTACCCAGATGAGCTACGCCCGCAAGGGCATCATCACTCCCGAGATGGAATTCGTCGCCATCCGCGAAAACCTGCGCAGGGAGAGCCTCGGCGCCCTCCTTGACCGTCAACACCCCGGCCAGGACTTCGGCGCATCCATCCCCAGGGTCATCACCCCGGAGTTCGTCCGTTCAGAGGTTGCGCGGGGGCGGGCCATCATCCCCCTGAACATCAATCACCCGGAGGCGGAGCCCATGATCATCGGCCGCAATTTCCTGGTGAAAATCAATGCCAATATCGGCAACTCCGCCATCGCCTCCTCGGTCATGGACGAGGTCATGAAAATGGTATGGGCGATTCGCTGGGGCGCCGATACGGTCATGGATCTCTCCACCGGTCCCAACATCCATGAGACGCGGGAGTGGATCCTGCGCAACAGCCCGGTTCCCATCGGCACCGTGCCCATCTACCAGGCCCTGGAGAAAGTGGGAGGGGTGGCTGAAGACCTCACGTGGGAGATCTACCGCGACACCCTGGTCGAGCAGGCCGAGCAGGGGGTGGACTATTTTACCATCCATGCCGGGGTGAGAAAGGATGCCGTGCCGCTTGCCGCCAAGCGGCTTACCGGGATCGTTTCCCGGGGCGGGTCCATCATGGCAAAGTGGTGCCGGGCCCACAACCGGGAAAGTTTTCTCTATGCGCGGTTCGAGGAAATCTGCGATATTATGAAGGCCTATGATGTCAGCTTCTCCCTGGGGGACGGGATGCGGCCCGGATCCATCCACGACGCCAACGACGAGGCCCAGTTTGCCGAACTGAGAACCCTGGGCGAGCTGACCCGCATCGCCTGGGAGCATGACGTGCAGACCATGATCGAAGGTCCCGGCCATGTTCCGATGCAGCTCATCAGGGAGAACATGGATCTCCAGCTCGAACACTGCGGCGAAGCGCCGTTCTACACCCTGGGCCCGCTGGTTACGGATATCGCGCCCGGGTACGACCATATAACGTCGGCAATCGGCGGGGCAATGATCGGATGGCTCGGAACTGCCATGCTCTGCTACGTTACTCCCAAGGAACACCTGGGCTTGCCGGACAGGAACGACGTGAAGGACGGAATCGTCACGTTCAAGATCGCGGCCCATGCCGCGGATCTGGCAAAGGGGCATCCGGGGGCGCAGATCCGGGACAATGCCATGTCCAAGGCCCGCTTCGAGTTTCGCTGGCGCGACCAGTTCGCCCTGAGCCTCGATCCGGAAAAACCCGAAAAGTTCCATGACGCCACCCTGCCCGAAGATGCCGATAAGTCGTCGCACTACTGTTCCATGTGCGGCCCTGATTTCTGCGCCATGCGGATTACGCGCTCCATCGGCGAGGATGCGGCGGAAGCCGGCGCCGAAGGCAGCGGGGAGGGTGGAGAGGTGAAAAAGGCATGCTGACGGCATAGTTCACTACAATAAGGAGTTGCCTCGAAAATTTCCATGAAGATTATCGTAAATGGTGAAGAACAAATCATACCCGCAATGAGCGTCCACGAGTACCTGCACTCCATCGAGTGCGATCCGATGCCCATTGCCGTTGAGCTGAACCGCTCGATTCTGAAGAAGAGCGAATATCGAACCACCTTTCTCGCGGAAGGCGACCAGTTGGAGATCGTCTGGTTTGTCGGGGGAGGGTGAAAGGAGAACGTGCATGTCGCAACACACTGATACCTGGAAAATAGCGGGGCGCGAGTTCCGTTCGCGGCTGATGGTCGGCACCGGGAAATATGCGGATTTCAGGCAAATGGCCCAAGCCATCGAGGCGTCGGGAGCGGAGATAGTGACCGTTGCCGTGCGGAGGGTGAATATTTCCGACAGGAACAAGGAATCGCTCCTCGACTATATCGACCTGAAAAAATATACCCTGCTCCCCAATACGGCGGGATGCTATTCGGCTGACGACGCGGTGCGCACCTGCCGCCTGGCACGCGAGGCAGGCCTCTCCGACTTCGTGAAACTGGAAGTGCTGGGTGACGAGAAGACGCTCTTTCCCGACAACGAGGAGTTGCTGAAAGCCGCGGCCATCCTGGTGAAAGAGGGGTTCACGGTGCTTCCCTACACATCGGACGACCCCATCATGTGCAGGAAGCTGGAGGACCTGGGGTGCGCCGCGGTCATGCCCCTTGGCGCGCCCATCGGCAGCGGGCTGGGCATACGGAACCCCTACAATATCCGGATCATCATGGAAAACGTGAAGGTGCCGGTCATCGTCGACGCGGGCGTGGGCACGGCCTCGGACGCCGCCATTGCCATGGAACTGGGGTGCGACGGTGTGCTCATGAACACCGCCATTTCCGGGGCCAGGGACCCGATCGCCATGGCCGAGGCCATGAACCTGGCGGTGCGGGCCGGGCGTCTCGCCTACCTGGCGGGCCGCATCCCCCGCAAACTGTATGCAACGGCATCGAGTCCCCTGGAAGGGGTGATCGGGTGACGAATCACGGGACGTCCGCGAAAGATACATCCGCATCGGAGGCATGATGGAAAACCCACTGATAATGATTCCCCCTCCCTTGACGGGAGGGGGGCAGGGGGTGGGTGAAGCCGGGACATTCCGATTCCATGGAACCTTTCCCCCCACCCCGGCCCTCCCCCGCCGGGGGAGAGGGAAAGTTCTTGAGACTTTGCGGGACCCGCAATGATGACGAACGGGTACATCCACAGGGATCTTTCCATCAACTCCTACGGCTCCTGGCTGCGCCGCCGCTTCGGCTGCCGCGTCAGCAAGGTCAACGTGGACTGCGGATTCACCTGCCCCAACCGCGACGGTACCAAGGGGACCGGCGGCTGCATCTACTGCGACAACGCCTCCTTCTCACCCGACGGGACCCAGTCGGTCATCCCCATGGAGCGGCAGATTGCCGAGGGAATGGCCTGGCATCGCACGAGGCTGGGAAGCGAAAAGTTCATCATCTACTTCCAGAAGTTCACCAATACCTATGCGCCGGTTCGGAAGCTACGGGACCTTTACACCCGTGCGCTGGATCATCCCGACGTGGTCGGCATTTCCGTCGGCACGCGTCCGGACGCACTGGGAGACGACGTCCTGGCCCTGCTCACGGAACTCGCCCGCACACGCTACGTGTGCGTCGAGCTGGGACTTCAGTCCATGGACGACGCCATCCTCGCCTGGATGAACCGGGGGCACGGGCTGTCCGACTATCTGAAAGCGGTTGAACGGGTGGCAGACCGCGGAATCGACATCTGTACCCATCTTATCTACGGGTTCCCCGGTGAAACACGCTCTTCGTTTCTGAAAACCGCCGACCTCATTTCCCGGCTCCCGATTGATTCCCTGAAGATCCACCAGCTCCATGCGGTGCGCGGCACCAGGCTGGCGGAGCTGTACGAGGAAGGACGCTACGTTCCCGTTTCCCTGCGGGAATATACGGCAACGGTCTGCGATTTCCTGGAGCGCATCCCCGCCCATGTGGCAATCCAGAGGCTGTACGGCTCCGCCCCTCTCGACCTGCTGGTTGCCCCACGATGGGGCCTGAAAAACAACCGGATGTGGTACACGATCGTCAATGAACTCCGCAGGCGAGGCACATGGCAGGGATGCAGGCTTTCCGACCATGCGCTGCGGGTCGGCAATCTCTGAAGGAGGGAAAGTCATGCCATTCAAACGATATGTTGTCGAACTCGGCTACGGAGCCGATCTTCACGGGGGCGACGCCACCAAGGCGGCAACGAGGGCGGTCAAGGACGCCATTTCCCGCAGCTGCCTGTGCGGCCTGTTCGAGATTATGGGAATGCGGGATCCCAATGAAATGCACATACTGGTCAGGATTGGGTGCCCCAAGCCCGATGAGATCGATGCCGACGCGGTTCTGAGCGCCATCCCCTTCGGTTCGAAGGAACTGGAAGTCGTGGAGGGTGGCTTGACAACGCGGGGAGTGGAGGTTTCCTCCCTGGGGTGCGGAGACACCATTCTGGTGGCCGTTGCCTCACTGACCGTTTGTGTGAACAGCAACGAAACCGCGCTGACTTGAAGAGAGATGTCCGTGTCCCGGATACCGGCGAAGCAATGAAACGGCGGTTCGAGTCGTTCTCTTCGGAGGACTCGAACCGCCGTTTCCCTTTTTATTTCGAGGCTGTAATCCCTCCCGCCATCCCGTTTTATATCCTGTTTCCCGTGAGACAGATGTTTCACCAACCTTCCTGAACACCTGTAACATTTGCCCCCCCTAAGTAACCCCTCCGAACCGTTATTTCCCGGACGGCCGTGCCGTGTCCGGCGCATCTTTTCCAAAATCTTCCCTGTGCGCTTACGCTAACATATTGAAAAAGCCGAATAGTTTCCTATTTTGCCCGGCCGCTACCCGTTTGATGACCGTTCATGCCGGTTCCGGTGGCATGCGTTGTGCTCTTGTGAATGGTCAAAGGCTATAAAAAAATTTCGTTTGAATAAAAATGGGGAAGGCATGCAGTCAACGAAATCCAGTGTAGGCATCATCGCCAATCCTCTATCCGGACGGGATGTCCGGCGTCTGGTCACCAAGGCTTCCGTATTCCAGAACGCGGAAAAGAGCAACATGGTTTTGCGCATGCTCGGTGTGCTCGGGAAAATGGGTGTCGACGAAGTGTTCATGCTCCCGGACGTCAGCGGCATTGCTTCACGGGTCATACACTCCCTGCGGCACGTCAGGGCGGCGGAAGCCTCATCTCTTCCCCGTGTCACCTTTCTGGAGATGCCCATCAGGGATTCGGCCGCCGATTCACTGAAAGCGACGGAACTGATGAAGGAGCGAGGTGTCTCCGTGATCATCGTCATGGGGGGGGACGGAACGCACCGGGTAGTTGCAAGCGCAAGCGGTGACACGCCGCTTCTCACCCTGTCGACCGGCACCAACAACGTGTTTCCCGAGATTCGCGAGGCGACCATTACCGGGCTCGCCGCCGGACTGATTGCCTCGGAAAAGGTGCGGGTCAAAGACGTGGCTTCCAGAAACAAGGTGGTGCGCTGTGAAGTCAACGGAGTCCGCAAGGACCTTGCTCTCGTGGATCTTGCCGTGTCAACGGAGTGCTGGATAGGCGCACGGGCCCTGTGGGAGGCGACGTGCCTGAGAGAACTGTTCGTATCATTCGCGGAGCCGGATGCAATCGGCTTGTCTTCCATTGCCGCCCTTGTCCACCCGGTGCATCGTTCGGATGC
This sequence comes from uncultured Geobacter sp., assembly GCA_937886325.1. Taxonomy (GTDB): domain Bacteria; phylum Desulfobacterota; class Desulfuromonadia; order Geobacterales; family Geobacteraceae; genus RPRC01. The sequence continues at coordinate 7,915 of CALABV010000047.1, forward strand.
CTACGGCCTGCGCCTGGTGGTCGCCCCTCCCGGGGAGGGGTTCATGACCGTGCATGCGCCGATTGCTCCGGGCGTGCTGGTTCCGGTCAGCGTGGCGGAAATCAGCGAGATACGGCCCAAGGAGATATTCAGGGTGGAGACCCCCAGGGGGACGATAGCCCTGGACGGCGAGCGGGAGATTGAATTTTCCGATAAAGATTCCGTGAAGGTCTGGCTGGAAATGGACGGTCCTCTCACGGTGGACGTGAATAAGGTCATGCAGAAGGCCGCGAAAAACAAGGTGCTTGTTCAGCAGCGCGAAGGCTGAGAGGTTACTCCGTAAGGTATGTGTGGCACGAGGTTTGTGCCGGTAGGACAGTGAAAACTATAGGAAGGAAAGGAGAAACGAGATGGCGGAACTGAAGAAAGAGGATCTTCTGAAGGCGTACCGGACGATGAGAGAGATCCGAGACTTTGAGGAGCGGTTGCACAAGGAGTTTGCGACGGGGAAGATACCGGGCTTTGTGCATCTGTACGCGGGCGAGGAAGCGGTGGCGACGGGGGTGTGCATGCACCTGAACGACGAGGATCGTGTAGCGAGCACGCACCGGGGCCACGGGCACTGCATCGCCAAGGGCGTGGACATTCTCGGGATGATGGCGGAGATATACGGGAAGAAGACGGGGAGCTGCGGCGGCAAGGGCGGCTCAATGCACATAGCGGACCTGGACAAGGGGATGCTGGGCGCGAACGGGATCGTTGGCGCCGGGGGTCCGTTGGCCTGCGGTGCGGCTCTTGCTGCGAAATTCAAGGGCAAGGGCGGGGTAGCCGTGGTGTTTTTCGGTGACGGCGCCTCCAACCAGGGGACGATCCTGGAAAGCATGAACCTGGCCAACATCTGGAACCTGCCGGTGATCTTCCTGGCGGAGAACAACGGCTACGCGGAATCCACCGGTGTCAAATACAACGTGCCGACGCCGAACATCGCCGACCGTGCGGCGGGCTTCAACATGCCGGGGGTAACGGTGAACGGCAACGATTTCTTCGCGGTGTACGAGGCGGCGGGAGAAGCGATCAAGCGTGCTCGTGAAGGCGGCGGCCCGACCCTTCTGGAATGCAAGACCAACCGTTTCTACGGTCACTTCGAGGGTGACGCCATGACGTACAAGGCTCCGGGCGAAGTGAAGCAGCAGCGCGAGGAGTGCGACAGCCTGAAGATCTTCGCGGCCAAGGCGACGGCGTCCGGGTTGGTGACGGCGGCGGAACTGGAAGCGATCGACAAGGAAGTGGCGGCGTTGATAGATGAGGCGGTAGAGAAGGCTGTGGCGGCGCCGAATCCGACCGAAGCGGATCTGCTGACCGACGTATACGTATCATACTGAGAAAGGGAAAGGAGCTGATCAATGTCAAGAAAGATTTCTTATAAAGACGCAATCAATGAAGCGCTCTCCCAGGAGATGGAGCGCGACGGGTCTGTTATCGTGCTGGGGCTTGACGTATCCGGCGGCAGCGGTTCCGAAGGGCAGAAGTCGGATGCCTGGGGCGGGGTTCTGGGTGTAACGAAGGGGCTGTCGTTGAAATATCCGGACCGTATCATCGACACGCCGATTTCCGAGTCGTCGTACCTCGGGGCAGCGGTAGGAGCCGCGGCATGCGGGATGCGGCCGGTGGTGGAGCTGATGTTCATCGACTTCCTGGGCGTGTGCTTCGACCAGATGATGAACCAGGCGGCGAAGTTCCGTTACATGTTCGGGGGCAAGGCGGTAACGCCGGTCACCATGCGGACCATGTACGGGGGCGGGTTCCGGGCGGCTGCGCAGCACTCCCAGGTACTGTACAACGTCCCGACCCACATACCCGGACTGAAGGTAGTGGTTCCGTCGACGCCGTACGACGCGAAGGGTCTTCTGATCCAGAGCATACGGGACAACGACCCGGTGGTGTTCATGGAGCACAAGGCGCTGTACGCCATGAAGGGTGAGGTGCCGGAAGAGAGCTACACCATTCCGTTCGGACAGGCGAACGTGGTCCGTGAAGGGAAAGACGTGACCATCGTAGCGATAGGGCGGATGGTGCACACGGCGGGGCAGGCGGCTGCGAGCCTGGCCAAGGCGGGGAAGGAGTGCGAGATCATCGATCCGCGGACCATATCCCCGATAGACTGGGACACGATCCTGAAGAGCGTTGAGAAGACGGGCAGGCTGGTGGTCGTGGATGAAGCGAACCCGCGCTGCAGCATGGCCTGCGACATCTCGGCGAAGGTTGCGCAGGATGCGTTCAAGGCGCTGAAGGCCCCGATCCGGATGGTGACGGCGCCCCACACGCCGCCGCCCTTCAGCGGCGCGCTGGAAGACCTCTTCATCCCCAGTGCGGCAAAGATCGAAGCGGCTGTCAAGGCTATCCTGTAACGAGAAGCGACAGGGGTGTGATGGAGGGGCGGGCTTCAGACCCGCCCCTCCTCATGCAGAGTGCAGCGCCGGTTGCGGATGGCACGCGTCCGCTACCGGCGAGAATGAGAAGTACGTGAAAACCGGCGGTATCCATTCGTGCCGCGAGAACAGGGCGCCGCCGGACATTCGGTTTTCATATCCTTCAATTCCCACGGGAATTGTTTCTCATACAATAAATCTGAGAATAAACGGGACCGGCGGAGCCGGATCATTGTTTTCGGTTATACAGTTGAACCAACACAAAAGAAAAGAGGTCTGAGACATGAGTGTGAATCTGCAGGAATTGACCATGCCCAAATGGGGGCTCACCATGGAGGAAGGAACCCTGGTGAAGTGGATGGTGGAAGTGGGCGATACGATTGAGCCTGGCATGGAACTGGCCGAGGTGGAGACCGACAAGATCGTCAACGTCATGGAGGCGACCCAATCCGGCGTGTTGCTGAAAAAGACCGCGGAAGAGGACGAAGTCCTGCCGGTGGGTGCGCTGCTCGGTGTTGTGGGCGATGCTTCCGCATCCGAGGCGGACGTTGATGCCTTCATAGCAAACTTCGGGTCCGTAACGGCCGCCGAGGCCGGGGAGGGTGAGGCTCCTGCCGCTGCCGCCGCGGCTGTTTCCGGAATCTATGAGATAACCATGCCCAAGTGGGGATTAACCATGGAGGAAGGGACACTGGTGAAGTGGATGGTGGAACCGGGCACGAAGGTCGAGCCGGGCATGGAGATTGCCGAGGTTGAGACCGATAAAATCGTGAACGTTCTCGAAAACACCCAGGCAGGCGTGCTGCGCCGCCTTGTGGCCGAAGAGGGGGATGTCCTCCCCGTTGGCGCGCTTCTCGGCATAATCGCCGAAGAAGGCGTGTCCGACGCGGACATTGACGCCTTTATCGCGGGCGGAGGATCGGCGGCAGCGGAAGAGAGCGCCGCTGCCGAGCCGGCGGAACAGGCCGCCGCGCCTGCCGCAGCGGCTGCGCCTCCATCGGAGGAATTGGTACCGGTGGCGGGTATGCGCGCCGCCATCGCCAAGACGGTCAGCACGTCATGGACAAACATTCCCCACTACATGGTAACGGTCGCCATCGATATGGGAAAAGCCGATGCCCTTGCCCGCTCCCTCAAGGAATCGGGGACCAAGGTGTCCATCAACGACCTGATCATCAAGGCCGCGGCAACGGCCATACAGAAATTCCCGCTGATAAACGCGTCCTTCGCCGACAAGAACATCACCATGCACCGCGATGTCAACATGGCGGTTGCCATCGGGCTGGACGAAGGCGTGGTCATGCCGGTCATCAGGAACTGCCAGTCCCTCTCCCTCCAGGAGATCGGCGCACGGAGCCGTGAGCTGGTGGCCCTGGCCAAGGACGGCAAACTGGGCAAGGAAGAAATGTCCGGCGGAACCGTGGCCATCTCCAACATGGGAATGCTCGGTGTCGAGAGCTTCATCGCCATCGTGCCGCCGACCCAGTCGGCCATCCTGGCCATCGGCATGGTCAAGGACGAGGCGGTGGTGCGGGAAGGCAAGATAGAGATTGCCAAGATGATGAGGATAACCATTTCCGCGGACCACCGTGTCCACGACGGCGCCTACGCCGCCAAGTTCCTCGACGAGCTTCGCGGCCTGCTTGAGTCCCCGGACGGGATGACCGCCTAACCGGAAACCCTGCGGCTGTGTTCATCAAGCAGCACGCCTTACGACCGGATGCCCACAGGAGCAGCATCGCCTCCAGAATCGCCTTGGAGTCTGCTCCACCCGCGGTGGGGCTGCTCATGCCTCCTCCGGCAGCCCTACCGCTCTTTTCCGGGATCCGGACCGACAAACATCCCTTCCCCCCTGGCGGGTGAGGGTCAGGGTGGGGGGGGAAGCTTCCATGAAATCTCCATATTTCGGCTTCACCCACCCCCCCGACCCCCTCCCGTCAGGGGAGGGGGAGGATGATTCCGTGAGCAAATCCAATCGAAAGTCAGTCATATCCCCCTCCTCAACGCCGGAGGCAGGAACGCGAGGGGAGGATGAAACATACAAGCGAGCAGCACGAGAACAAAGGAGGAAAGAGATGAGTGAACTGAAGAAAGAGGATCTTCTGAAGGCGTACCGGACGATGAGAGAGATCCGAGACTTTGAGGAGCGGTTGCACAAGGAGTTTGCGACGGGGAAGATACCGGGCTTTGTGCATCTGTACGCGGGCGAGGAAGCGGTGGCGACGGGGGTGTGCATGCACCTGAACGACGAGGATCGTGTAGCGAGCACGCACCGGGGCCACGGGCACTGCATCGCCAAGGGCGTGGACATTCTCGGGATGATGGCGGAGATATACGGGAAGAAGACGGGGAGCTGCGGCGGCAAGGGCGGCTCAATGCACATAGCGGACCTGGACAAGGGGATGCTGGGCGCGAACGGGATCGTTGGCGCCGGGGGTCCGTTGGCCTGCGGTGCGGCTCTTGCTGCGAAATTCAAGGGCAAGGGCGGGGTAGCCGTGGTGTTTTTCGGTGACGGCGCCTCCAACCAGGGGACGATCCTGGAAAGCATGAACCTGGCCAACATCTGGAACCTGCCGGTGATCTTCCTGGCGGAGAACAACGGCTACGCGGAATCCACCGGTGTCAAATACAACGTGCCGACGCCGAACATCGCCGACCGTGCGGCGGGCTTCAACATGCCGGGGGTAACGGTGAACGGCAACGATTTCTTCGCGGTGTACGAGGCGGCGGGAGAAGCGATCAAGCGTGCTCGTGAAGGCGGCGGCCCGACCCTTCTGGAATGCAAGACCAACCGTTTCTACGGTCACTTCGAGGGTGACGCCATGACGTACAAGGCTCCGGGCGAAGTGAAGCAGCAGCGCGAGGAGTGCGACAGCCTGAAGATCTTCGCGGCCAAGGCGACGGCGTCCGGGTTGGTGACGGCGGCGGAACTGGAAGCGATCGACAAGGAAGTGGCGGCGTTGATAGATGAGGCGGTAGAGAAGGCTGTGGCGGCGCCGAATCCGACCGAAGCGGATCTGCTGACCGACGTATACGTATCATACTGAGAAAGGGAAAGGAGCTGATCAATGTCAAGAAAGATTTCTTATAAAGACGCAATCAATGAAGCGCTCTCCCAGGAGATGGAGCGCGACGGGTCTGTTATCGTGCTGGGGCTTGACGTATCCGGCGGCAGCGGTTCCGAAGGGCAGAAGTCGGATGCCTGGGGCGGGGTTCTGGGTGTAACGAAGGGGCTGTCGTTGAAATATCCGGACCGTATCATCGACACGCCGATTTCCGAGTCGTCGTACCTCGGGGCAGCGGTAGGAGCCGCGGCATGCGGGATGCGGCCGGTGGTGGAGCTGATGTTCATCGACTTCCTGGGCGTGTGCTTCGACCAGATGATGAACCAGGCGGCGAAGTTCCGTTACATGTTCGGGGGCAAGGCGGTAACGCCGGTCACCATGCGGACCATGTACGGGGGCGGGTTCCGGGCGGCTGCGCAGCACTCCCAGGTACTGTACAACGTCCCGACCCACATACCCGGACTGAAGGTAGTGGTTCCGTCGACGCCGTACGACGCGAAGGGTCTTCTGATCCAGAGCATACGGGACAACGACCCGGTGGTGTTCATGGAGCACAAGGCGCTGTACGCCATGAAGGGTGAGGTGCCGGAAGAGAGCTACACCATTCCGTTCGGACAGGCGAACGTGGTCCGTGAAGGGAAAGACGTGACCATCGTAGCGATAGGGCGGATGGTGCACACGGCGGGGCAGGCGGCTGCGAGCCTGGCCAAGGCGGGGAAGGAGTGCGAGATCATCGATCCGCGGACCATATCCCCGATAGACTGGGACACGATCCTGAAGAGCGTTGAGAAGACGGGCAGGCTGGTGGTCGTGGATGAAGCGAACCCGCGCTGCAGCATGGCCTGCGACATCTCGGCGAAGGTTGCGCAGGATGCGTTCAAGGCGCTGAAGGCCCCGATCCGGATGGTGACGGCGCCCCACACGCCGCCGCCCTTCAGCGGCGCGCTGGAAGACCTCTTCATCCCCAGTGCGGCAAAGATCGAAGCGGCTGTCAAGGCCACCATGTAACGAGACGGATAAGGGGGGGCGGATTTGGCTCCCCCTTTCCCCATGGAAGCATTCCCCGTCAGGGAATGAAAAATTGCAGCATGAGCAGGAAATGGAGAGCAGTAATGCAGCATGAGCTTGGAAAAAACAACTACGGGGTAACGGAAACACGGAAATCCGGTGGCGGTGGGGACTTGCCCAAAGCCGAAAGAAAACCCGAATGGCTGCGGGCACGCTATTCCTGCTGCCCTGAAGTCGACTCAATACGGCGCATACTTCGCGACAACAGGCTTCACACGGTGTGCGAGGAAGCCACCTGCCCCAACCTTGGAGAGTGCTTCAGGCAGGGGACGGCAACGTTTCTCATCCTTGGCGACACCTGCACCAGGAACTGTCCCTTCTGCGACGTGAATCACGGCGCGCCCCTTCCTCCGGATGCGGACGAACCCGCCGGTCTGGCGCGGGCCGTCGCCGCCATGAAGCTTCGGTATGTGGTGATCACCTCGGTTACCCGCGATGACCTGCCGGACGGCGGCGCCGGACAGTACGCCCGCTGCATTTCCACGCTGCGGAGCGAGAATCCACGTTTGCGCATAGAAATCCTGGTCCCCGACTTTCGCGGATGCGAAACAGAAGCACTGGGCATTCTGACCAGGAACAGTCCCGATGTTTTCAACCATAACCTGGAAACCGTTCGCCGTCTGTATCCCCGCGTCCGTCCAAGCGCGAACTACGGCTCCTCCCTTGAACTCCTGCGCAGGTACAAGACGATGAACGCCGCGGCGCCGACCAAGTCCGGAATCATGCTCGGATTCGGGGAAACGCGGGAAGAAGTGTACGAAGCCATGCAGGACCTCCGTGATGCCGGTTGCGACATGCTGACGCTGGGCCAGTACCTGCGGCCGAGCGTCAGGCATCTGCCGGTGGAGCGCTATGTGCCGCCGGAAGAGTTTTCCGAGTATCGCGAGGTGGGACTGGCCATGGGGTTTTCCCATATCGAGGCAGGTCCGCTGGTCCGATCCTCCTATCATGCCGCCCAACAGGCGGAGCAGGGCATCCATTGAGACAAATCCCGGAAAAGGGCGCGCGATGACCGCCCGGACCGGTTATTATACACCTGAATCCGCGACGTTCAAACCCAGGCATTCCGGCGCCGCGGATTCAGGACACAGAAAACGGTTACATACTACTGATTGAGAGAGGTAATAAA
>CALABV010000048.1 GCA_937886325.1 uncultured Geobacter sp.
TTCATTCATGGAACACTATGAAAGCCTTTCGGCGGATAAAAGTGAGGAACGTAAGCGGGAGTTCTACCGGGTTATCCGCAGCTTCGATCAGACCATCGAGGCGCCGAGCGGCGCGGTGGGGGACGACCTCCTTCCATTCGGGGTGGAGTATCGCACTGCTATGCTTATGAGGGAGGTGAACGTAGGGTATGTGAACGAACCTGTGTCTGTCCCTTTCGGACCCGGCCAGTCCGCGCCGGACAACGGTTTTCTGGTCTGTCTCGATTGCGGCGTGGTGGTGAAGGCCAACGGCGATCGTGAGGCCGTGTCCCACAGGCGGAGCTGCTCGGCCCGGCGCAAGGCTGAAAAACTGCGCCAGGAGGGAAAAGCAGGGGATCCTTTCAGGTGGGAGCGGGTCTATATCCACCGGGAGCTCAGGTCCGAGGCGATTCGCCTGCTGCTGCCGCTTGCCGACGATGACGACCTGGATACCCTGACCGCATGCATCTATCTGGGACTCAGGCTCCGATTCGAAGGGAATCCGGCGCATTTGATCGTTACCCCGCAGGTAATGCCGGAACCGGGCGCCGGGCTCCAGAAGCGTTACCTCATCATCATGGACGCCGTACCGGGTGGAACCGGCTACCTGAAGACCCTCTACCAGGAAAAGGATTCCTCCGGGCGCGAGGGTGAAGGTATCATGAGCGTGCTTCGCCTGGCGCTGGACACCCTTGAAACCTGTAAATGCAGGAAGCTGATCCCGAAGGAGGATGAGGAAGATACGGACGGTTGCTATCGCTGCATACGGAGCTATCACCTCCAGTACACCGCGGACCGAATCAGCCGCGAACGGGGGATCAGGCTGTTGAACAGTCTGATCGAGGCTGGCGAGCGACGAGTGCAAAAGGAGGCCTTGGCCGAGATAAAGCCCGATGCCCTTTTCGGCAGTGTCCTTGAGAAGAAATTCGTCGAGGCGCTGAAGGAATATATCGAGGAACGGAAAGGCGATTGGGATACGACGATTATCAAAGGCGGGCAGGGTTATCGCTTTGCCGTGGCTGGCACTTCCCGTCTGTGGGAGCTTGAACTGCAACCCAAGCTGGGACCTGCCCACGGCGTCATGGTTCCCTCGCAGCCCGACTTCCTGCTGCGCTGTAGTGACGAATCGGTCATACCGGTTGCCATTTTCACGGACGGTTTCGAGTATCACTGTCATCCCACGAACCGCCTTGCGGATGACATGAAAAAACGACGGGCCATTCTCGAATCGAAGGGATATCACGTCTGGAGCATTACCTGGGACGACGTGACCACAGCCACACCGGACCACCCCATGGTATTCGATCCGATGACTGCCCAACTGGTTGAACGGTATGCCTCCACCGCCGGCGCGAACGGGATGAAAATGCCCGATGCCCGCCTCCTGAACCGCAACGGCATGGAGCAGCTAAAGGCATTCATCAGCAGTCCGGAGGAAGCGGGATGGAGCTCAATCGCCAGGTTTTCTCTCTTTTTACCATTGCAGATGCTGGCTAAAGAGAGGCTGGTTGCCGACACTGAGCTGCAGGCAGCCCTGCAGGCGTGGAGGACCGGAGGCGGTCTGGTCCCGTTTATCTCGGAGGAGGGTGGTGTCTGGTCCTACAATAACAGGGCAGTCCTGACTTCTGATATGGTGACGTGTTGTCATCAGGATGACCTTGACGCAAACCGGCAGGTAAATGTCCACGCCTTTGCCAGGTTAGGGGACAGCGAGACGGAGGTTTCAGGGAGTGATTTCAGGGAACGGTGGCGTCGATTTCTTGCATACATGAACCTGTTCCAGTTCTGTCCCAAATTCCTGATGTGGACTTCGTCCGAGGCAATGAACGACCAGTCGCCGGAGTTCTCCCTTGGAGCGGCTGTTTTACTCTCTCCAGAATGGGAGAAAGTGCGTTCCTTCATAACGTCATCTCTCCGCACCCATATTCCTGCGCTTGCAAAAGCCGGGGTCCCGGTGCCTGAAATCGAGTTCTACCTTGACGGGTGCGAGGAAGAGGTCTTTGCCGAACTGGCCTGGCCGTCTTGCGTTCCCCCCATTGCATTGCTCGCGGGGGGGCAGACGGATTATGCGGCGGATTGGATTCGATGTGGATGGCATGCTGTGACGGGTAGTGATTTGCAGGAAAACGGCGCGTCCTGGTTATGTGACATGATCTTGAACGATAAGTGAGGAAACAGATATGGCTCAGTTGATGGTGCACCGGAATATCTTGAAAGGCTTCGGTAAACTGCCGGTAAAGGTTCAGAAGCGCATGGCCGAATTTATCGAAAGGTTTCAAAACGATCCTACCGATCCCGCCCTGAATGTTCACCCACTAAAGGAGTCAATGATTGACCCCAAGGTACGAGGGGCGTCCCTTCCGGATGGTTATCGTGCAATCATAGTGGCTCCTGAGAAAGGCGACACCTACATGATGGTTCATGTCGACACCCATGATGAGGCGTATGACTGGGCACGCAACAAACGATTTGAAGTGCATGAGATGACAGGCGTCTTTCAGCTGTTCGACGTTCAGGAAGTTGAGGCGGCGGTAGTTGATACCTTAAAGAATACCGAGTCACAAGAAGGGGATTATCCCTTGGGCCTGTTGTCCGATGAGGACCTGTTTGTGGTGGGGGTCCCAAGACCGCTGATTCCGGCTGTGCGGGCGGTACGGACCGACGCTGCCCTTGAGGCGTTGACGGATTATCTCCCTCCTGATTGCAGGGACGTATTGCACGGATTGGCGGCTGGAATGTCCATAGAGGAAGCTCTTGATGAGATGCTCGGCCTGAAGGAGAGGGAAGGAAAGCCGGACGGTCCCGGAGATTTCACGAACGTGGCCAATACACCCAACTTCGACCTTGTTCTCGTGGAGGGAGAAGACCACTTCAAGGATATCCTTGCCGCATCTCTGGATGAATGGCGCATCTTCCTCCATCCCTATCAGCGAAAACTGGTCGAATGGAATGTGAACGGGCCTCTCAACATCAACGGCGCCGCCGGCACCGGGAAAACTGTGGTGCTGATGCACCGGGCGGTTCACCTGGCCAGGAATCTCAATGATTCAAAGGCGCGGGTTCTCGTTACCACCTTCACTACAAATCTTTCCATCACCATCAAGGGCCTTATCAGGAAGCTGGGGCCGGATGTGGCGGACAGGATTGAAATCACCAATCTCCATGCCCTGGCCCGCACCATTTGCAGCAGAGCGGGGTGGCGCGGCAGAATCGCTTCAGACGAGGAGCTGGAGGCAGTATGGAATGAAGTCTGGCTTGATTCGTCCCTGGGTGAGCTTCCGATGACACAAGAGGAGCTGAAGAAGGAGTTTTATCTGGTAGTTGATCCGGGCGGCATAGACAGTGAGGATGAATATCTGACAGTTGTACGAACGGGCAGGCCCCGCCTGGGTCGCGAGCAGCGACGGGCTGCCTGGAACGCCTTCAAGAGCTTCAGGAGGGGGTTGAAGAAGCGCAATCTGCTTACATTTGAAGGGGCAATCCATGAAGCCCGGCTGGTTGTAGAGCAGGGCAATTTTCAGAAGTACTCACATGTCCTTGTGGACGAGACGCAGGATTTCAGTCTCGAAGCGCTGCGGCTTGTCAGGGCATTAAGCCCGGTAGGGGATGGGACTGTGAATCCCCTTTGTATAGTGGGAGACGGCCATCAGAGGATATATCGCGCAAAAATTCCCCTCAATCGAGCAGGCATCGACATCCGTGGACGGTCCAGGCGTCTCAAGATCAACTATCGCACCAGCGAACAGATCCGGAGGTTTGCCCAAGGTATTCTCCAGGGGATAGAGGTTGACGACCTGGATGGCGGAACCGTTTCGGTCGTCGGCGACCATTCCGTTTTCAAGGGGCCTGATCCAATCGTCGAGTACTGCACGGGGGTGAAAAGCGAGTCGGAGGCAATCCTGGCCTGGGTTCAAACCGTTCTGGAGTCCGGGTTGTCCTCCCATGCAATCTGCATCACCCCTTACAAGCCCGAAATTCGCGAGGTGTTATCGGCAGCGGGAATATCGACGTATGAACTGAAACCGAAGGAGGATGATCCCGTAGATTCGATTAGCGGAGTCCGTATGGGAAGTATGAAGCGTATTAAGGGCCTTGAATTCCGAGCCGTGGCCTTGGCATGCGCGGACCTCTCTGACCCGCTGAACAATCTTGCGGAAGCGGATTTGTTGAGCAAGTGTGAACGTTACGTTGCCGCATCAAGGGCGAGAGAGCATCTTTTCATAACGTTGGGGCAACGGGGTGAAGGGTAAACCGCATACGACAAGGGGAATTGGGGCACTGTTGTGGAGCGAACAAAATTGGAGGGGAGGGTAAAATGAGTGGCCAGACTGCCGGAGTGAAACCAATTCAGCAGGGTCCATTCGAGCCGGAAACCACTCGTTCCCTGCTAGACCAGCTGTTCGCGGATTCCAAGCTATACACGCGAAGCAAGGACTACCAAGAACTTCTGAACTTTGTCTCACGTCTGCGCAACTTCGCGCCATTTAACGCAATGTTGCTGCAGGTGCAGAAGCCTGGCTTGAGCTACGCCGCCTCGGCCCGCGACTGGAA
>CALABV010000049.1 GCA_937886325.1 uncultured Geobacter sp.
GGACCTTCATTCCCGAAGCCTATGTCCACGCGACCCACGATATTCGGCCTGACAACGGCCCGAAAACCGATTCCCGGATTGAATTCGAAGTTGCGCGTTTCCGCCCTGTCAAGGCACTCCATGACCGCTCCCAGGTCGATGAACGGCGCCAGCTCCCAATCGGTGTTGACGTTGAACAGGCTCCAGCGGAACAGCCGGATCCGCTCCTCCAGGTTGAGGAGCAGGTAGCTGCTGTCGATGAAGCGGTTGCGTCCGTATCCGCGGAGGGTGTTCTCTCCGCCCAGAATACTGCGTTCCAGGAACGGGACGCTGTTGCCGAGGGTCTGGTTGTAGGCGATACGTCCGACGGTTATGAAACGGGCATCGCTCAGGGGGAGGTATCCCTTCAGTTCGGCCTCGTAGTGGTTATAGTCGCAGCTGCTGCCGAGGGCCTTCAGGCTGCTTTCGAAGGAGGCCTTGGCGTAGATGCCCCGGGTCGGCATGTCCCGTGAGTCCAGCGTGCTGTAGATGATGGCGATTTTCTGGGCATGGGCCGTAAAGCCGTTGAGACCGGGGACTTCCTGCTCAGTATAGACATCTTTGGTATAGGGTACGGATGTGACCGCGCCCCTGCCGATACTGACCTTCCTGATGCGCTCCCCGAACAAAATCTGCAGATGCTCCGTAATATCGTATCCCACCGTTGCGGTAAAGCCGTATTCCTCGTCGGCGTAATTGGTTTCGTTATCCTTGGAGCTGGTGGACTGGAATCCGTAGAAACGGGCCGACCCGTCGCTGTACCCGTAGGGGAACAGGAACAGTTCCAGCCTGCCGTCCACCAGCGTCTTGTCGCGATACTTGATTTCATAGTCCTGGTTCACCTTGGTGGACTTGGAAAAGTTCATCTCCCAGCTGCGGCTGGGTGAGGGATAGAATGCTCCGTAGAGGCTGAACGTGACGCCGAAGTACTTGTTGTAATTAACCTGCGGCGCGGCCAGGGTGCTTACTTCGTCCTTGGCGTTGTGGAGAAGGAATGCCGTCAGGGCGCCGACGGTGATCCCTTCGTTGGGGCTCGTTGCGATGACCGGAAGAGGGATGGACACCGTCTTCACCGGGTCGGGGAAGGTCTCGTTGGTAATGGGATAGGGGAGGTATGTGCGCGGCACCATTGAGGTGCAGGCGGTCAGGGTAAAAAGAAGCAGCAGGAACGGAAGTTTTCTCATGGGTAGTGCCTTGAGGGTTTTTTGGAGCGGACTGTACCTGTTTTTCGCCCAATTTTCAAGCTTAAAGGGGTGTTCGGACCAATGCCGTGCCCGCCAGGTCCATGCCGCGCCCGACGGCTGCCCTATGCCCAGAGTATCAGCCCGGGTTCGTAGATGGGGCCGAGACGAGGATGTTTCGGCATGATCCGGACGGCAAACCCCTGTCTCCCGCATACGCGGCATTCCACTTCACCGCTGAAGCGGTATACATCCGTTCCCGCCTGCTCCACTGGCGCGAGGGGGGTCTCTTCTCCATCGACAATCACGTCGCGGGCATCCAGAATTCCCGAGTAGACCGCCACGGAGAGGTTATTCAGGGGAATTTCCCCGATCCCGACCCGGACCTGTACCTGGATCCGTTCGCCGACAGGGATTTCGCCCGCGGTTTCCGCCTCGATCCCCTCAACGCGCACCTCGCTCCAGAGCCGGCGCATCTCCACTTTCCACAGTGCCAGTTCCCGCGCCAGTGATTGATCGTTTTCATCGAGAGCCTTCCATGCATTGAAGGCGGGGAGGTAGAAGGTGTCGGTATATTCCTGGAGCATCCGTTCCGTGCTGAAAACCGGGCACAGGGATTCGATGGAGGCTTTCATGCGCGCCAGCCAGCCGCGAGGGATTCCGTCGGCGCCCCGGTCGTAGAAAAGAGGAGCGATTTCCTTTTCCAGCAGGTCATAGATGGCCCGCCCCTCAACCTCGTTCTGGTATTCGAGATCCTCGTATACTTCGCCCTTGCCGATGGCCCATCCGTTGTCGCCCCGGTATCCTTCCGGCCACCAGCCGTCCAGTACGCTCATGTTGAGACCGCCGTTAAAGGCAACCTTCATGCCGCTGGTGCCGCTTGCCTCCAAGGGGCGACGCGGGGTATTGAGCCAGACGTCCACCCCCTGGACCATCCGCCTCGCGACCCCCAGGTCATAGTCCTCGATGAAAAGGATACGATGCCGAAACCGTTCTTCCATGGAAACCTGCCGTATCTGGCGGATCAGTTCCTTTCCCTCGAAGTCGGCCGGGTGGGCCTTGCCGGCGACAATAATCTGCACCGGCCGCACCGGGTCGTTGAGTATCCTGTCCAGGCGATCCAGGTCGCGGAGAAGGAGGGTTCCCCGCTTGTAGGTGGCGAAGCGCCTGGCAAAGCCGATGGTCAGAATCTCGGGATCCAGGGCTTCGTCGGCAGAGGATATCTCCTTGGCGGTAGCGCCCACATGGAGCAGATGCGCCTTGAGACGTTTTCGGGCAAAGGTCACGAGTCGTTCCCGGCATCGTTCGTGGGTACGCCAGAGTTCCGCGTCGGGGATCTGGTGAATTTTCCGCCAGATGTCGAAATCGGCGGGGTCGTCGAGCCAGCGGGTTCCCAGGTAGCGGATGATGAGTCCCGCCATTTCGCTGGAAAGCCAGGTTTTCGTATGGACTCCGTTGGTTATGGACGTAAGCGGGAAGTGCTCTTCGGGAAGTTCCGGCCAGATATTCTTCCACATTCCCCGGGATACCGTGCCGTGCAGCCGGCTCACGCCGTTCTGATGCCCCGTCAACCGGAGAGCCAGAACCGCCATGCAGAATGTTTCATGGCTGTTTTTCGGGTTCTGTCTCCCCAGGCCGAGGAATTCTTCACGGGACAGGCCGAGCCCCCGGTAGTAGCGTCCCAAGTGCTTTTCGACCAGTTCCGGCTGGAAGTGGTCGATGCCTGCCTGGACCGGGGTGTGGGTGGTAAAGACGCTGCCCGCAGTCACCATCTCCCGGGCTTCGGAGAAACTGAGGCGCTTTTCTTCCATAAGGAGCCGGATGCGCTCCAGGGCAAGGAACGCCGCGTGTCCTTCGTTGATGTGGCAGACAGGGGGATCCAGCCCCAGCATTCTCAGGGCTCGAATGCCGCCGATTCCCAGAAAGATTTCCTGCTTTATGCGCATTTCCTGATCCCCGCCGTACAACTGGGCGGTAATCTTCCGATCTTCCCAGACGTTTCTTTCCAGGTTGGTGTCCAGCAGGTAGAGGGGGACTCTCCCGACCTGCACCCGCCAGATATGGGCGGATACCTTGCGCTCTTCCAGCTCCACGATGATGGTGAGCGGTACGCCGTCCGCGTCCCGCTCCAGCCGGAGAGGCATATTGTAGAAATCGTTTTCCGGGTAGATCTCCTGCTGCCAGCCTTCGATGTTCAGGTATTGGCGGAAGTATCCCTGCCGGTAGAGGAGTCCCACTCCGAGGAGAGGAATCCCCAGATCGCTGGCTGATTTGAGGTGGTCGCCCGACAGGACACCCAAACCTCCGGAATAGATGGGGAGCGATTCGTGGAGGCCGAATTCCATGGAAAAATAGGCGATGGAGCAGTTTTTTTCCCCGTTCCGCGCCTTCTGGTACCAGGTTTTCCCTTCAAGGTAGTCCTGGAAGCGATTATTGACCCGCTGCAGCTGGGCCATGAAACCGTCATCGCCGAGGAGTTCCTCCAGGCGCTTCTGCTGAAGAACGCCCAGCATTTTTACCGGGTTATGGCGTGTTTCGCTCCATAATTCCCGGTCTATTCTCCGGAAAAGTTCGATTGCCTCCGGTTCCCATGTCCACCAGAGGTTATAGGCAATGGCCGTCAGGCCTGAAAGTTCCTCGGGCAGCGAGGGAACAACGGTGAACCGGTGCAGTTTCCGTGAAAGATCCATGAAAGGGTCTCCTCGTTCCTTCCATCGTCGCATGAAGTCGATGCCGGAGGAAACGACAACGATGGTGGTGTCTTCGTCAAGGGAAAGGCGATTCGCGATTCACGCCTATGACCGAGACGAACTCTTTTTGTCGGGCTTTTCAATGCCGAATTTTTCCAGCCGATACTGCAGGGTCTTATAGGTCATGCCGAGCAGGGGGGCTGCTTTGCCGATTACCCACCCGGCGCGTTCCATGGCCTTTATGATAAGATCCCGTTCCAGATCGTCCATGGAGATCCCTTCGGGAGGAAAATCGAAACCGAGGCAACTCCCCGGAACGCTCTCACGGTGAATTTCCGCCGGAAGGTCCTCGGGCTGGATGTAGTCGCTTTCGGTCATGAGCACGCCTCGCTCGATCATGGATTCCAGCTGACGCACGTTTCCGGGCCAGGAATAGTCCATGAGCAGCTTTATTGCCGGTTTGGAGATGCCCTTCAGAGGGATGCCGGCGGCGGCCCCGTATTTGGCCACGAAAAAATCGGCCAGGGCGATGATGTCGCTTCCCCGCTCCCGCAGCGGCGGCAGATTAATCCGGATTACGTTCAGGCGGTAGAAGAGGTCTTCCCGGAAGAGTCCCTTCCGGATCTCCTGCTCCAGGTCCTTGTTGGTGGCGGAGATGATGCGCACATCCACCGACAGGCTCGTCTTGCCGCCGACGCGGCGAATCTCCCGCTCCTGGATCGCCCGCAGCAGTTTGGCCTGCATGGCGGTATTCATCTCGCCTATCTCGTCCAGGAAGATGGTGCCGGTGTGCGCCGCCTCGAACAGTCCGATCTCCCGGGAGTTCGCGCCGGTAAAGGAGCCTTTCTCGTGGCCGAAAAGCTCGCTTTCGATAAGGGTGTCAGGGATTGCGGCGCAGTTGATAGCGAAAAACGGGTTGTCCTTCCGCGGGCTGCCGTCGTGAATGGCGCGCGCAACCAGCTCCTTGCCGGTTCCCGATTCTCCGTAGATCAGCACCGTTGACGCGGTGGCCGCAATCTTATTGACGATGCGGAACACCTCTTTCATCTTCTGGTGCGATCCGATGATGGACGGGATGCCGCTGTTCTCCGCCAGTTTTTTCTGCAGCATGCGGTTTTCGCGCAGGAGCGCAAGGTGTTCGAAGGCCCGCTTGAGGGTCAGGAGAAGGGTATCCCTGTCCAGCGGTTTTTCCAGGTAATCGAAGGCCCCCTTTTTCATCGCCTCCACCGCCGAGTCGATGGTGCCGTGGGCGGTCATGATGACGATGCATTGCCGCGGATCCTGTTCAAGCACCCTTTCCAGGAGCTCCAGCCCGGAAATACCCTTCATTTTCAGGTCGCTCAGGATGAGATCGTACTCTTCCGCTTCCAGGCGCTCCAGCGCCTCCCGCGCACCGGGGACGGCAGTGACCAGGTACCCTTCCTTCCTCAGGATGGCATCAAGGATCTCCCGCTGTCCCTTCTCGTCATCCACAACCAGAATTCTTCCCTTCATATCTCCTGCTCCTTGTGCGGCGCCGGGATGATAATGGAAAACACCGTGCCGTGGCCCACAACGCTTTCCACCTCCAGTTTTCCGCCGTGCTCCGTTACGATCCGCTCGGTTATGGCCAGACCGAGGCCGATACCCGCCTCCTTGGTGGTGAAGTAGGGCTGGGTGATCTTCGCCAGGTCTTCCGGCTTTATGCCGGCCCCTTCATCGGCGCAGGTGATGCGGAACAGGCGATTTTCGGAATCGAAGCGGGCTCCAAGGGTGATTTTTCCCCCGTCAGGCATGGATTGGGCCGCGTTGGTGACCAGGTTGACGAGACAGGTTCTGATCAGTTCCGGGTCGACCTCCAGATCGGGAATCCCCGGCTCGATGTCAAACAGCAGCTGAATCCGCTGCTCGGTAAGCCTGTCCTGAAGCTGGGGGATGACCCTCTCCAGAAGCTCTTTGCAGGAGATACAGGTGATACGGAGCTTGAGGGGCCTGCCGTAGCTCATAAAGTTGAGCACCATGTAGTTGACCCGACGCACCTCTTCCTTGATCTTGTCGAGGAGTTCCTTTGATTCCGCCTCTGTCTCGGGAGACGAGGGGATGAGATCGTTTTTCAGGTGATCCACGGCAAGGCTGATGTAGTTGAGGGGGTTCCGGATCTCGTGGGCGATGCCGGCCGCCAGTTGCCCGACCTTGGAAAGGTGTTCGGCTTCGTAGAGCCTCTTCTCCAGTATTTCCCGCTCCCGAAGCTTCTTTACCATCTCGTTGAAGTTTTCGGCCAGTTCGCCGATCTCATCCCTGGTTTGGACGGGAAAGGTTTCCGACAGATCCCCGGCTGAAACCTTTTTCACGCTTTCCACTATCCGCTTGATCGGCTTGGTGTACCTCCTGGCGAGGAAGATGGTGAGGATGATGCCGAGCATGAAGACCAGAAAGGTGACGGTCAGGCGATGGACGAAGTTGTCGTGCTGGATGGTGCGTATATTGTCCAGAAGGAGATTGATGTGCACGAAGCCCAGTTGCTCGTCCCCCACGATGACGGGAACGACCAGGTCATAGGGCCGGGATGAGTCTTCGGGAGAATTCTGTTTGCCCTTGCGGGCGCGGGATGCCTTGAGGCCCTTTCCCAGCTTTTTCACATCCCGTCGCTTTCCAACCTTGGCTGGATCCGAAGAATCGATAATCTCCCCTTCGTTGCTGATGATGCTGACTTCGTTGATTCCCTTGCGCTTTGCCTCTTTCATGTATTCCTTGAGCCGCGAGGAGAATTCCGCCTCCGATGTGAGGTCGGCAACGCTGATCTGGATGGCTTTGGATACCTCCGAGGAGCTTTCCTGAATCTCGTCCACCAGGTCGTTCTGGCTGTACTGGTTCAGGATGAAGAGCGCGCATACGGCGATGACGAGCAGCGAGAGCATGATCATCACCAGTTTTGCATTAAGTCTCATGGCGAATACCGTCCTGGAAGGGGGGAACGAGTAGGTGCGACGGGGGGATTATACCTCAGTGGATTGAGGGTAGACAAGGAGTATCTTTGGCTGAAACGCCGGAGAAGTGACGCGTTATTGTAATGAAATTGATGTGTTGAGAGATCCCTCGACCTGGCCGGAGAAACTTTGCCGCCTATGCGGAACAGCTCGCCGGGAAGATACATGCGAGACGGGGCCGCCCCGGAAGATCCGAAACGGCCCCGCTGCCGTACTCCTTGGTGCGTCCGCGAGGGTTACTGTGCGGGTTCGCTTATCATCTCCCACAGAGAGATGTCTATCGGCTCGGAAAACAGTTCATCGGCCTTGGCAATCAGTCCTTTCAGGTGCGGCGTGGCCAGGTGTTGTTCCAGCAGTTCCTTGCTCTGCCAGTTTTCATAGAGCATGAAGAGGCGTTTGTCGTCCTTTGACTGGTGGAGGTCGTAATTGATGCAGGCGGCCTCGGCGCGGGTCGGCGCAACACAGGCAAGGATTGCCTGCTTTGCTTTTTCTTCCATTCCTTCTCGTGCCTTGAAACGAGCCAGTACGGTAACCTTTGTGTCAGCCATGGTGAATCTCCTTTCCAGGGAATGTTAAAAAATTCGTATTGGGACTCTACCACAACCGGTGTGTCGTAGCCACAGGGAAGATGGGAGAAGAAATGAAACAGGGGCATGAAAAACCATGCCCCTGCCATGCGATGCCGTTGTGGTAACTATTCAGCACATTCTGAAAATGCCGGCACAATTCCCCCGCCCCTTGCGGGAGGGGGGGCAGGGGGTGGGAGAGTTTGCCATGTACTACTCAGGTTGCGGCTTCACCCACCCCTCAGTCCCCTCCCGTCAAGGGAGGGGAAGTACGTTTTGCCTGCTGTCGAGCAATGCTGAATAGGTACCCGTTTTGTTACTGTCTTGGTGCCGGCAACTTCTCAGTGTTCCGAGCGGGAAAGGTAGCAAGTAAAAATGGCGGGTTCACGGTTTCTCCGCGTGATGCGACGAACCGAGAAGCGCTTCGAGCGCGGCGGCGGCCATTGCCTTCACCCCGGCCGTGATGGTCGGTTCGGGAAGGGGCGCGAACCGGGGGTTGTGGATGCCGGGAACGTCCGTTTCCTTTCCGCCTGCCTGCGACGGTGGCGACGTGCCGAGGAGAAAGTAGCAGAGGGGGATCTCCGGTTCGATGGCGCCGAACAGGGAAAAGTCGTCGCTGTAGGTGAAGCGTTCCACCCGGAGGACATTTTTCCTGCCGAGCACGGCGCGAAAGGCGGAAGACAGCCGTCGGGTCAGTTCGGGTTCG
Organism: uncultured Geobacter sp.; assembly: GCA_937886325.1. GTDB lineage: Bacteria > Desulfobacterota > Desulfuromonadia > Geobacterales > Geobacteraceae > RPRC01. Next base: position 8,128 of record CALABV010000049.1, read on the forward strand.
TTCCGGACAGGCGCGCCTGTGTACTGCTCGGAAACGACCGGCATGCGGTCCTCGGGAACGCCGGCCGCAACGGCGACGCCCCGGGCCGTCCGCTCGATTGCGGCCCGCAGGCGCCTGTCCGTCTCGGGTGAGAAGTACCGGTAGTTCACCTGGAGGAGGACCTCTTCGGGGATGATATTCCCCTTGGTTCCTCCGTGAATGGACCCCACGGTGAGGACGGCCGGTTCCACGGGATCGATCTCGCGGCTGACGATGGTCTGAAGGAGGAGGACCGTTTCGGCCGCCATCACGATGGGGTCCTTTGTTTCGTGGGGCCGGGATCCGTGTCCGCCCACCCCGCGGATCAGCAGTTCAAGGGAGGCGCACCCCGCCCAGAACAGGCCCTCCCGGATACCGACGGTCCCGGCGGCCAGGGATGGAGACACGTGGAGGGCCAGGGCGCAGTCGGGTCGGGGAAAGCGGGTGAACAGGCCGTCGTCGATCATGGCTCGTGCTCCGGCGCCGATCTCCTCGGCCGGCTGTCCGACCAGTACCAACGTGCCCCGCCATCGATCCCGGAGGGACACCAGAAGGCGGGCCGTGCCCACGAGGACCGTCATGTGGACATCGTGGCCGCAGGCATGCATGACACCCACATCCCCTTTTCCCGGCAGGGTCCCGCGCGCACTGCTGGCATAGGGGAGGCCGGTCTTCTCCTCGATGGGAAGACCGTCCAGGTCTGTGCGCACCATTACCGTCGGCCCTTCCCCGTTTTCCAGGACAGCCACCACGCCGTAGCCTCCGACTTCCCTGGTGACGCGAAAGCCGGAGGATTCCAGTTCATGGGCAATCAGGTGTGAAGTCGTCACCTCCTGGCGCGAGAGCTCGGGAGCGGCGTGGAGGCGGGTGTAGAGATCGAACAGGGACGGATAGCACGTATCGGCGGCTGCGCATATCCGTGCCGCATCATCCTCCGTGAGGGTTGTCCCGGCTGTTTCCCGCGTCGTCATCACCTATTGCATCGGGGGCGCCGAAGCGCTCTTGCCCAGGAAGTTCTTCAGCCTGTCAACGGAGGGGGAAGAACTGGGGGGCGAACCGAAGATCTCGTTGGCGCTGATGTCGGGTTTGGCGTAGAAGTTTTCATTGGCATTGGTGTCGATGGCCAGGACCGACCCGTCCAGGGAGATTCCGGCAAACAGGCCGCGGCTCCGCGCGTAGGAGTAGATTTCCGCCTTCAGCTGCCAGTCGGTTGCGGCCACGGCGCGGCGACCCACGGGACCGGCAGCCACGGCAGCGTCGCCGCCCAGGGTGAAGTTCCCCTTGGCGAGGCCCATGACGCTCTTTCTGGTCTTGAATACCAGGATGATATCACTGGATACGGCGCCGAACTGGAGTCCGAAGCTTCCGCCGGCGATGTAGACGAATGATGGATTGCTCCAGGCGCCGTCCTCGCCCCGTGTCATGGCGATACCGCTACCGTACTGGCCGCCGAAGAAGAACCCCAGCTTGATGGTTCCGGGGATTATGACAATTCCGTAGGCATTGCGGAGCAGTTCCGGGGAGATCCCTTCAGGGATGCCTGTTATTTCCTGGATCACCTCGGTTGCCGCGTTGATCCGGGAGATCTCGTCCACTGCCTTGATGTTGAATGGCGTGCTTGGAGGGGGCGGGGGAGGGGTCGCGGGGGTCGTCTGAATCGTGTCCCCTGCGCCGGGCGCGGTCGTCGCGGGAACCGCCTTTGTCCCGATCTCCTCGACGACGGAGGGTTCCCGAACCGGAACGGTATCGATTCCTTTCGCGCCTTCCCCTCCCATGGTCGGCGCCGTGTCGGGCTGCGAAGGAGCGGCGACAACGGGCGCCGCGAGACAGAGGGTGATGATGACTGATGCGGTGAGCAGGCGTGCCGGTATTTTCATGGCGGTACTCCTTTTCTTCCTTGATGTGAGCCCTTGGCGGACCTGTGCGTATCGGGCCGGGGCGTTCCGTGAATAATATCCCATGTGGAATAAAAAACCAAGCACAACGAGCTTCTGCCGTCACTGGCAGGCATAATCCGACTGGACACGGCGCAGAAGCGCCAGTTGGTCGTCCGGGTCGTGGAACGGTTCCAGTCCCGCGGATTCCAGCAGGGGAGGCAGGAGATCGCGGCCCTCTCCCCGTGGGAGAGGGCCGTCTGAGAGGTGATGCACGAGCTTCAGGGTCCGCAGGCCGTCGAACCACGCGTGAAAGGCTGCATGGAGTGCGGTTGCGTCACGGTTGTTTATGCGGAGCTTCTCCCATCCCTCGACAAACCGTGCTCCGTCAAGGTACTCGCCCAGGTGGGGGGAAATCTCTTCCGCGCGGGACCTGATAACGGACCCTTCCTCGCCAAGACACGCTTCCACCAGGGAGAGCCATCGGCCCAAGATGGAGAAGCACTCCGGCTGGTAGAAAAGGACGGCGGACTCCTCCCCGGACAGGAGACGGGAAACGCTCCTGCCGGTGCCGAACGGGACACGGTGGGAGGAGCGGGCAGACGGGTACACCACGGCTCCCTTTACACCCTCGACGCCGAAGGTCTTTTTTAGCTGCTGCAGGAAATAGAAATCCTCGGCCGCGACCCGGGAGTTCATCCCCCCGATCCCGGCGTAGGCGTTGGCTGTGCAGGCCATGGCGCTCCCCACCGTGTGGAAGGCGTAGGGCGATCCCGCCGTGGAGAGCCCCAGCACATACCCGCGCAGGAAGAGTTCGTAGCGGTGTATCGCCCCACGCTCCTCAGGAGTTCTTCCCGGTTGGTGGCGGAAGGGGATCACGGCGCCGCCTGCCCGCGAGGCGCGGAAGTGCCGGACCAGGGCCGGCAGGTAGTCGGGCCGAACCAGTGTGTCCCCGTCCAGGGCCACGAGGATGGTCTCGGAACTGGAGAAATCCAGGCGGGAGAGTGCCAGGTCGAAGCCTATCTTCCGGGCCAGGCCCACCCCTCCCTTGCCGGAGGGAAGCTCGAAGCCCTCCGACGCGGCATCCACCCAGGCGAGCCGAAGGTCGACGAACGTGGGGTCCCCGTTCCCCAGCCGTTCCAGGGTGACCCGATTATCCGCCTTGTCCGCTTCGTATGCGTCTTCCCGGTTGTTCACAACCACCAGAACCAGAAAGCGGGAAAGAAGCTCAGCCGGGTTCTCCGCCAGGGAACGGAGGGTGTCGAAGAGGTGGGCGCTCTCGGCCAGGGCCGGGATCACAACGGCGCCGGCAAAGTCGGAACCGCCTTCACCGGTGATGCGCCAGGGGCCTTGTATGCCGCGGGAGCGGAGGTATTTCGTGATTTTGGAGGGTAGCATGGGGATTGAGTATAGCGAATAGTGAGGGGAAATGGCAACCGGAAGGGTTCATGAAAGGTAGGGGCGGGGTTATCCCGCCCAGTTCCATTGTAGTCGTGAGGGCGCTTTGCGCAGCAGAAAGAGGGCAATCGGAGCGAACGAAGGATGCCTCCAACTGCCGAATCTAGGTTCATTGTTTATCAGCAAAGGGAAGCTGTTCGCGTCCCTTCTGCATCAGTCGGCATTTTTCATGCTGCTGCGAGGGTTGTCCGGAAGGCCCCTCTGGGATCCGGCTAGGCCACGCCCTTTTTTGGTTTACGCGAAGGCCTTTGTGTTGCATCAACAATCTTGCCGTCTTCAAAGACATAGCACGGCGTTCTAGTTTTACGTGCCAGTTTCAGGGCGCTTGCCGCCGAACGTTTTAACGCCGTCACTGAACCGAGCAGATCAGGATCTTTCGGCATATTTTTTTTCTTCATTTATTTCTCTCCCCAATTGAGTATCCTCGGTTTGCTTCCTGAGTTGTCGTAAAGCAGCCAGGCATCAACCAGCGGTTTATAGAGTATTTCAAAGTATATCAGACCGGATTCAAAACTTCGACGTATGATGTCTGTCGGCACATCGTGGCCGCCCTGCGCCACCCGGGCCGCAACTCTGGCAACCGCCATATCGGCATTCGGCAGACTCAGGAAAATAAGTTTGACGTGATAACCGAGACTTTTCCATTCCCGGATTTTGCGGGCATAAACGCGTCCACTAAGGGTAGTCTCGAAAGCGAAACTCCTGCTTTGTGATACATACGTTTCAATTTCCTCAAGCATCAGTCTTCCTGCCCTGATGGTCGCGGCCTCAGGTCGAAACGGAGAAAGCCCGGCAGCTATAAGATCGGCATTGATGAAAACCGGGCAGTTTGCCTCGTGGGGAAGAAACTCGCGGGCAAAGGTCGTTTTTCCGGCACCGTTGGGACCGGCAATGATGACGATCTTCATTTCTTCGAGCATATCATTTCATCCCCGCTTATTGCTGATAACAGCCATCCGCTCTATTCAATTCAATCGATCTACTTGGGAACATGCCTATCACACCTTCGGATAGAAAAGAAAAAACGACAGCGACAGCAGCGCCAGTATCCAGGCACCGGCAGGGATTTCCCGGATCCTGCCGGAAAGGACCTTGCACAGCGGCCAGGCAAGAAGGCCGGTGGTGATGCCCACGCCGATATTGTAGGTAAAGCTGATGAGCACAATGGTGAGGAAGGCGGGGATCAGTTCGGTGGGATCGCTGAAACCGATTCTGGTCACCGGGTTGATCATGAAACTGCCGATGATGATGAGCGCCACCCCGTAGGCATGGGCGGGAACAGCGGTGAACAGGGGTGCGAAGAAGAGGGCCAGGAGAAACAGGGCCGCGGTGACCAGGGCCACGAAGCCGGTCCGGCCACCTTCTTCTACGCCTGCTGCTGATTCCACGTAGGCCCCGGTGGTGGATGTCCCCACCAGGGGCGCGAAGGTGGTGGCCAGGGCGTCGGCCAGCATCGGCTTTTCGATCTCGGGGAGGTTGCCCTTTTCATCCAGCAGTTCGGCGCGGGCTGACAGGCCGATAAGGGTGCCGATGGTATCCACGAAGGCCATGACGAAGACCGTCAGCACTACGGGCAGGAATTTCGGCGTCAGCGCTCCCGACAGGTCCAGTTTCAGAAAGATGGGTTCCGGACTGGGTGGAAGGCTGACGATGGTGGAGGGAAGGGGCGTAACCCCGGACAGGAACGACAGCAGCGTGGTGGCAAGGATGCCGATGACGATGGCGCCCCGAACCCTTCGCAGCATGAGGAGAACGGTCAGCAGCAGGCCGCACAGGGCAAGGATGACCGACGGCTGGGTGAGGTTGCCCAGCCGCACCGGCGCGCCCGCGACCCCCAGCGACACGATGCCGGTCTCGTTCAGGCCGATGAAGGTGATGAAGAAGCCGATGCCCACGGCGAAACTGTATTTCAGGGACGGGGAGATGGAGTCGGCCAGCCAGCTGCGTACCTTGAGGACGGTCAGGACCGTGAATGCCAGCCCTGCGATGAACACCGCGCCCAGGGCCTCCTGCCAGGTGAAGCCGAGGGCCTTCACCACGGTGAAGGCCAGGAAGGCGTTTTCCCCCATGTACGGCGCGATGGCGAAGGGCCGTTTCGCGTAGAACCCCATGATGGCGGTGCCGAAGGCCGCTGCCAGGATGGTGGCCGTGGTGGACGGCCCGCGGGGGATTCCGGCCGCTTCCAGGATCGCCGGGTTGACGATGATGATGTACGCCATGGTCACGAAGGTGGTGAACCCGGCCAGGGTCTCCCGGCGGTAGTTTGTCCGGTGACGTTCGAAATCGAAATAGGTCTTCATACGGTTGTTTTCCCCTCCTGTTGAATCGCATGGCGGGTCGATTTGCCCGCCTCATATGTATGGAAAAAGGGCGCGGAGCTCGATGCAGGGGCAATTCATGAATTGCCCCTACACCCCCTTGTAGCGCACAGCCATCACGGTGATATCGTCCGATTGGGGCGCGCCGGATGCGAATTCCTTCACCTGCTCCATGATTGCGGTCGCAATGGAATCAGGACCTCCCCCTGCCAGCGTTTGCAGCTCTTCCCGCAGGCGATCATCGCCGAACAACACGTCCGCCGGGTTCATGGCCTCGGTCACCCCGTCGGTATAGAGAAACAGGGACTCGCCCGGCTCCAGCCGCAGGGTTTCGCGCCGATAGGGCGCGTCTTCCATCACCCCGAGAGCCAGCCCGTTGACCGTTTTGATAAAGGATACCGCACCCGTTTTTCTCAGTACCAGCGGGTGGTTGTGTCCGGCGTTGGCAAAGACGACCTCACCGGTTCGCGTGTCGAGGATGCCGCAGAACACGGTCACGAACATGTTCACCCGGTTTTCGCGGCTCAACTCGTCGTTCACCCTGGCGAAAATCTCTTCGGGCTGCAGACCCTGGCGGGCGGTGGCCTTGAGCAGGGTCATGGAAACGGCCATGAACAGGGCGGCCGGCACCCCCTTGCCGGAGACGTCCGCAACCACGAAACAGAGCCGATCCTCGTCGATGGGAAAGAAGTCGTAGAAGTCGCCACCCACTTCCTTTGCCGGTTCGATGAACGCCCGCAGGTCGTAGCGGTCGCGCGGCGGCGCAGGAGGGAATTCCGTCGGCAGGATGTTCATCTGGATGTCGCGGGCAATGGCCAGCTCGCCGTTTATCCTCTCCCGTTCGGCTGCCGCCTCGGCCGCCTGGCGGATGTGATCCTTGAGGGACAGCTTCATGGAGCGGAAGGATTCGGTCAGCTTCCCCACTTCGTCGCGGGAGGTTGCGGGAGGGAGTTCCACGTCCAGGTCGCCGTCCGCGATGGCTTCGGTTGCCGTTGCCATGGCCCGCAGGGGTTTGGTGATGGAGCGGGCGATGAGGATGACGGCAAGGAAAAGGAGGAGCAGACCGGCGCACCCCAGGACGATGACAACCCTGTGCAGTGCAATGATGTCCTCGGCCAGTTCGTCTTCGGGAAAGATGACGGCCAGGGACCAGCTGCTCGACGGGATGGGCGCGTAGTAGACCCATGACTGCTTGCCGGCCGCCAGGATGGGAAAGGGGGCGAAACCGGACTCTCCCGCGACCATCCGCCTGCCGAGGTCGGCGAGGCGAGGATCTCCGCGCTTCCTGGCCAGGTCGAAGATGGTTCCCGTCATGATGAGGCTCTTGTCGGGGTGGGTGACGACGGTTCCTTTTTTGGAAATGAGTATCCCGAAGCCGGAGTGGAGAATCCTGATGGAAGATACGATATCGCTGAGTTGCTCCAGGGAGATATCGGCCGTGACAACGCCCCGGAAGCGGTCCACGCCCCCCGCCGTCCGGTACAGGGGGACCGAATAGGTGGACATGATGATCTTTCCGAAACCGGTATCGAAGTAGGGTTCGCTCCATACCGCCTTTCGGAGGCGTTTCGGCGTCTGGTACCACTCCCAGTCGTAATGGGCGGGCGCGTACGGGTCGGTGGCGAGGATCGCGCCGTCGTGTTTATGGAAATAGGGGGCGAAGTACCGGGTCTTCCTGCCGAGAGCGTGGGGTTCGAAGGCGAGAATGGCGCCGTACACCTCCGGGTTCTCCGCCACGGAGGCCCGCAGCATGCGGAGCATTTCTTCCCTGGTCAGGGAGCAGTTTTCCAGCGCGGACGCCATTCCCTCCGGCACGTTTTCCACGGCGTTGAGGATGGTCTCGATGCGGGAGACCGCGTTCCGGGCCAGGTTCTCGGCCCGTTCCCGGGTGTCCTTCTCGATGGTGTCCCGTGAAAAGCGGTAGGTGTAGCCGAAGATGACGAGAAAGATGAAAGCGCTGCTGGCGCAGCACAAGAGGATCAATTTGAAGGCTATCCCCCGGTTCCTGAGGATGGCCGTCACGCCCTCCCGGGAAAGGGATCGCCCGCGGGCGGGGATTTCCCGTCCCCCGCTCATGCGTCGCCGCTCTCGCCGCCCGCCTTCCCGCCGGGGAGGAACGTCAGATCCAGAAGGTTGCGCCCCCCTTCCCGGCGGTACTCCGCCCGGTCGGACATGGAACGGATGAGGAAGCAGCCGAGTCCGCCCACCTGCCGCTCCAGAATGTCCGCGGACAGGTCCGGTTCCTCGGCGTCCAGGACGTTGAAGGGGACCCCCGAATCCGCGATGAGGATGGAAAGGGCCGTATCGTTGCCGTCGCAGCGGACCTCCACCTCTCCGCCTTGATCGGGGTAGGCGTACTTGCAGACGTTGACCACCGCCTCTTCCACCACCAGCTCGATATCCGGGAGACGGCGGGCCGCCCAGGGGATCTCACCGGCGCAGTCGGTCACAAACCGCAGGATGCCTTCCAGGTTTTCGATGCGTGCCTCATAGCGCACGCTCCGGGGGGGCATGGCCTCAGCCGACGCTTTTCAGCGCCGTATCAGGGGAGTCGTGGAGCTGGAACAGGGAGCCGAAGCCGGAGATCTCGAACACATCCTTTACGGGTCCGGTGACGCCGCTGAAAAGAAGCCTTCCCTCCACCGCCTTGAGGGCCTTGGCCGTGGCCAGGATGCTCCTCAGACCCGCACTGCTGATATACACGAGGCCGGAAAAGTCGTTGACGAAGGTTTTTTCTCCCTCGTCCATGAGCCGGCGGAGTTGCTGTTCATAATCCGGGGCCGTTACGGCATCCATCTTGCCGGTGACCGCCACAATCGTCGCGTTTTTTTCTTTTCGTACCTGGATATCCATATCCACCTCCTGGAAAAGTGTGTGTCAGAGCAAAAGAACAGGTTGATAGGCTGAAGGCTGAAGATTTTCGGAAGAAAGCCCTTCAGTCTTCAGCCTTCAACCTTGGCCTCTGACAGTTACGTCAGAGCTTGAAGAACGTGCGCAGCCGGGAAACGAGCGAATCACCGGATCCCTTGTCAACCAGCAGGGATTCCGTGAGGTCCTGTTCGGCATCCGGCAGGTCTTCCCGGAAAACCGGCTCGCCGGCCGTGATGCCGGCCACGGAGAAGACCGAGGGGCAGAGGGTGCCGACGATGAACGACCGGGAGACCACCGCGTTGTTTTTCAGGTAGATGTCAACCTCCTGGAAATAGTTTCCCGTGAACTCCCGCAGGGTGAAGGGGATGGAGAGGGCGCTCTCGAACTCGGGAAAACGGTCCTGCAGGCCGTCCCAGTCGATGGCGCCGAACCTCGCCTCCGCCTCTCGCCAGGCCTTCTCGTCCGGCGTCTCGACGATAAAGAGGAGAGAGAGGTAGCGTGAGTCGGCCCTGCCCGGTTTCGGCCTGGAGATCTTGCACAGGCCCGACAGAGGTCCGTCGGCGTTCGTCTCGTCCCGGAAATCGAAAAAAGCGAGCATCTCTTCCTTGTGAAAGACGTCGATGAACTCCCGGTACAGGTCGATATTCTTCATGCTGGTATCCTCCTTGTGCCTTCCCGTTCTCCTGAGTCCGTAGCGCCTTCGCGGAACGCCTCGGTTTCTTGCATGTCTTTGGAATGAGGCAGCCCGACGAAGGTCACCCGGCCTGACCGGCAAAAAACGGCGTCAGCGACGATGAACCCCGGCATTCCGCTTGTCTCGGGGATCAGGCGTTACGGATTCAGGGTTACCTTTCCGCCTTGTCCAGCTCCCCGCGGTGGTCCCGTCCCAGGTCGCTGCGCCGGAACTGGTCGCTGCGCGGAAGAATCAGATGGAAGTCGCCCGTTTCATCGAGCGCGACCGAGGCGTTCTCTATGCGGCAGTCGAGGAGATGGCCCCCGGCCTTCCGGTC
>CALABV010000050.1 GCA_937886325.1 uncultured Geobacter sp.
TTCAAGATGGCTGCTTAGGGAATTTATCGTGTCCTCTATTGCAAAGACAGGTCAGGTTGCGACTAACGAACCATATCGTCATATGGAGGAAGTGTCGTTCACGTACAAGAAGATTAAGTGGACATGGGAACCGAACGGTATTGAAGCCGAAGATTCATGGACGGTTCCAAAGTAAGTTTTGGGGCCCTTTCCGATCAGGTGAGGGCCCAAGACGCGCCAATCATACAAGAAAGGAAACAAAATGGGCAATTTAAGGACATTGCATGGGGTGCAATTACAGCCATGCTGCAGAAAATCCATAAAAATAATAAACGGTCGCATGAAGAAATCCAACGCACTGCAAATTGCCGCTCCTGCTTGTATTTTTGTACAAATGTTTCTTGGGCCACCAAAAAGTGAAATCGCAACTTTATACTCCGTTAACACGACAGGCTGGAGCCTTTTGTCGGAAATGGTGAAGGGCATCAGTGCCGCTACGAGAAGAACCATCGCTGGGGATGCCGCACTCGAAATGGACAATCATCCATCTGAAGAATTAGGGGATTTTTGGACAGGTATTTATGAAAAATTTTCGGGGACCTAGCACTATAACGTCTGCTACAGATCCTTCTTCCCAGCATGCGTAATTGGCACAAAATAGAGGAAATTCTTTTAGAAGGGTTTGATGGTTATGATTACTATTAAAATGATTGTTTGCGGTATCTCTTTAATAATTTTCGGATTTACAGCAACATTGGCACATTCGTATGAAAATCATGCACAAAATGAGAAAGCATCTGAAATCCTCAAGCTCATAACATTTGGCGATAATGAAAGAGACATGAGAGAGGCCTGGGATGATTATCTTGGAGTTAGAAATAGAAGATTTAATAGTAAAAATTATCAAATTGCTATAATTAAATTAAAAAATGAATACTACAAATATGATGAACTGTTCAATAGTTGCATTAATGCTGCAAACAGAGAATCAAAACAATATTCATCATCATGGGTTAGTGAAATAACAAATAGTTTTAACAATGACTATATAACCCGAAATGTCGAAACTATCAGACATGTAATCATTGGCATATATGTTTTGAACAATGCAACATCATGTGAGACTGAAGCAAAAGAGGCAATATACCGTGAATACAGATATTTCGATGCAGTCAAATATTATGTAAAGGAATACGTCGAATTTTATAATTCCTTGCCTGAGACTCGGCAAAGGAAATATGGTGGCACGATATCAGCGGCAAAAGACTATCTCAAGGAATTCGAGTTTCCACTGCAATCGATATTGTCTGACGAAGGGTTGAAGGCGGCTCTCTTTTCCGTGGACATGGAAACCCAGAAAGAACTTGAGCCGCAGCTCCTGGATTTCTTTGCTCATCAACCGTTGTTCTCGAAACCGTTTGACTTGGCTAAAGTCCTGAATGATTTGAAAACTATTCAAGAAAAGTGACGCCGCTTCAAAAACCTGTTGACCTGATGAGAGCTCTCAAAAGAGCTGGAAGCCCTTGCGTCTCCCAAACCGACGGAATGATAGCCCCCCGTACGTGAACCGGATTGCCGTTTCTTTGCTGGCGGAACTCGTGAGTCGGGGCTGCCCATATCACATGTGTAAAGGAGAAAAGGATGCTGAAAACACTTGGAATAATGTCGATGGCGGTAGTGGCTGCGGTTGCACTCGCGCAACCTGTCAATGCCGGCTTCGATCTCGGCGACATGATCGACGCGGGAAAAGACCTGACAACAGCGGCGACGCTGTCCGACGGTGATGTGAAGCGACTCGCGTCCGAAGCCGCCGCGGTATCCGACGAGTCCAACAAGGTGGCGCCGCAGTCAAGCCCCTATGCGAAGCGGCTGGCAAAGCTCACCAAGGGCATGAAGACCGAAAAGGACCTGAAGCTGAACATCAAGGTTTATCTGGTGCAGGAAGTCAACGCCTTTGCCATGGCTGACGGCGCCATCCGCGTATACTCGGGTCTGATGGACGCAATGACCGACGACGAAGTGCGCTATGTCATCGGTCATGAAATCGGCCATGTAAGCCTCGGCCATTCCAAAAAAGCCCTGCAGACCGCCTACATGACATCCGCAGCGCGCAAGGCCGGCTCCGCCAGCGGAAGCGGGATTGCCAAGCTATCGGATGCGGCGCTCGGCGACCTGGCAGAGAAGCTGATACATGCCCAGTATTCCCAGTCCAATGAAAACGATGCCGACCAGTATGCCCTCAGATTCATGAAGACTAATAAGTACGATCCCAAGGCCGCGGTCAGCGCACTGCGCAAGCTGGAAAAGATGTACGGCAATGAGAGCAGCGTGTTTTCCAGTCACCCCGCGTCGGGCGACCGGGCGGACGCCCTGGAAAAGGCGCTCTGAGTAACGGTGTATCCCTCTCCAGTCTGCGGGAGGGATACACCTCTCCCTGAATTATTTCAGTCCGGAAAGGTGGTGAGAGTCTTGAGTGGAGAAAGACTTCTGGAGCGCGTCCGTTCCTGGGAGCGGGAGCCACGTCGTCGCGGAAGTGGCGACCACCGGCTTTGCCTGGATTCCATTATCGAGCATCTGCGCAAGATGCTGAACACCAGGCAGGGAAACGTCCCCATTGCCGACGATTACGGTGTCCCGGATTTCCTGGACTTCCTCCAGAACTACCCCGATTCGGTGCGGGAGATCGAGACGAGCATAAAGTCGGCCATCGAAACGTATGAACCTCGGCTGTTCGGAACGAACGTGACATTCCTCCCCGATGAAGACGATTCTCTGACCCTGCGCTTCCAGATATCGGCGCGTCTGGTGACCGACGGAGAACGACAGGTGTATTTCGAGACGTTTGTTGATACGGATGGAATGATCAGCGTGCACAGATGAACATCCAACTTTCTCCGTATCCAGGCGACTAAAACGTTCGTGGCAAACTGCCTGCTGATGTGCTATCACATACGAAACAGCGAGTCGGTCTTCGTTACCCTGAAAATCGACTTTCTTTTTCACTCCGGATGCATCAGGGCAGGTTCTTGTCATGGAAGATGTCTGCAAAGACGAACAAAAGGGTAGGGAGGAAGCTTCGACTAACGGCAATGGTCCTTCACCGGGGGGAAGAAACAGCATTCACGGTCGCCTGCGCCTTATGGTACGAGCCTTCCGCTACCGGAACTTCCGGCTGTTTTTCCTTGGACAGAGTCTGTCACTGGTGGGCACGTGGATGCAACTGGTTGCCGTGGGCTGGCTTGTGTACCGGTTGACCGGTTCCGCGTTGCAACTCGGGGTCGTCGCTTTCGCCGGCCAGATCTCAACCCTCGTGCTGCCCCCGTTCGCAGGCCTGCTGGCTGACCGGGTCGAGCGGCGGCGCCTGCTGATCTGGACCCAATCGCTCTTTCTTGCCCAGGCGCTCCTCCTTTCCCTGCTGGTACTCTCCGGATCGGTCAGGATATGGCAGGTTGCCCTGCTCAGCCTCTTGAACGGAATTATCAATTCCTTTGACATGCCCGCACGGCACTCCTTTGTCGCCGATCTGGTTCCGGATCGGGAAGATCTTGCCAATGCCATCCCCCTCAACTCGGCCATGTTCAATTCGGCCCGTCTGGTCGGTCCATCCCTGGCAGGTATCCTTATCTCCGGCTTTGGTGAGGGCGTGTGTTTTCTGATCAATGCGGCCAGTTATCTGGCGGTGCTTGCTGCCTTGTGCGCCATGAGGGTGCCGTCTGTCCCGCGTCGGCAAGGCGACGGAAGGCGCGTCTTCGGCGAGATCCTGGACGGCTTCGGCTATGCCTGGAGCTCTCTCCCTCTCCGGGGGACTCTGCTCCTCCTCTGTCTTCTCAGCCTGACGATCATGCCGTACACAACCCTGCTGCCTGCTTTTGCCCGTGACGTCCTGCACGGCACATCACGGGATTATGGTTTCATGGTTACTGCTTCCGGGGTTGGCTGCCTTGTCTGCAACATCCTGTTCGCCGCCCGCCGCAACGTGCTGGGCCTTGCCGGGGTACTGCCGCCGGCAATCATCGCCGTTGCCCTCTGTCTCGCGGTACTCTCCCTGTCGCGCAGCTTTCCCGCTGCCCTTGTAATCCTCTTTTTTCTGGGCGGCATCTCAATGGCGCAACTGACCGCCAGCAACGTAATCCTCCAGACCGTGGTCGACCACGACAAGCGTGGCCGCGTCATGAGCCTGTACATTATGTCGTTCATCGGCATGATTCCCATCGGAGGACTGGCGGCGGGCGCGATTGCCGAGAGTATCGGTGTTGTCCTCACCATGCTCGGCGGGGCCTGCATCTGCCTTGCGGGAGCCTGTATCTTTCTTGCCGTTTTTTCCCGTTTTCGTTCCGAGTTGGCCGCCATGTATCGGCGAGTGGGTGTCGCAGGAGAGAGTTCCGGCCATGATGCTGAAGAGAACAATTCGTGAGGCCGGTGCGGGTGGTTTTGTCGGAAGTCAGCCGACGGACGGGATTGAACGGATTGTCCCTGCCCGATGTATGAAACTTGAGGGAAGAAGATTGCCTTTACAGAATCCGACAGTACACTTTTCGGTACCATCATTGCGGCGGATTCGAGGGTATTCCGCCTGCTTGATGAGGAGATACGGGAATCGAAATGTCACGGAGGGAATGCATATGATTCGGTTCAAAGGTTTGACGGTCTTGTGCGTTGTTGTCTGCCTCATGATACCGGGCGTCAGCCGCGCCGCAAACCCCGATGCAGGCGAGGCCGGTTCGGCTATTGTGCTGGAAGAAGGTCTCACGGTGTACCCCCGGCCCCTGAAATCAGGTCCCGGCCTGAAACATCTGAAGAAGGGGGAGACGGTGTTCACCAATCTGGAGATAACGGGCCCCGATGGTGAGGAATGGTGCGCTGTGGAGGGTGCCGCAGATCCGGCAGTCTCTGGATATGTGCGGTGTGACGGCTTGAAAATGAGCAAACCTCGGACGCCCGAGGTTTGGCGCGAACTTCCTGAACCGTCCGCTCCGTCGGAAGCTGTGCGGGGTGCGCCGTCACTTCCTCCCGCGGCTCTGCCTCCTCCCCAGTCTGGAAAACCATCCCTTCCTCCGGCGCGGTAGCGATAGGTAGGGGTCTGGAGCCCAAGGACATGAAAATCTGTTTATCTTTAGCTATTTATTTGGTATGGTCTCCCACGGCATGTTTCGGGTGGTAAAGAAACCCGTTCACTACACCGGCAAGGAGGCTTAACCGCTATGTTCCGTACGCAACGATGGTCACGATTTTATATGACGGCGAAGAAGGTAGCGCTGCTGCTCCCGGCTCTCATGCTCTGCCTGTCGTCGAGCGGATCCCATGCGGCCGATCTGCCTGGTGCGAAGGACCACCCGCTTCTCAAACGATTCAGGGGGTCCGAGATCGTGGGATACCAGGTGAAACGTTTCGATGAATACGAGCTGCAGACATCGACCTTCAAGGGTACGAACCTGAGCACCTACAAGCGTGAGTTTGTCAGGCCGCCCCTGAAGCTTGAGGGAAAGCTGACGCGCATCTGGTATGAAGCAACGGGAGACGCGAGCGCCGTGGAACTCATCCGCAATTACCAGAACGAGCTGAAGTCAAAAGGTTTCCGCATGCTCTATGATTCCGGACAGGACCCGCAAGCGTTGAAGGGGTACAATTTTCTAGCCCCGTTCAGCCGCATGGAGGTCAAGACCAATCGAAGCTATTACGTGTTTTATGCCGCGAACGACAAGACCGTGCGCAGCGCAAGCGCGGAGTTGAAAAGGCCCGACGGCGACGTGTATGTCTACCTGATAGCGGTTGAGTGGGCGAAAGACGACAAGGTATACAAGGCGCGGCGTGGCGCCTACCTGGCGGTGGATATCGTTGAGGTGCGCCCCATGACGCAGAATATGGTGGTCGTGAGCGCCGACGAGATGTCCAGGGCGATTTCGTCATCCGGCCGGGTGGCCCTGTACGGCATCCTGTTCGACACCAACAAGGCGGATATCAAGCCCCAATCAAAGCCGGCGCTGGAGCAGATTGCCAGGCTCATGAAGAAAGAGCCGAAACTGCGGTTGCACGTGGTCGGCCATACGGACAACGTGGGCGGTTTCGAGTCCAACCTGGGGCTTTCCCGGCAGCGGGCCGAGGCAGTTGTTGCGGCCCTTACCAGGCAGTACGGCATCGCGGCGAACCGGCTCACCGCAAGCGGCGTTGCCTACCTGGCGCCGGTAGCCGTCAATACCACCGAGGATGGCCGGGCCAAGAACCGGCGTGTGGAACTGGTGCCCCAGTAGCAGGCACGCCTCGGAAGGGAGTTTTCAGGTATTCGGATTGTTCATGCGGGCGCGGGATCCTTTCGCGCCCGTTGCTTTTTTCTGGGGAATGGAGCTTCGGCAGGCCATTTCTTTCAAAGCCGCGACGCGGGGTCCGCTGTCTGCATGTTGTCGGCCTTGCGGTTTCATACTGCAATGCTTATACTGTTCAAAAACGATGCAGAAAAACCGCGAAAAAGAGAGAGGCTCTCCATGAATACCCTGAAAACAACATTTCTGCTCGCTCTTCTGACGGTGCTGCTGGTATTGGCCGGCGGCGCAGTCGGCGGGCAGGGCGGCATGCTGCTCGCCCTCATTCTGGCCGGCGCCATGAATTTCGTGTCCTACTGGTTCTCCGACAAGATTGTGCTGGCCATGTACGGCGCGAAAGAGGTTACCGAGGCGGACAGCCCCGAATTTTTCGGCCTTGTCAGACAGTTGGCGGCGAGGGCGGGTTTGCCCATGCCCCGTGTCTACATCATCCCGTCGGATACGCCCAACGCCTTTGCCACCGGGAGAAACCCGGAGCATGCCGCAGTTGCGGCGACCACGGGGATTCTTCGCATCCTTTCCCGTGAGGAGTTGATGGGAGTAATGGCCCACGAACTGTCCCACGTGAAGCATCGCGATATCCTCATCTCCACCATTGCCGCGACCGTGGCCGGCGCCATCACCTATCTGGCCCACATGGCCCAGTGGGCGGCCATTTTCGGCGGCGGAGGGAGGGATCGGGACGGCGAAGGGGGCGGCATACTCGGCATGCTGGTGATGGTCATCGTGGCCCCGCTGGCAGCGCTCCTGATCCAGATGGCTATTTCCCGTTCCCGTGAATACGATGCGGACAAAGGAGGCGCCGAAGTATCCGGCAACCCCCTGTACCTGGCAGGGGCGCTCAGAAAACTGGAAGCGGCGAACCGCCGGTTGCCCATGCAGGAGGCGACCCCGGCGTCTGCCCATATGTTTATCGTGAATCCCCTCACCGGCGGCGGTCTCATGTCCCTTTTCTCCACCCATCCCCCCATGGAGGAACGGGTCAGGAGGCTGGAGTCAATGGTTTACGGAAACCGTCCCTGAGAAGGTCGGGATTCTTCATCTTGATACGAAGGGCGGCTGTTCTTCCGGCCGCCCTTTTCAATTGCCAGAACCCGTGACGCTTTCACGACTTCGCCTTCGCGGAACGCCTCGGTTTCTTGCATTACCCGGACCGCGAAAGAATCCTCTCAGTCCCCGGCAGGAGTGCACGTGAACAGGAAAAACCCCCGTCAATCAGCCTTTGAGATACTGGCGCACATTGAGAAGAGCGCTTCCTTCGCCGATACCCTGGTTGATCGGGAATTGTCCACGGACGCCCTTCACGGACCTGATCGGGGATTTCTTACAGAGCTGGTATTCGGAGTGCTTCGCCGTCAGGGAACGCTCGACTATCTCATCGACTGCTGGTCCTCGCAGAAAACCGCCAAGCTGGAAAGATCGGTGCTGATACTGCTGCGCCTGGGGGTATACCAGATACATTTTCTCGATCGGGTTCCGGTTTCAGCGGCGGTCAATGAGACGGTCAAGCTTGCGAAGCGCTTCGCGCCGCGGGCCGCCGGCTTCATCAACGCGGTGCTCCGGCGAGCGGATCGGGAGAGGGAGAATATTCGCTGGCCCGACCGGGAGTCTGATCCGGTCGGGTTCCTGTCCGCGCGCCATTCCCAGCCACGCTGGCTGGTAGAGCTGTGGAACAGGCAGGTCGGCCCGGAAGAAGTCGAAGCCCTTGCAGCGGCCATGTCCGAACCGCCATCATTGATTCTCCGGACAAATACTCTGAAGATTACCCGGGAGCGGCTTCTGGAACTCCTGGCAAACGGCGGAGTCCATGCCCGGGCTACCGATTTTTCCCCCTTCGGCATACGGATTCTGACACAAACGCCACCGTTAACCCTCCCCGGTTTCCAGGAAGGATTGTTCACGGTCCAGGACGAGTCGTCCCAGTTGGCGAGCCTCTTTGTATCCCCGCTGCCGGGAGAAACCGTCCTTGACCTGTGCGCGGCTCCCGGCGGCAAGGCCACCCACCTGGCACAACTCATGGAGAATCGGGGATCCATTCTCGCCTGCGACCGGGACGAACGGAAGTTGGGTCTTGTGCGGGAAACTGCGGAAAGGCTCGGGATCTCCACAATCGAAACAAGAAAGATTGATGCATCAGGGCCGCTTTCCGATCTGGGGGGCCGTCCTTTCGACCGTATCCTCCTCGATGCGCCCTGTTCCGGACTCGGGGTGCTTCGGCGGAACCCGGAAGCAAAATGGCGCCTGACGCCGGAGGACCTTGCACGGATGGCACTGCTGCAGGGCGCCATCCTGCGTGCCGCGGCGGATCGCCTTGCGGACGGGGGTGTCCTCCTCTTTTCCACCTGCTCCACATCCGTGGAGGAAAATGAGCAGTTGATAGATGATTTTGTTTCAGAACGGAACGATTTTATGGTAGAAGACCTACAGGAGATATTTCCTGATCTTTCCTGTCTCTTTACCGACCGCGGCTTTTTTCGCGGTTGGCCTCATCGGCACGGCATGGATGGCTTCACCGCGGTCCGCCTGCGGAGAAGGCGTTGAGCTCGGCTGGATGGAGGTTTCATGAAGAAGATAGCGCCGTCACTGCTCTCGGCCGATTTTGCCCGGCTTGGGGATGAGATTCGGGCCGTTGAGGCGGGAGGGGCGGATTATATCCATGTGGACGTCATGGACGGCCACTTCGTGCCGAATATCACCATCGGCCCGCTGGTGGTGGATGCGGTCAGAAAGGTCACGGCCCTTCCTCTTGATGTTCATCTGATGATCTCCAGTCCGGACAGCTACATTCCTTCCTTTGCCGAGGCCGGGGCGGACATCATCGTCGTCCATGCCGAAGCGGCGGTGCATCTCCACCGTACGGTGCAACTCATCAGGTCTTTCGGCAAGAAAGCCGGCGTGGCCCTGAACCCGGCTACTCCACTTGGCTGTCTGGAATATGTGCTGGATGAACTCGACCTGGTCCTCCTTATGACGGTAAACCCCGGCTTCGGCGGCCAGTCGTTCATCGAGGCCTGTCTCCCGAAGATTCACTCCCTGCGGCGAATGCTGGACAAAAGGGGCCTGGAAACGGAACTCGAGGTTGACGGCGGCGTAAAGACGGACAATATCGAGCGCATCTCCCACGCGGGAGCTGACGTATTCGTGGCGGGAAGCGCCGTCTTCGGCAGTACTGATTACGCCGCAACCATCGCGGAGTTGAAGCGACGGGCACGGGAGCCTGTGCTGTAGAGCGCCGGACGGTTTCGTCCCCGGTGCGCGCCGAAGCGTCGGAACTGGAGAGAGATTCATCCAGCACTACAACGCGATTCAGATGGATGATAATAAACGGAAGTCTACGGCAGGCAGATGATGGAAACAAACATCCTCGTCATTGAAGATTCGGAACCGGTTCGCAGGGAAATCATCCACATTCTCAGGAACTATTCTCTGGCGTCATTTTACCATGAGGCCGGTGACGGTATCGAGGCGCTGACGATCCTTCGCGAAATCAAGATGGACCTGATTATCTGCGATGTGGTGATGCCCCGCCTGGACGGTTTCCGGTTCCTGTCCATGGCACGGTCGCGCGACGAACTGCGCAACATACCCATCATCTTCCTGACGGCTCGGGATGACCGCGATTCCAAGCTCCAGGGTCTTGAACAGGGGGCGAGCGATTATATCACCAAGCCGTTCGACCCCGCTGAAATGGTGGCCCGTGTCAGAATCCACCTCCAGATCAGGCAGCTTCAGGAGGAGTTGAAGCTGGCGAACGAGAAGCTGATGCTGGTTTCCCATACCGACCATCTGACCGGACTTCACAACAGACGCTACCTGATGGATGTGATGGAAAGAGAACTTTCGCGCGTTCAGCGCAGCGGAAGCTTCCTCTCCCTCCTGATTCTCGACATCGACCATTTCAAGGAGATTAACGACCAGTACGGCCACCAGGGGGGCGACATGGTTCTGGCCGAGGCTGCTTCGGTATTCCGCAAAGAACTCCGCGTCTATGATACCGCCGCGCGGTATGGGGGAGATGAATTTGTTGCCGTGATCCCCGGCGCCTCCCTGTCCGAGGCCGTGGCCGTTGCCGAGCGTATCCGGGACTCGGTTGAGAAGAGCCGGTTTTCCGAGAGGATGGAGGACGTGAGTCTTACCGTCAGTATCGGAATTGCGGTGTATCCCTCTCCGGGGATAGAAACGATGGAGGATTTCATCCGGGAAGCCGACGGCGCTCTCTACCGTGCCAAGGCCGGCGGCAGAAACCGGGTGGAAGGTCCCTTCCCTCCGCCACCGGCAACCGCCTGACAACAGGTTGGGTTTGAATGAAC
>CALABV010000051.1 GCA_937886325.1 uncultured Geobacter sp.
CCACGGTCCGGGCATTTCCGCTCGTTCCCACAACAACCACACTCGGAGCCAGCCGCCAAGCGCGGCCGTCCAACAGTTCGCGAACGCAACCAAGCAACTGCGATGGAACAGTCCCGTCCGGGAGGACGGCGTCGATTCCGGGGCGAAACATGAAATTGGAGCCATGGTCAGCCAAGGTTGATGAAATCACAATAACCGGAATGCGATTGAACGGCTCAAAGACCGGCGAACGGAGGAGACGGAAAAAGCGCCATCCGTCAATGTCGTTCATCAACAGCCTGGTGATGATGATGTCGGGGGGACGTGCTTTCAGGACGTTGAAAGCTTCCGAGACGTTTCGACGAAGCAGGACCTTCATCCCGTCCTGCCTGAGAACGGAAGAAAACGCGCGTATCTGTACCGAATCGTCACTGACGAGAAGAACGATGCGAGAATTGCTGGACTTCATCGGGCCTCCCGCTGTGGAGCGCAAGTACCGTCAATAGTGGAACAGAATTTCGTCCGGTGTCAGCCCTCACACCGGATACAAAGTCCTTGAAACCGGGATATTCACCAGAGGCGACATGTCAGTCGGAGCGGCTATAATTCGGCGGGCTTGTGAATTCAGCCGCCGTTTACTAGAGGGCTGTCAGGCCTTTGCGGATTGCGAATTTTGTCAGTTCGGCAATGCTGCCGACCTTCAGCTTGGTCATTATGTGTTTTCTGTGGGTATCCACGGTCTTGGTGCTGACTTCAAGTACAAATGCTATCTCTTTCGTATTCTTCCCATCGGCGAGGAGTTGAAGAATCTCCCGCTCACGGGGCGATATCTGCGCGACGCTCCGTCGGTTCTCGTTATCACTGAGTTCCATGTAATCCCTGAGGATAGATTCCGCAACCGGCGAACTGAAGTAGGTATCATTCGCTGCGACTGCCTGGATAGCGCGAACAAGCTCCTGTGTCGAGCAACAGGATTTCATAATGAAACCCCTGGCGCCCGCCTTCAGCGCTCCCAGTATCAACTGCATGTCCGAGTGTCCCGAGAAGATAAGCACCCTGCTGCCGGGATAGTGCGAAACAATCCATCTGGTTGCCTCTATGCCGTCCATGTCCGGCATGACCACGTCCATCAAGACCACATCGGGCAGACATTCCTGAACGAATTTCAGCGCCATCCGCCCATTGTCGGCCTCGGCGACAACCTCGATATCGGACAGCTTTTCCAGAGAAACTCGAATCCCCTCCCGTATTATTAAATGGTCATCGACTAACAGCACTCTAACGACCATGAAACACTCCCTCCTACTCCGGAACGAAGACCATGCGCAGCATCCGCGTTCCCTGGAATGCTCGCCGTATCTCTATAATTATTTAATTACAGGTGAACAATATACTACTTTCAAGCCTTGTCAACCTGGCGTGATCGTATCGACGTAAGCATTTTTTCCGCTGCCCATCAGGAAAATGCTGATACAGCATTCAACGGTATCGGTCGAAAAGATTTATACATTGTTCATGTTATTTTTTTACAAATCCAGAAACCTCACATCGGTCGGCAAGTTCGCACCATCATGTCCGATGATCGAGGCAGTCGGGTGACAAGGTTTCCGGATGGAAACCCTATTCGCTCCTCACATGGTCCATAAACGAATGATGCGTGATAGAATTACAAAGAGTTTTCGGCATTCTGCCGAAAGAGAACCACTACACCGTTCAACCATTCGTACCCTATCATGGATCGAGAACAACGCATACTTGCGGTCATCTTTGTTTCCTCATCAGCTTCGCTGGCCTTCGAGGTGCTGCTCACCCGCATCTACTCAATCTCCGTCTCGTACCACTTCGCCGCCATGGTCGTCAGCATCGCCATGCTCGGCCTGGCCGCCGGTGGCGTGCTCCTCTCCATGTTCCCCGCTCTCGGGAATCCCGACCATATGGGGAAATACGCCATGGCGCTGGGAATCGCCCTCCCGGCCGGATTCCTGCTCATAAACCGCTTCCCCTTCGACCCGGTGCTCCTCTCCTGGGAGTGGACGGAGATACTCCGCATCGGGTTCCACTATCTCGTGCTTGCGGTCCCCTTTCTCTGCGCCGGCCTTCTCATGGCAACTGCCTTCACGGCTCGCAGCAGCCGTTCGGGCCTCGTCTACGGGGCCGACCTCCTCGGCGCTGGCGCCGGTTCCGTGGGTATCCTGGTTCTTACCTCCCTGACATCTCCGGAACGCGGCGTCTTCCTGCTCGCGGCACTGGTGCTCGCCGCCTCCTGCGCACTGCTGTCCCCTCCCCTGCGGAGCGCGGCCGCCGTTCTTTCTCTTGTCTCCCTCGCCCTTTTCCTCCTGCAACCGGAATTCGCCGGACTGAGGATGTCTCCCTACAAGGGTCTCGAAGCCGCCCTCCGCTACCCCGGCGCACGCCACCTCCGCACCTACTATTCTCCCGATGCGAGAGTCGACACCTTCAAAAGCCCGGCAGCCCGATTCGCCCCCGGCCTGAGCCTGAAGTACCTTGAGCCTCTCCCGGAGCAGACGGGCATTGCCGTTGACGGAGGCGAGACCAGCGCCGTTACGAACGCATCTGATCCGGCACAACTGGCGTTCCTCTCCTACCTCCCCGCCGCCCTCCCCTATGAAGCGGAGACAAGGAGACGGGTGCTGGTTCTCGATCCGAAGGGCGGACTCCACCTTCTCCTTGCGCGGCGCTATGGCGCAAAAGAAATAATCGGAATCGAGTCGACACCGCTCCTGGCAAGGGTCTACGGGGAAATGACCGGGGCATCTCCGGACGAGCATCGGCTCCGACTGCTGACCGGAACGGGAAGGGCGTGGCTCATGGGGGGAAAGGAGATATTTGATCTGATCGACATACCGCTTCAGGGCGCAAGCCCGTCAGCGGCATTCGGCATGGCGGAGGAGTACCGGCTCACCGTGGAGGCCTTCCGTGAGTACCTTTCCCATCTGCGACCGGACGGCGCGCTCTTCCTCACCCTGTTCATGCTTCCACCACCCCGCATCGAACTGAGAATCCTGGCGACAGCGGCAACCGCGCTGGAAGAGATGGGGGTGCGGGATGCGAGCCGCCATGTGGCGGTGGTGCGAAGCTGGGGGAGCCTTTCCATCCTGGTGAAACGCTCCCCCCTGAACGGGAACGAGATGGAGAAGATTCGGCGTTTCGCCCGTGAACGGTGGTTCGATGTGGTGTCCCTGCCGGGCCTCGGGGCCGGGGAGAGCAACGTTTTCGTCAAACTCCCGTCAGACGAATACTACCGGGCATGCGCGGCAGTGCTCTCTCCGGCGAAACGCGCGGCGTTCATGGACGGCTACCTTTTCGACATCCAACCGGTGCGCGACGACGCTCCCTTCTTCCATCACTTTCTGCGGCTGGAAAACATGGGAGAGACGTACCGGGTCATGGGCGGGAAATGGCAGTTCTTCCTGGAGGAAGGGTATCTGTTTCCCGCGATTCTACTCCAGGCGCTGGTTATGAGCACCCTCCTGATCCTTGTCCCCGCCATTGCACGATCCCTCAACGGAAACCGGCAGGTTTCCGGAAGGGCGGCGACGGTTCCATCCGTTGCCGGTCAATCCGGCCGGGCTGATTCCGGAGCCCGCTTCTTCCTCCCCTACTTCGCCCTCATCGGGATCGGTTTCATGTTCGCGGAGATTTTTTGTATCCAGAAGCTCATCCTCCCCTTGGGAAACGCCACCTTCGCCCTGGCCGCGGTCCTCGCCTCCCTCCTTATCGGCTCAGGGGCCGGGAGTCTCTTCAGCCAGCGCTGCGAGGCTTTGCGGCGTCCTCGTATTCTGTTGGTCATCGCGCTGCTCATACTCCTGTACGGACTCCTTCTCCCCCACGCCCCGTCACTCCTGACCACGCTCCCTCGGCCGTTTCGCTTCGCCGCCGTATTCATAGCCCTCATTCCCCTCGGAGTTCCCATGGGAATCCCCTTCCCGGTCGGCATGAGGCTTCTGGGGGAGAGGGCACCCTCCCTGATCCCCTGGGCGTGGGCAATCAATGGCTCATTCTCGGTCCTTGCCCCGGTCATGGCCCTCATGCTCGCCCTGTCGACAGGCTTCGGAGCGGTCGCATACCTGGCCGCGGCAGTCTACTTTCTCGCATTTCTCGTACTCGCCACGGTTCCTCGGTAAACCATCCGGCCATCATCTCTTCCGGGCCTCTCCGGTCATAGGGACAAAGGCGACCTCACCTTTCTGTTCCACGGAGAGATCCCCCCCTTTATTCTTCGTGACCAGGGTAAGCGTCTGGTAGAAGACCGTGCTTCCCAAGGGAAGGATCAGCCTGCCCCCTTCCTTCAGTTGTTTCAGGAGAGGGGGGGGGATGTGGTTCACCGCGGCCGTGATGATGATGGCGTCAAAAGGGGCATGCTCCTGCCATCCGAAGTAACCGTCGGCATATTTTACCCGTATATTGCGGTATCCCAAATCCTTCAACCGTTCAGCGGCCCGCTCCGCAAGGCCCTTCCGGATCTCTATGGTGAAGACCTCTTTCACGATCTCCGCGAGGATAGCGGCCTGGTAGCCCGACCCGGCGCCGATCTCCAGCACCCGGTCTGTCGGCGACAGCCTCAGCTCCTCGGTCATCAGCGCCACTACGTACGGCTGGGAGATTGTCTGGCCCTCGCCGATGGGAAGGGGGTGGTCGCTATAGGCTCCGGGCCGGAGAGACCTGTCCACGAGGAGATGTCGGGGCGCCTTTTCCATGGCAGCCAGCACCCGAGCGTCTCTGATGCCGCGGCCCCGGATCTGCCGCTCCACCATATCCATCCGTTTCGCACGGTACGGGTCGTCCGCCAGTGCATGGGAAACCGTGGCGAGCGCCAGCACCGCACTGAAGAGTATCCGAATCAGCATCATCTTCACCTCCTCCGACTCATCCGGAGTTGCGGGGAAATATTACTTCGGCAAGCAACCCGGATTTGGGTGCACGGCGCGCCGTGCACCGATTGGGCGAGGCACGCCTAGCCCCTACCATTGATATGTTTGCTTGCCTCCGTAATACTAGTACGTTCCTTCCGGAGGATAGGACGGACCTTCGATTCGCTCCTGGCAGCGGACGCAGCGGACTGCATACGGGATGACCCGGAGCCGCTCCTCCTCAATCTCGACGCCACAGTCCTCGCACAGGCCGAAAGTCCCTTCCTCGAGCTTTCGTTCCGCTTCTTCCATTCGAGTCAGACGTTCACGAAGTATGTCGGCCACGGCAAGGCCGGTATCGGATAGCACGTCCAGCATGCTCTGTTCCCCGAGGTCCCGCGGGATATCATACTCTGCATGCAGCTTTTCCTGGTCGCGGAATATTTCCGAACGGAGCTCCTGCCACAGCCTCCGTTTTTCCTCGCGCAGTATTTCGCGCAACCGTTCCTGCCTTTCCTTCTCTTTCCGCGTCATGGGCTTCGTCCTCCTTGGACAATACTCAAGGTTAATTTAATTTTACCTGAATCCGTTATGTCTGAATGCCGAAGCGAGCGGAATGCCGGGGTTTGAACGTCGCCGATGCCGGTTCACGCCGGTTATTCCGGGTGAACTTCGTCGGACCGATTCAACCAACGCCGATGCAAGAAACCGAGGCGTTCCGTGAAGGCGAAGGCGTGAAGGCGTCACGGACTCAGGTATTAGTGTAACCCAAATCGACTGCCTCACAATGCCGCGGGACACTGAAAGGAAGCACGTGCCGGTGGAGCGCGTCGTGGGCCGCCCTCTGCCCTTCATAAGCGAAAAATACGGCCTGCTGCATCAGTCGCTCCTCACGGGAGAAATGGGTCCCGGCATAGACAACCAGTTCAGTATCGTGGATGCCTCCCGCTGCCGGCGCCTCAATGGCAAAAAACAGCTCAAGTTTTTTCCCTTTTTGTCGAAATATAGCAACAGCCCAGGTTTCTAATGAAAAAACCTGCCTCACGCCATACTCATGTCTGGCCCACAAGGCAGTACCACGCAAAGGAGCGTACCATGACACTCAAGAAGAAACTGTTGGCCGGATTTCTGACATGCACCGCCATCCTCCTCTTTGTGGGCGCAATCGGCATCTTTGGCATTGAGAAGCTGAACAGCAGCCTTGATGCCGTTTCCAAGAACAGGCTGCCGAGCATCGACAGCCTGGGGACAATCTATGAAGCCCAGACCGCGGTCAAGGCCGCCTGCCGCACGCTCCTCATACCCGATCTGGCGGCAGACCGGGTCGAGAACCAGCGGAAGTACATTGCACAGGCTTTCGAGCGGGCTGACGCGGCATGGAAGGTGTACGAGCCTCTGGAGCAGACGCCTGAAGAAGCGGTACTGTGGAAGAAATTCGTCGGCGAATGGGACCGTTGGAAAAACGATGTCCGGGCATTCACAGCCATGTCCGAGGCCTATAGGAAAAAAGGTTCCAAGGAAGACTATGCGAAGGCCCTGAAGTTCGAGCTGACAACGGCGACGGCTTCCTTCCGCGCGGCAGAGGAGACCCTCGACAAAATAATCGATGTAAATGGCAAGATTGCCCGGCAGGAGAGGATGTCGGGCGACAAGACGGCTTCACGTGCACGGATGACGCTCGTTCTCGCACTCATCCTGGGCGCGCTCGCCGCCGTGACACTCGCTCTGCTTATAACCCGCGGCATACTGCGCCAGCTCGGCGGGGATCCCACCGAGGTGAGCGACATTGCGACAAAGGTCGCCGGGGGAGATCTGGCCGTGCATGTCGCCGTGGCCGACGGTGACACGCATAGCGTAATGGCCGCAATGAACAGCATGGTGCAAAGCCTTCGCGAGCTCATATCCGAGACCGTAAGCATTTCCAGCGGTATTGCCGCGGCTTCCGCCCAGTTGCACGCCACTTCGGAACAGATTGCCACCGCAGCGGAGGAGGTTGCGTCGCAGACAAGCACCGTGGCCACGGCAAGCGAAGAGATGTCGGCAACCAGCCTCGACATAGCGCGCAACTGCACCTTTGCGGCGGAAAATTCAAAAAAGACCAGCGATTCAGCAGATTTCGGCGCAAGCATTGTCCAGGAAACCATCTCCGGCATGGAGAAAATAGCCGATCGGGTAATGCAGACCGCCATGACCATTGGAACGCTGGGAACCCGCTCCGAGCAGATTGGGGAAATCATCGGCACCATCGAGGACATAGCGGACCAGACCAACCTGCTGGCGCTGAATGCCGCCATCGAGGCAGCCCGGGCAGGAGAGCAGGGGCGAGGATTCGCGGTGGTCGCCGACGAGGTGCGGGCACTGGCCGAGAGAACCACCAAGGCGACGCGTGAGATCAGTGAGATGATAAAGTCGATCCAGTCGGAGACCAAGGCGGCCGTTCGGGCCATGGAGGAAGGCGTGAGCGAGGTTGAAAAAGGGGCGTCCTCGTCCATGAAGTCAGGTGAGGCACTGCAGGAAATTCTCTCGCAGATTGGGGAGGTGACCATGCAGATCAACCAGATTGCCACTGCCTCGGAGGAGCAGACCGCCACAACCACTGAAATTACCAGCAATATCCAGCAGATAACCGACGTAATACACCAGAGTGCGAACGGAGCTGAAGAGACATCGGCAGCAGCGGCACAGCTCGCGGAGCAGGCACAGCACCTTCAGGACCTGGTCGGAAAATTCCGGATCGCCTGACAGGCAGTCGCGGGGGCCTGCACGGGCGCATCGGAAACCATGCGCCACATGCCGCGGCACTGCCGGGAACAAAGGGTCGTCCCCGAGACGGAACAGAACGTGTCACCACCGGATTTTGCACATTCGGCTCAAGAATGCGCCGAAACATCCGATACATTCCATAAAGAATAGTCACCGGCGCCACGGATCGAAGGCGGTCGGGAAATCCCCGGCAAACAGTTCATATTCGCATACAAAAGGAGTAATCTATGGGTATCTTCAGCTTCCGGAAAACGCGGAACAACGGCGTCGGCGCCGTAGCCATCCAGAGCACCGCGGCGAGTCTGTCGGGCGAACTGCAAAAGATTCGCATCTCCCCCACCTTTGTCACCGCCTATGTGTCGCCCCATGTGGACATCGACCAGGTCGCGAAGACCATCGCATCCCGCTTCCCCGGGGTTCCCACGATGATCTGCTCCACTGCCGGAGAACTGCACGCCGACGGCGGCCGGCTCTACTGCCCGACGGGCAGCCGCTGGGATCGCGTCGTAGTGCAGTGCTTCGACGCCTCCATCATAGCCGAAGCCGAGATTGTCTCCGTTCCCCTGGGGTGTGAAGACCTGCGCCGGGGAAGCATCGACACGGGACTCAAGGACCGCGTGGACCGCATCGGCAAGGCAATCGCGGGACTCAAGGTGAACATGAAGATAGATTTCCGCGACACCCTGGCGTACGTCCTGTTCGACGGCCTGTCGGCCTCCGAATCATTCTTCATGGAAGCGCTGTACGATTCCGGCCGTTTCCCCTGCCTGTTCGTGGGCGGCTCTGCCGGCGGGACCTTCGACTTCCGCAATACCTGGCTGCACGACGGCAGACGAAAACTGGAAAACCACGCCCTGATCGCCTTCATCAAGACAGCGCCGGGAGCGCGTTTCGGAGTGTTGAAGAGCCAGAATTTCGAACCGGCCGGGAGCAGTTTCCATGTCCTTTCCGCTTCGGTTGAGCAGCGCTATGTGAATCAGGTCATTGACGGTAATGGTCGCATCAGCTCCCTGGTGGATGCGCTGTGCAATGCCCTTGGCTGCTCACCGTCCAACCTGGAGGCGAAACTGGCCGATTACTCGTTCGCCATTACCGTAGGGAAGGAACTCTTCGTCCGGTCCATATCACAGCTCAACATAGACGCCGACAGAGTCCATTTCTACTGCGATATCGCCCCCGGAGAGGAACTGCACCTGGTGCGCAGGACCGGGCTGGTCAGCAACACGGAAAAGGATTTCCGACGGTTCATGCAGGGGAAACCGGGCAACCCCGTAGCAGGCATTCTCAATGACTGCATCCTTCGTCGACTCTGCAACGAACGCGAGCTTTCCGATATGGGGAGGGTCATGTCGTGCGGCGCCATGGCCGATTTTTCAACCTTCGGCGAGATCCTCGGCCTGAATCTCAACCAGACGCTGACCGCGGTCTTCTTTTTCCGCGTACCGGCGGGCGCCCAGTTTCAGGATGAGTATGTGGACAACTTCGTCGCCCACTACGGGGAGTTCAAGGCATTTTTCCTGAGGAGGCAGATTTCGAAACTGAGCGGTCTGTCGCGGGTCGTCATCCGGCAGATTGACGATTTCAAGGGAAGACAGTATGAGAGCCGCCTGGACGCGTCCGGCCTTGAGCCGGCCATGGCCAGGCTTTTCGGCGGGTTGAACGATCTCGGGCAGGCACTGTACGAAGCTGACGCCCAGAGGGATACCCTGGCGGGTCAGCTTGAAACATGCGCCAACGATCTTTACGGCTCGGTCGACGACCTGGCCTCCCACATCGAGCAGCAGGTGCAGGCCATCCACCAGTTGGGCGGAAATTTCGCCTCCCTGACCCAGCAGGCCAACACGTCGGCGGCAAGCGCCCATGAACTTGCCGAAGCCAGTCGACAGATCCAGAACGTGGTGGAGATAATCGAGCAGATCGCGGATCAGACCAACCTGCTGGCCCTCAACGCCGCCATCGAGGCCGCCCGCGCCGGCGAAAGCGGGCGCGGTTTCGCGGTCGTCGCCGACGAGGTGCGCAATCTTGCGGAAAAATCCCGCACGAGCGCCATGGAGATCAGCACCAACATCTCCCGCCTGGCCTCCGAGATTGGCACCGTTGCCGGAGAGATTGAATCCCAGTCGGAAAACGTGGCCAGCCTCTCTTCCCTGCTGAGCGTCATCGAGGAATCGAGCGGCAGGACCGCCGACACGGCCGACCACACCAAGGGAGTTGCGGACACCCTGAAACAAATGACCCGGTTACATGCCTGACGGCCTCTCGCCGTGAGTTTCGATTAATCCTATATTCGGCAGTTGAAGTCATCCTTCGTTCACTCCGAATGCCCTTCTTCTGCTGCTCTAGGCTCATTTCGCTACAGCCGATGAACTCACCCTGCGGGTTCGGACACCATCGGCTGTTAACGCTCTATTTCGCCAAGAGCAGCAACGAATCAGGTCGAAGTCGTTCTCTTCGGACGACTCCAACTGCCGTTTTCAGGTTAATTTCGCGAAATGCATTTTTGGTGACGGAATAGAAAAAGGGGTTAGCTGTTAAAGCTAACCCCTTGATTTTAATGGCGGAGAGATAGGGATTCGAACCCTAGGAACGGCAAGCCGTTCAACAGATTTCGAGTCTGCCGCCTTCGACCTCTCGGCCATCTCTCCTCGATGCCCGCGCATTATCCGGGAATCCTTCCGGAATGTCAAGCCGGAGCTGTTCTAAAACAATCCTTCAAGCCCGTATTAAACTGGGATGAAGGGGATGCACGGGATACCTGCAAAAATCTGAACATAAGATCTATCCCCCTTACTCCCTTGTGTCCCTGTTGCTTCGATTTTTCATTTGTCGTAGCGTTCCGCACGGTACGAGCTCCGCACGTAGGGGCCGCTCTCCACGTGCCGGAAACCCATGGACAGGGCCTTTTCCCGATGCCGGTCAAAGGCCTCGGGTGTAAGATATTCCCGGACCGGGTAATGCCGTTTGCTCGGGGCCAGGTACTGGCCGATGCTCAGGTAACGGCATCCCCTTTCCAGCAGGTCGGCAAATACCCTCTCCACCTCTCCTGCTTCTTCACCCATCCCGAGCATTATTCCCGACTTTGTCCTCAGAGAGGGGTCCAACTCCCTGGCCGTGCCGAGCAGCGCGAGGGAACGGCGGTAGTCGGCGCCGGCTCGGATGTGATAGAGGCGGGGCACCGTTTCCAAGTTGTGACCGAGGATGTCCGGATGCGCCGAAACGACGATTTCAAGACTGCCCCTGTCCCCTCCGAAATCGGGTATCAGGAGTTCGATCGCCGTTTCCGGGGATGCGCCCCGCACGGCCCGCACCGTGTCGGCAAAGAAGGATGCGCCGCCGTCCGGAAGGTCGTCCCGCGTGGGGCTGGTAATCACGGCATGCTTGAGCCCAAGGAGGCGGATAGCCTCCGCCACCCGACCGGGTTCATCCCGGTCGGGTGGGAGAGGCTCCCTCTTGGTGACGTTGCAGAAGGAACACATACGGGTACAGGCGGTCCCGAGTATCAGAAAGGTCGCCCGACCGCTCCCGTAGCATTCCGAGATATTGGGGCAGTGGGCCTCCCTGCACACGGTATGCAGCCTGAGACCATCCAGGAGAGCATCCATGTCCTGGTGGCCGGCGGGTGAGATCTTCTTCCGGAGCCATTCGGGGCGGTGAGACGGACTCATCCCTCCTCCATTCCGTGGTTCCATGCGTCCGAGAGATACTTGCGTTCCCGCAGACGGTTTGCCTCTTCCCGCTCTTCCCGGCTGGGGTCGCATGCGCGAAGCGTTATCCCGAGGTTTTTTTCAAAGGAAGCGACAAGAAATCCCTTCAGGCGCTCTTCGTCCGTGTCCGGCGCCAGGTCGGAAATCGAGCTCGCCCACCGCTCAGGGCCGGGCGGCTCTCCCCGGAGGAAAGGTATCATGCGGGAGAGGCGGTCGCGCAGGGGGATGGAACCGTGCTGGAAGATGATCCCCCGCGTGCGGCGCTGGGCGTTCCCGCCCAGTTTGCGGCCTCCGACAGTGATGTCGTACTCCTCCCGGCCCGCGAAACAGAGTGAGGTCCTTTCACCCAGACTCTCGTCTGCCCGGCGTGAATCGACGGCAAAGGCAGGGTCCAGGCCCATCCCGCGGTACGCTAGGATGAGAAAACCGCACAGCTTTCGGTACGATTCCTTGACGCCCCTGACCCCGTCGATATGCTCCGGGGAACAGATGATACTATAGGTCAGTTCATCCCCGTGAAAGATGCATCCGCCGCCCGTGACCCGCCTGACAACGGCGATCCCCTCCCGTGCGCATCGCTCCAGCTGGAGCACATCACCGGCCTGCTGGAATTTGCCGAGGGAAAACGCGGGCGGGGTCCACCCGTAGAGACGCAGCACCGGCTTCGACTTCGCCGGTTCGAAACAGGCGAGAAGGGCCTCATCAAGCGCCATGTTGGTCGGACCGTCCAGGGGGCCGGTGTCGATAAGGCGCCACTCCTTACTCATCACCCCTCACTCCTCACTTCAGATGGGTAGCAGACCCGGATCTCCCGTGCAGCCCTGGTCTCGTCCAGACGGGAAACCGGCGTGGTGCGCGGGGCCTGCAGCAGTTCCCCGGGATTCGTTTCGGCCAGTTCCGCCGCCTCGATCATGGCGTCGATAAAGGCGTCGAGGGTCTCCCTGCTTTCCGTCTCGGTGGGCTCGATCATAAGCGCTTCCTTGACGATCAACGGGAAGTAGACCGTGGGCGGATGGAATCCCCGGTCGATGAGGAACTTGGCGATGTCGATGGCGTGGACGCCTTTTCCGGCCTGGCGGGCCGCGGACAGGACGCATTCGTGCATGCAGGGCTTGTCAAAGGGGATGTCATACCACTCCTTGATACGACGCATGACATAGTTGGCGTTCAGCACCGCCATCTCGCTGACCTCGGTGAGGCCTTCCCGTCCGAGCATGGTGATGTAGGCGAGCGCCCTCACCAGCACCCCGAAGTTTCCGTAGAAGGCGGCAATGCGGCCGATGCTCTCCGGCCCTCCTTCCTCCACGATGAAATCGCCGGTATCCCGTTGCGTCACGCGCGGCGAAGGAAGGAAGGGGACAAGATCGGCCTTCACCCCCACCGGCCCGCTCCCCGGACCGCCGCCGCCGTGGGGTGTTCCGAATGTCTTGTGGAGGTTCACATGGATGGCGTCGAAGCCGATATCGCCGGGCCGCACCTTTCCGAGGATTGCGTTGAGGTTGGCGCCGTCGCAGTACACCAGAGCGCCGTGGTCGTGGGCGATGGCGCAGATCTCGGCCACGTGGGGATTGAAGAGGCCGAGGGTATTGGGGCATGTCATCATTACCGCGGCCACCTCTTGGTTCATGGCGCCTTTGAAGGCGGCCAGGTCCATGTCTCCGTATGAGGCGGTCGGAACGGTAATCACCTCGTATCCGGTCATGGCCGCGGTGGCCGGATTCGTGCCGTGGGACGAGTCGGGCACCACCACGAAACGCTTCCGGTTGCCGTGCGCCCGATGGTAGGCGGCAATCATCATGATGCCGGTCATCTCCCCGTGCGCGCCGGCAAGGGGTGTGCAGGAGAATTCGTCCATGCCGGTGATCTCGGCCAGAAGCCGTGAAAGCGCATGGATTACCCCGAGGGAGCCCTGAACGAGCTTCCCGCCCGACGGCAGAAGGGGCAGCATGGGATGGGAATGGGAGAAGAGCCTCGCGGCATCCTCGCAGGCAGCGGGGTTGTATTTCATGGTGCAGGATCCGAGCGGGTAGAAGGTGGTGTCCACTCCCAGATTGCGGCGGGAGAGATTGGTGAAGTGCCGCACCACGTCCAGTTCGCTCATCTCGGGAAGCCCCGGCGGTTCTTTCCTGAGCAGAGCGTCCGGCAGGTCCGCGGCCCTCGGCACATCGGAACGGGGAACGTGGGCGCCGCGACGGCCGGCAACGGATTTTTCGAAGATCAGGTCCATAACGCCTCCTCCAACCCCCTCCCCAGCGCATCGATCTCTTCCCTGGTCCGCTTCTCGGTCACGGTTACCGTGAGGCAGCGCTTCATTCCCGGATAGTGGCCGCCAAGGGGTATGCCGGCGGCAATTCCTTTTACCAGAAGCCTCTCCGCCACATGTTCAGCGTCCTGAGGCAGAGTGAGGGTGAACTCGTTGAAGGTCGGTCCGTCCGTGAGCAACGATACGCCCCGCACCGTCGCAAGCACCTCCCTGGCATACCCGGCCTTGTCGTAATTGAGCCGCGCCAGGTCGGCAAAACCCTCCTTGCCGACCACGGAAAGGAAAATCAGGCCGCGCAGTGCGCACAGGCTCTGGTTGCTGCAGATGTTGGAGGTTGCCCTGTGCCGCCGGATATGCTGCTCCCGGGCCTGGAGGGTGAGGACGAAGCCGCGTCTCCCTTCCCGGTCCACGGTCTCGCCCACGATCCTTCCCGGCAGGTTGCGGATATGCTCGCTGCGCACGGCGAGGAAACCGAAGGAGGGGCCTCCGAAGCTGACCGGATTCCCCAGGCTCTGGCCGTCCCCCACGGCCATATCCGCCCCCATTTCACCCGGGCTCTTGAGGATGCCCAGCGCGATTGGATAGACCGAGACGACAAGGAGCCCGCC
Organism: uncultured Geobacter sp.; assembly: GCA_937886325.1. Lineage (GTDB taxonomy): Bacteria > Desulfobacterota > Desulfuromonadia > Geobacterales > Geobacteraceae > RPRC01. Next base: position 14,189 of record CALABV010000051.1, read on the forward strand.
ACGGCGGTGGATCTCATCCGCCAGGTCGCTCAGGTCATCCACGGCGCCGAAGAAAGAGGGGTTCTGGGCAATCACCGCGGCAACGCCGTCGTCCAACCGGGTGAGGATCGCAGTCCGGTCACTCATTCCGTTGCTCGGAGATGTCTCCAGGACTTCGACATCGAGATTGGCGAGGTAGGTTCGGACAATGCTCCGCGAGAACGGATTCACCGTACCGTCCAGGATAATCCGCCTTCTTCCCGTAATTCGGAGGCTCATGAGAGCAGCCTCGGCCAGGGCTGTGCCGCCGTCATAGAGCGAGGCGTTGGTCGCATCCATGCCGGTGAGCCGACAGATGGCGGTCTGGTACTCGTAAAGGGCCTGGAGGGTCCCCTGGGAACATTCGGGCTGGTAGGGGGTATAGGAGGTGGCGAATTCCGCCCTGGCCGCAAGGCGGTCGACCACGGACGGAATGACATGGTCGTACCAGCCTCCGCCGATGAACGGGATGATGTCATGACGGTCCCCGGCCGCCAGTTCCCCAATCCTGCGCAGCATCTCGAACTCGGACATGCCCGGAGGAAGGTCGAACGACCGGGCGCGCAGTTCAGGGGGTATGCAGTCGAACAGTTCCGCGATCTCGGCGACTCCGATGACACCGAGCATCTCGCGGATCTGTTCCGGGGTATGGGGGCAATAGCCGGAACCGCTCACGGGAGCACCCGCACGTAGTCGTCGTATTCCCCGCGCGTGAGAAGGGACTTCAGTCCCTCGGGTTCCGTAATCTCCATGCGGACCAGCCACCCTTCCTCATCAGGGCTCCGGTTGACAATCTCCGGCGCGGAATCAAGCGCCGCGTTGACCTCCATCACCGTGCCGGAGAGGGGGGCGTAGATATCGCTCGCAGCCTTTACCGACTCGATGGTACAGAGGATCTCCCCCTGGCGCACCTCCCTGCCGACCTTGGGGAGTTCGACAAAGGTGATATCCCCCAACTGCTCTGCGGCGTATCCGGTAATCCCGACGAATCCGCTCGTGCCGTTGATGCGAATCCACTCATGTTCCCTGGTGTAATAGGTATCCATCATCCCTCCTGAATATCTCCTGAATCCGTGATGTCTGAATGCCGAGGCGAGCGGAATGCCGGGGTTTGAACGTCGCCGCTGCTGTGTCACGCCGGGTACGCTGGGTGAACGTCGTCGGGCCGATTCACCCCACGCCAATGCAGGAAACCGAGGCGTTCCGCGAAGGCGAAGGCGTGAAGGCGTCACGGACTCAGGTATGTATGACGGCCGGCTAAACGCACACCGCCGGCCGCTATCTTCTCAGCGTTCCATCACGGTAAAACGGCAGCTCCACCACGGTCGCTTCAAGCGAAATCTCTTCGTGCCGAATCTCCAGGTGTGTACCGGTTTGCGAGCAATCCGGGCTCACATACCCCAATCCGATGCCGCAGCCGAGCATGGGAGAAAAGGCGCCGCTCGTCACGGTTCCAACCGTTTCTCCCCGACACAGGATTTGATAGCCGTGACGGGGAGAGCGACGGGAAGAGACCCGGAACGCCGTCCGTACTCTCGACATGCCTTCCGTCTGTTGGCGGATAAGAGCATCCTTCCCCCTGAAATCCTTGGTGAGATCAACGAAACGATCCAGCCCTGCCTCAAGGGGGGTGGTGGTCTCATCCAGATCGTTGCCGTAGAGGCTGTACCCCATCTCCAGGCGGAGGAGGTCCCTCGCCCCGAGCCCGGCGGGCGCGATGCGGCCGTCCTTCAGCAGGAGCCGCCAGAGATCGACGACCCGGTCATCTCCCAGGTAGATCTCGTACCCGAGTTCGCCGGTATAGCCGGTGCGGCTGACAATCGCCTCGGCTCCGAGAATGGTCATGCGCCTGAATCCGAAGAAGGGGATATCTTTCACCTCGTCGCCCGCCAACTCAGCGAGAACATCCCGGGAATGCGGTCCCTGGAGGTCCAGCTTGCCTGCATGCCCGGTGAGGTCTTCAAAGAGCGGGTTTCCGCCCAGCCCTGCCTGTATTGCGGCGAAGTCCTTTTTTTCGGGTCCGGCGTTGACCACCATCATCAGACGGTCGGCTGCCAGGCGGTAGACGGTCAGGTCGTCGAGGATCCCCCCCTGTTCGTTCAGGAGGAATCCGTACCGGCAACGGCCCACCGCTATCGTCTCGAGCCGGAAGGAAAAGAGCCGCTCGATGCCGGATGCTGCGATATCCCCGGCAAAAAGAAACCGGCCCATATGGCAGGTATCGAACAGGGCGGCAGACTCCCTGCACCGGCGGTGCTCCGCCAGAATCCCGTCATACTGAATCGGCATGATCCATCCGCCGAAGGGCGCCATCCGTGCGCCGAGTCTTTCATGCTCGTGAAGAAGAGAGGTGGTTTTCAGGGTTTCCATGGGAGAGTCACCAGTCCGGTTCCGTAGGGATGTGTGCGCGCCGGGTACCACCCGAATCCGTCATGCCTTCACGCCTTCGCCTTCGCGGAACGCCGCGGCATTCAGACATCACGAATTCAGGTATCAGTATACCAGCATCCGGGAAAATGTCCGGAAGAGGCGGCGTCGACACATGCCGTCGTATTGAATCACGAATCCCCTGGAGCAGTGCCGACCGTGGGCAAAAAAGACAGGGAGGCCATCTTTGTCCGACGGCCTCCCTGTCTTCCTGTCCCATCCATCATCTGTCGTCCAGCGGTTTCCGCCGGGAAAAAGACACCTCTATTCCACCTTCAGGGCAACGAAAAGCGACGAGTCTCCCCGACGCACGAGGAAAGGAACCGTCGCGCCCTTTTTCAGTGACGAAACCAGTTTCGCATATTCCTTGGTGTTCTTCACGGGAGTGGTGTTTATCTGCCTGATAATGTCACCCACCGAAATCCCCGCTTCGTCGGCCGCACTTCCCGGCTTCACCTCTGTTACGACAACGCCGGAGGTCTCCTGTATCCTCAGACGAGCCGCGATATCCTTCGTAAGATCCGCGACGACGAGACCGAAGCGCGCCTCGGCCGACGCTTCCTTCTGCGTGCTTTGCCCGCTATCGGCCATCCGTTCGATGACCACGGTTTTTTCCAGGGTCTTGCCGTCCCTCAGCACCTTGACGGACGCTCTCTTGCCCACGGGAGTGACGGCGGCGAGCCGGGGAAGGTCATGCATATCCTTGATGGTTTTCCCGTCAAACTCGAGAATGATATCACCGGCATTCAGTCCGCCCTTTTCCGCCGGGCTGTCCTTCACCACCTCGGCTATCAGGGCGCCTTTTTCACCCTTCATCCCGAACGATGCGGCGAGCTCTGGAGTAACCGGCTGAACACTGACGCCGAGCCACCCTCTCGTCACCCTGCCCGTTTCCTTCAATTGGGTCAGCACGGCTTTTGCCATATTAATCGGAATGGCAAAGCCTATTCCCTGTCCCCCGGCGACAATGGCCGCATTGATACCGATCACCTCTCCTTTTGCGTTGAAGAGCGGACCTCCGGAATTGCCGGGATTGATGGAGGCGTCGGTCTGGAGATAATCATCGTAGGGTCCGCTGCCGATCCATCTTCCCTTGGCGCTGACGATCCCCGCTGTCACGGTCTGGGCAAGGCCGAACGGGTTGCCGATGGCCATAACCCATTCTCCCACCTCAAGGGCGTCACTGTCACCCAGCGGGGCAACCGGAAGGTTTTCCTTCGTTTCTATACTGATGAGCGCCAGGTCCAGCTTTTCATCGGCCCCCTTGACCTGCCCTTTGAACTCACGGCCGTCGGAAAGCTTCACCTTGATCTCGTCGGCGCCGGACACCACGTGGTTATTGGTGAAGATGTAACCGTCGCCGATGATGAACCCCGAACCCTGCCCTCTCTGCTTGAAGGGGCGCTGGGGCACATCCTTGAAAAACCTCTCGAAAAAATCCTCGAAGGGGTCGTTTCCGAAGGGATTAGCCTGCTGTCGGCGGGAAGGCTGCTGTTTGCCGATGACCTTGGTTGTGCTGATATTCACAACAGCGGGCTTGAGCTTCTTCGCCAGCTCGACGAAATCCGGTGGAGCCGCCTTGGCTTCGGCATGATCGACGGAAATGAACGACAGAGATGCGGCCAGAAAGACGGCCAGAAAACGGAATACTTCTTTGCGCATGAGATACCCCCTGCTCTGTAATCGGACAAAAAACTGCCCGTCTTACTGTAATGTCGGGATTGGTATTTGTCAACCTGGCGGAGAACAGGGGATGCTGATACGATTCGGGAGGAGAAAAAGCGGCGCTGGAGAAAACGGTAAGGAGTCTGAAGGAACGGCAGGCCGGGGAGCCCGTCCCGTGTGGAACGGACTCCCTGAGCGATGGTTTTCCATCCTTCGGCCCGCGTTGCGCGGGTCCGGTTATTACTCTTCTTCCTTGAGGATGTAGCCGACTCCCCGCACCGTATGGATGAGCTTCTTGTCCGCATCACGGTCAATCTTCTTGCGGAGGTAGTTCACATACACGTCAATTATGTTGGTAAAGCTGTCGAAGATGTAATCCCAGACATTCTCGGCAATAGTTGTGCGGGTAAGCACCTGGTTCGGATTGCGCATGAAGAATTCAAGGAGGGAGTATTCCTTTGCCGTGAGATCGATTTCCTTGTCCTTGCGCCATACCTTGTGCGTAACCGGGTCGAGCCGCAGGTCGGCGAACCGGATCTCGGCGCCCCGCTCCTGCTCGGAACGGCGGAGGAGCGCCCGGACGCGTGCCAGCAGTTCGGCAAATGCGAACGGCTTGGTCAGGTAGTCGTCAGAACCGGAATTGAGACCGGCCACGATGTCCTCCACCGTGTCTTTTGCGGTCAGCATCAGAACAGGCGTCAGGAGTTTCCGTGCGCGCAGTTCCTTGACCACCGACAATCCGTCCTTTTTCGGCAGCATCACATCGAGGATGATAAGGCTGTATGAACCGTCCAAGGACTTCTGCAAACCTTCGTCGCCGTCATACGTAACATCGACCTCGTACTTTTCCTCTTCAAGTCCTCGCTTGATGAAACTTGCGACCTTTTTTTCGTCTTCCACCACCAGAATCTTCATGTCATCACCTCGTCATGTCGTTAAATTCTTCACACCCGAAATGGATACGCAAAGCAAACCCTCCCGCGAAGCAGACACATGCCGCGGAATAAAAGGAGGCAAACCTGCCGATGGGTTCATCCAGGGCCTATGAGGAAAGATATACCGCCTCACAGCGGAACAAGGAAAAAACTCATGAGGATTCTTATACCACATCAGCCTAAACATGCAATAAATAAAAACCGTTTATTAGGTGAACGGCTTCCGGGGAAAAAGCGGCCTTCGGAGGGGGCAACAACAATACCCCAAAGCCTATTTTAATGAAAATTACAACTCACATTTCGCACTTTGTCAAGGTTTTAATTGTAAACGCCTTTTTCTTCTGCTACGTTAGCAGTCATCCGGAATATCAGGAAAAGGGGGTTCACGTTCAATGGCCGCCATTGGAATAGAGAAAGCGCCCGCCATCCCGAAGCAATAAAACACAAGGAGACGGAATGAAAAAAGAGTGGGCACAGGTATCCTGCGAGGTTCCTGCATCCATGGTTGACTCTCTGGCCGAATACCTGATTGAGCTCTCTTCCACCGGTGTGAGCATCGACAACATGACTCTCGACACCTTCTCCCTGGATACCGTTGAGGAGTCTCCAATCAAGACGGTGACCGCGTATTTTTCCGTTGATGATTCCCTCCGGGAAAGGATCCGGGAGATCGAATCCTACCTGGTCGAAAAGGGGCAGGCATACGACGGTTTTCAATTCAAAGCGCCGACAGTGGCACGTATAACGGAGGAAGACTGGAGCAGCAACTGGAAGGACCACTTCAAGCCTCTTCGGATTGGAAACCATCTCGTAATCAAGCCCACCTGGGAAACATTTCCGGCAACGGATGACGATATCATCATGGAACTGGACCCCGGGATGGCATTCGGCACGGGAACGCATCCGACAACCATGCTCTGCCTTTCCATCCTGGAAGGAATCTTTTCCGGCCGGGATGCTTCCGGACGCCCACACAAAAAGCCGCGGGCGGTTCTTGATGTGGGGACCGGTTCGGGTATACTCAGCATAGCAGCCGCTCTGCTGGGCGCGGAGACCGTGAAAGCCGTCGACATCGACCCCGACGCGGTCCGAGTGGCGACGGAAAATTGTACCTTGAATAATGTCACCCACCTTGTGTCCGTCTCCGACACACCTCTCCACATGGTCACGGGGAGCTTCGATGTCATCCTGGCCAACATCCTCGCGGAAGAACTGGTTCGATTGGCGCCGGAGCTTGTCCGGAGGATATCGCGGGGCGGTTTTCTGATACTGTCGGGGATACTGACCGACAAGGAAGATCTCGTGGTCGGCGGCTTCACGAGCCTTGACGTCTCCCTGACGCGGATCGCCAGGGAAGAGGAATGGAGTTGCATCGTTTTTCAGGGGAATGGGTGAATGCGGCGTTTCTTCATCGATGAGAACGCCATTACAGACGATACGGCGCTCGTGACGGGTAACCTTTTTTGTCACATGACACGGGTACTGCGACTGAAAATCGGCACCCGGGTCATCCTTTCCGATGGAACGGGCAAACGTCACGTCGGCTCAATCTCCACTATCGGGAAAGACTGCCTGACCGTCACAATAACGAAAAGCTCCGCCGAGCCCGAGAAAGTCTCCGGACCGCTGCTTACCCTCTACCAGGGGCTTCCCAAGGGAAGCAAGATGGAATTCATCTTGCAAAAGTGTACCGAATTGGGTGCGGACTCCTTTGTCCCCTATATATCGGAACGATCCGTTGCCAAGCTTCCAAAAGATCGGGAAGCCGAGCGGATCGAGCGATGGCGCCGTATCATACGGGAAGCGGCGCGCCAATCAAACAGGACATCGGTCCCCCTCCTCTCCCCGGTCAAAGATTTTTCCGAACTCGTCGGCACGGCTGACCAGGCGGTGAAACTTCTGCTCTGGGAGGAAGAAACGTCCAACAGGCTCAGATCCGTTCTCGGTTCCCTGCCGCGACCCGACAGTGTCGCCCTGCTTGTCGGACCGGAAGGCGGGCTCTCTCGTGAGGAAGCCGCTGCCGCCGAGGCTTCGGGATTCATTCCCGTGACCCTCGGCACGAGGATCCTCAGGACCGAAACGGCGGGAATTGCCCTCCTGGCCGTGCTGCAGTTCTACTGGGGGGACATGGGTTGAAAAGGAATACGGGAGGTACGCGGCATGAAATGCCCCAAATGCGGTTACAATAGCTTCGAATTTCTCGACAACTGCAAGAAATGCGGCGCGGAATTCGCTTCATTCAAGAAAACCCACCGAATCAACGCTGTCGTACTTACGCCGACTCCGGCACAGGATGCGCGGCCCGCGCCGGAGGAAACCGCGATCGCCTCTCCGCCTGTGCCTGACTCCGTTGCGGAAAGTCCCGCTGATGATTTCTCCTGGGACACGCCCGCCGAAACGAACATCAGCGACCGGGAAGAGAGCCCGTACAGCGGTTTCGATCTGGGCTTTCAGGATTCCGAAGATCTGACCCGGGACAAGGCTTTCACCGGTTTCTCCTTCTCCGATGAACCGGAGAATGAACGTCCCGAACAGGTATCCGCTCCCGAGGGAGAAAGATTGGAAGATTTCTCCTTCGAGGAGGAAATCGAGAATGAAACCTCCCCTGTGGAATTGAAGGATGCAACGTCGGAATCGGCGACGGAAGGATACGAGAGGTTGCTGGACATTGATTCTCTCGAAGTGAAGGAAGATACCGAAAAAGCTGTTTCCGGAGAGTTTGACGCGGATGATTTTTCATTCGCCCCCGAACCGGTGGCCGAAGATATCTTTCAGCTGAAAGAAGAGCCCGTGCCGCCGGCGCCTGAAAAAAAGGCGCAGCCGAACCTGTCGGACTTTGACAAGGAATTCGAGCAGATTTTCTCTTTCGGCGACGCCGAAGAAAAAGACACGAAATCGTAAACGTCAGCGAAGCACTTCCAGGAGTTCGTCGCCGAACTCCCGTTTCCGCCAGCCTCGCAGGGCGGGAACGACGTCAAGTCCGGCGGCGTCCTTCGGGGCCTCCTTGGCCAGTACTTCCAGCAGGGCATTGTTGACAAGAAATCCGGCATCAATCCCCAGCGCCAGGGATTTGGCTTCCCGCCACTTCTTCAATTTCCTGAGTCTCTCATCTTTCAGGGCATCCCGTTCAGGTCTTCCCGCGCGTGCGAACCGGGGGAGGAGTTCTTCCGGAATCGCACAACCATCGGCAACCCCTTTCATAATATCCCTCCCGTACCTTTCCGCGGAACGCGGCGGAAGACCGGGAATCCCCTGCAATTCCTGAAGTTTTCTCGGCTTTTTCTCCGCCAGCGCCCGAATCGTCTCATTGGAGAGCACCTTGAACGGCGGTTTGTCGGCAACACGAGCCCGCAGATCACGGAACCTGAGTAACTCCTCCAGCACGGCAAGCGTCCGAGGCTCCATCTTGCTCGCCCCCTTGAAACGACAAAAGAACGGCTCGCCCTCACGATCCGCCGCCCTCACCTCCGACAGATAATCCGATTCCTCCTCAACCCAGGAAAGCCTTCCCCGCTCCACAAGCTCCGCCTCCAGCTGACGGTACAGGGCAACGAGCAGCGACGTGTCAGCCGCGGCATAGGCGATCATGCCGGGGTCCAGCGGCCGCCTGCTCCAGTCGGCCTTCTGGTAGCGCTTGTCCAGTTCCACCCCGAATCTCTTCTTCAGCGCCGCCGCAAGACCAAACTCCTTCTCGCCCAGCAACTGGCAGGCGATCATGGTATCGAACAGGTTGCGCACCTCCAGGGAAAAATCACGGTACAGGGAGCGGATATCGTAATCGGCGCCGTGAAATACCTTGCGGATGCCCGGATCCGCCAGCAGGGGGCCGAGAGCGGAGACATCGGTCACCGCCAGGGGGTCTACCAGAAACACCGCCTTCTCCGTTGCAACCTGGATGAGGCAGACCTTTTCCCGGTAGTGATGGAGCGAGTCGGCCTCCAGATCGAAGGCCAGCACCTTTTCGCACGACAGCCGTCCGGCCAGCCGGTCAAGGTCCATCGAATTTTCAATTATCTTCGGTATCTTCTGACGCTGTGTCATGTATCCCTTTCCCGCAAACCGAGGACGCATTGTTCCCCGGCGAATATTCATGAACTTTCACGATATCATAGACGGTGTTTCTCTGGGCGGCACGGAATCCCGCCGCCTCGATGCACCCCACCATTGCCTCCCTGCCCATGCGGAAGGAACACCCCGCGGCGGCGACTACGTTTTCTTCCAGCATCGTCCCTCCCAGGTCGTTCGCGCCGAAAAAGAGGGCAACCTGGGCCAGTTTCGCTCCCTGGGTAACCCAGCTCGCCTGAATGTTGGGCACATTGTCGAGAACAATCCGGGACAGGGCGAGCACCTTCAGATATTCGACCCCGGTTGCCGCCGCGCCGCCCAGTTCAGTGTTCCCCGGCTGATAGGTCCAGGGAATGAAGGCTGTGAAGGACCCTCCGTCCTCCTGGAGTTCCCTGACGCGGAACAGGTGCTCAACGATGTCCTCGGGTCGCTCGCGGCTGCCGAACATCATGGTGGCGGTTGTCGGAAGCCCCTGCCCGGCCGCTTCCCGCATCACCGCCGCCCACTCTTCCCAACCGATCTTGCCGGGAGAAATCTCTTTCCGAACCCTGTCCACCAGGATCTCCGCCCCCCCGCCGGGAAGGGAGTCGAGGCCCGCACGCCGAAGACGTTGCAGGGTCTCCGCCACGGTACTATCCGAAAGGGCGGAAATATGGACAATCTCGGCGGGAGAGAGGGAGTGGATATGGATGTGTGGAAAACGCTCCTTGACTCCCCTGAACAGGCCCTCGAAGAACTCGATCCCCAAGCCGGGATGAAGCCCCCCCTGCATCAGGAGCTGGGTTCCACCCTGCTCCGCCAGCTCCCGGATCTTACGGAAGATTTCCTCACGTGTCAGCACATAGGCATCCGGAGAGCCCGTATCGCGGAAGAAGGCGCAGAAGCGGCACCGGGAGACGCAGATATTGGTGTAGTTCACGTTCCGGTCAACCACGTAGGTGACGACGTTTTCCGGATGGAGCCTGCGGCGGATACGGTCGGCAAGCTTGCCGAGGGTCGTCGGTTCCGCTTCCCGGAAAAGTCGGAGGGCTTCTTCCCTGGTGAGGGGCATGTTATTTTCGATGCGCTCCGCACATACCCGCGGAAATGGATTCAAGAAATTCTCCTCAACCGGTCCGGGAACAGATTCCCGGCGTTCAACTGTTTCTCACTTCGTTATAGAACGAATCACGCTCCACAGGATCCCTCCCCGCGGCACGAATCAGGCGGACGAGGTGCTGCCTCTCCATCCCCGGCGGAGAATCAGCGCCCGCTTCATGACCTATCTTCTCCTCGACCACCGTGCCGTCCAGGTCATCGGCGCCGAAAGTTAGCGCCACCTGGGCGATCCTTTCGCCGAGCATGACCCAGTATGCCTTGATGTGGGCGAAGTTGTCCAGAAAGAGGCGGGCGACGGCGATGGTCTTCAGGTCGTCCACCCCTCCGGGCGCCCGTGTACCTTCCTGTTTCAGCGGAGTATCCCCGGGCTGGAAGGGAAGCGCGACAAAGGCCTGGAACCCGCCGGTCCGGTCCTGGAGGTCACGGAGCCGGGACAGGTGGTCGACACGGTCGGCATGGCTCTCCCGGTGGCCGTAGAGCATGGTGGCATTGGAGCGAAGCCCGCATCCATGGGCATGTTCCATGATTTCCAGCCATCGTTCGCCTGATATCTTGTCGCCGCATAGCTGTGTCCGCACGGACGGGGCAAAGATTTCAGCCCCACCGCCGGGCATGGAATCGAGGCCGGCGTCCCCGAGTCTTTGAAAGACCTCGTGCAGGCACAGACCGCTCACGCGCGCCATATGGTCGATCTCCACGGCGGTGAAGGCCTTCAGGTGAAGTCGGGGCGAGACGGATTTTACGGTGCGCAGCATCTCCTGATACGCCTCGAAGGGAAGCGACGGATGGAGCCCGCCCACCATGTGGATCTCGGTGGCTCCCCGCAGCAGCGCGTCTTCGGCCAGGGAGCGAATCTCCGCGGTATCAAGCAGATAGGCTCCCTGTTCGTCGGCGTCCCGGCGGAAGGCACAGAAACGGCAGCGGTTCACGCAGATATTGGTGTAATTCAGATGCCGGTTCACGTTGAAAAAGACCCGGCGGCCGTTCTTCCGCTCGTTGGCCCATGCCGCCATCTCTCCGATCTCCGCGAGTTCGTCGGAAGCGAACAGGCACAGTGCATCGTCATTGCTCAGACGTTCTCCCGCGCAGACCTTTGCCCTGACGGATGAGAGAGAATTCATGGCTGCTCCGGCGCCCCCCAGGCCCGGTAAAGCCGGTGCGCGATTCCAAGGGCGTCCATGGCCTTGCCGACCACGAAATTCACCAGGTCGTCCACGCTCCGGGGACCATGGTAGAAGGCTGGCATGGCGGGCACAATCCGCGCCCCCATCCGGGCGAGCTTCAGCATGTTTTCCAGGTGGATCTCGGACAGGGGAGTCTCCCTCGGGACAAGGACCAGGGGTCGCCGCTCTTTCAGCATTACATCGGCGCACCTCTCCAGGAGGTTCCCGGAGTTTCCGCACGCTATCCTGGCCAGGGTACCCATGGAGCAGGGGCAGACAACCATGGCGTCCGGCGCCGCGGATCCACTGGCGATGGGGGCCAGGAGATTATTTTCCTCGTAGTAGCGCGCCTGTGACGCCTGAACGCCGAAATGGCCGCGGAACCGGTGGGAAACATCTTCTTCCGTCCCGTGCCAGTCAAGGCCGGCTTCCGTTTTCAGAACGGAGAAACCGGACCTGCTGATGAGAAAGTCGAGGGAATGTCCGGCGACCAGGAGTTCTTCGCAGAGACGCAGCCCGTAAAGCGCGCCCGAGGCGCCGGTGATTGCCGAAACGATATGCATGGAACTCTTCTCCTGTTACCGGATTAGGGTATCCGTCAGGGCACATAGAAATACCGCGCAACTGATGTAACCGTTTGCGGTGAAAAAAGCCGTATTCAACCGGGACAGGTCTCCCTCACGAACCAGACTGTGCTCATACCCCAGGAGAACGGCCACGGCCCCGATCCCCACACGGTAGACGATGCCCAGGTCGGCGGCATAGGCCACGGCAGCAAGCATCCCCACGGTGACAAGGTGGAACAGGCGCGCAGTCACCAGCGCGGCCCCCGCACCTATCCTCGCAGGAATGGAATGGAGTCCGGCTGAGCGGTCGAAATCCAGATCCTGGAGGGAATAGAGGATGTCAAACCCGGCAACCCAGAAGAGAACTGCGCCTCCCAGAAGCAGGGCCGCCGGTTCCACGTTTCCGCGAACGGCAATCCACGCCCCGACCGGCGCCGCTGCCAGACAGAGGCCCAACACGATGTGGCACAGGGAGGTGAAGCGCTTGCAATAGGAATAGGACAGCAGCAGGAAAAGGGCGATCGGCGTCAGGGAGAAACAGAGCGGATTCAGCTGATACGCGGCAAACAGGAAAAGGGCGACGGCCACTCCTATCCAGACGGCAACCGACTTCTTGCGAAGGAGACCGGAGGGAATGGCCCGATCCTTCGTTCTCGGATTCTTCCCGTCTATCTCCGCGTCTATGAGGCGGTTCAGGCCCATGGCCGCGGTTCTGGCCCCGACCATGGCCATCAGGATCCAGAAAATGGTCGGGAAAGAAGGAATGCCTCGTGCCGCCAGCACCGCGCCGGTCAGCGCGAAGGGGAGCGCGAAGACAGTATGGGAAAACCGTATCGTTTCCAGGAAGAGCCGAAGCGAAGCAAGGACTCCCGGCGTGTGCGGGGGCGCCGCCCATGGCCGGCTTGCATCGCCCTTTTTTGCCTCCATACCCACGCCCTTTCGTCTTTCCCTCATTCATACGCCGGACAACCGGATGAAACATTTTGTAGCACTTCAAGGGTGATCTGACAACGGTTTTTATTCCTTCCTTTCCGTGCTTCTGCTTTATATAGCTGTAGAATTAGAGACGGCTTTTTGATAGAAAGGAAGCGTTGAGATCACCAGACACGAGGAGTTCCTGTATGAGGTCGTACTTCGCGGCAGTCCTTGCATGTTTCCTTCTCCTTTCATGCATATCCTGCGATACCGGGCGGACCGGGCCGATACATGCCGGTAAACTCAGAGTAATCACTACACTCTTCCCCCTGTACGATTTCGCGCGGGCAATCGGAGGAGATCGGGCGGACGTGACGCTCCTGCTCCCTCCCGGCATGGAGGCCCACAGCTTCGAGCCGAAACCCGGCGACATCGTCCGTGTCGGCAAGGCCGACCTCTTTATCTATACGAACCGTAACATGGAACCGTGGGCCGTGGACATCATCAGCGGCATAGACTCCAAAAAGACGATGGTCATTGACGCAAGCCGCGGCACGCGCATGCTGAAAACCGGAAAAAGCGCCGGGCACGATCACATCGGCAACGACCACGATCGGGAAGACGCCCATAATCACGGAAAAGGGATGGACCCTCACTTGTGGCTCGATTTCGGGAACGCCCGCATCATGGTGGACAACATCCTTGCCGGCTTCATTGCGCGGGACCCGAACAACAGTGGATGGTACTCCGCGAATGCGGCTGCCTACAAGGCAAGGCTGACGGAACTTGACGACCGCTATCGGGCCGGACTGGCCGTGTGCGACAAACGGATATTTCTCCACGGCGGACACTTCGCCTTCGGGTACCTGGCAAACCGCTACGGACTCCGCTATGAATCAGCGTACGCGGTCAGCGCGGATGCCGAGCCCTCTCCGGCGAAAATCGCAAACCTTATCAACCGGATGCGGGCAAACGGCCTGCGGTATATCTTTACCGAGGAACTGGTCGAACCGCGGGTAGCGGACACCATCGCCCGGGAAACCGGGGCGAGGATTCTCATGCTTCACGGCGCCCACAATATCAGCAGGGATGATCTGGCGTCCGGCGCCACCTTTTTCTCTCTCATGGAACGGAATCTGGGCAATCTCAGGATTGGAATGCAATGCCGATGAATTCCATCTCAATAGAAGGACTTTCCTTCGACTATCACGGAAACGAGGTGCTGCGGGACATCACGTGCGACATCCGGCAGGGTGATTACGTCGGTATCGTCGGCCCCAACGGGTCCGGCAAAAGCACGCTGATACGCTGCATCCTCGGTCTGAACAGGGTTGAGCACGGGACGATCACCCTGTTCGGGGTTCCCCAACCCGCATTCACCTCATGGGACCGCATCGGCTTCCTGCCCCAGGGGCTGCAACTCTTCAACCCAAACTTTCCGGCCACCGTGGAGGAGGTTGTCAGACTCGGCCGACTATCGAAGAAGCGCTTCCCCCGGCGCTTCGACGCATCCGATAGCGAGGCCGTGGAACGGGCCATGGATCTGATGGGGATATCATCCCTCGGCAAGCGACTGATAGGCGAACTCTCCGGCGGGTTGCGCCAGAGGGTGCTTCTGGCACGGGCGCTGGTAAACGATCCGGAGGTCCTCATCCTCGACGAACCAACCACCGCCCTCGACCCCGAAACCCGCGACAGTTTTTATGCGACCGTGCGCGACCTGAACGTCAATCGTGGAACGACGATTCTGCTGATCACCCACGACTCGTCCACAATCGGGCTCTATGCGTCGAAGCTCCTGTACCTTGACAAGCGGATAATCTTCTTTGGAACCTTCGAAGAGTTCTGCCATTCCTCAAACATGACCGAGGTTTTCGGCCACCACGGCCAGCACCTCATCTGCCGAAGACATTAAAGGGAGCCTGAATGTCCTTTGCCGACATCATCCACTACGCATTTCTCCAACGGGCACTTCTTGCCGGGACACTCATAGCAATCCTGTGCTCCGTACTCGGCGTGTTTCTGGTGCTGCGCAGGCTCTCCCTCATCGGGGACGGACTTTCCCATGTGACATTCGGCAGCGTCGCCCTCGCCCTGCTGCTGCGCTTCCAGTCGGTCTACACCTCCCTCGCCGCGATTCCCTGCGTGCTCATCGCCGCCATCGGCATTCTGAAGATTGCCGACAAGGCCCGCATCTACGGCGACGCCGCCATCGGCATCGTATCGTCACTGGGAATCGCCGTCGGCATCCTGCTCGCCAGCCTTGCCGGCGGCTTCAACGTCGACCTGTTCAGCTACCTCTTCGGCAACATCCTCTCCATCAGCCGCGCGGAGCTTGTGGTTACCGCCTGTCTGTTCATGGTCGTTCTGCTGAGCGTGGCGTTTTTCTATAACGAACTGTTTGCAATCACCTTTGACGAGGAACTTGCCGTGACATGCGGGGTCAGGGTGGAACGCATCAACGCGGTACTGGTGCTCCTTACGGCCCTGACGGTGGTGCTCGCCATGAAGGTCGTCGGGATCATGCTGATATCGGCGCTGCTGATCCTGCCGGCGGTCTCCGCACTGCAACTGGCGCGCGGCTTCAAGACCGCAATTCTCCTTTCTGCCTGCCTGGGAGTCGCCTCGGTGATCGGGGGGATCTTTCTCTCGTTCTTCATGGATCTCCCCACCGGCGCGACCATCATCATCATCAACTTTCTCCTGTTCGCAACCTGCTTCATTCTGCGTACAACCAGAAAGTGAGAAATTTCTCCTTGAATCTCGCTAGCGCGCGTGCTAAGGTTAGACCTCTTTCAAGATATGAGGACCGCTAGCTCAGCTGGTAGAGCAGGCGACTCTTAATCGTCAGGTCGTAGGTTCGACCCCTACGCGGTCCACCAATACAGACAAGGCTCAACGGTCCATTCCGTTGAGCCTTGTTTTCTTATGACCGCTTTTCGAGAGCTTCGACCTCACCCCCTAATCCCCTGTTACTCCACTCCGCGCCATCTTTCCATGCAAAATATCTGAATTTATTTATCCAACAATTCTAAACAATTACAGCATTCACTATTTTTTTGAGAGGGTCAAAATTTGCCTAGAACGGAAGCCCCTAGTATTATTAATGTGAAACGGGTTTGCGCATGTCTGCCACCCCTCTGCAACTAATGCCTTTGCGTAGCCAAACGGGGAAAATGACCGCCATACACGGAAAGGCGCCACCACACAATTCCGAGAAGCCGCCAATAAAGACGAAAGCAGACCGGACATCGCACCGCTTAATAAAGGATTGGTATGCACGGCTTTACGTTTACCGTTGACCGGAACCTCATCATCCGCTCCGTCGACACAGGGGCAGTGAAAGGTGAAACGGGGTCATTGATTGCCGCGGGGATTGTGGGGCAGCCCTACCAGCGGTTCTTCCCGGTTTTACTCAAGGGAAAGGTTGACGCGGTGGAAAAGGTTCTTCGAGAGGAAACACCCCTGTTCCTGAGGGCACACCAGATTGTCTGCTTCTGCGGAAATATTCATGCCGACATTGCCATCACCCCTCTTCTGGATGCCGGCGGTTCCGTTGTCGGCGCGGAAATCACACGGGAAGTGGTTTCCGGGTGCGATATGCAGGATACGATGTGGAGAGAAAGGCAGCTTATCGATATCGGCAGGAATTCCGCCGCGCTGGCTCACGGGGTGCGGAACCCGCTGAATGCCATTAAGGGAGCAGTGGTCTACCTGAAGAACGCCTTTGGAAAAGAGCCGACCGTCGTTGAATTCGCCGGGATTATCGAAGAGGAAATCTCGAAACTTGACGGTTTTATCACGAAGTTTCTCAGTACTTCGCTGCTGGAATCGGAATTTGAGTCTCTCGACGTCAATCAGTTAATCCGTCGGATTCTTGCTGTAAGTTCGTTCCAGGCATGCGTGAAAAAAATATCTTTCCACCCCGATCTCGGTGATGTTCCCGTCATCAGGGCAGATGATTTTCAGCTCGGCCATGCTGTGATGAATATAATCAATAATGCGATGGAGGCCATGGTCGAAGGGGGCTTCATCCGGTTGAAAACCGGCACGACCTTCCGCGACGGCCGCGATTTCGTCTTCATTGAGATTTCCGACAGCGGAGGGGGGATGAACCGGGCGGACTCCTCAGGGGTTTCGGATTCGCCCACCGGTTCCGACGGCAGGGGATTCGGGCTGTTCCTGACACGCGAGATAGTCCGGCACCATGGGGGGCTGCTGGAGATTGTCAGCAGAAAGAATCAGGGTACCAGCGTCGGCATTTTCCTTCCCGTTTCTTCACCATGAATGAATGCGCTCGGGTCAGGCGCGGAGCACGGGAAACAATGCGGGATATGGTCGGATATTCCGGCAATGAAACGGCTGTCCGGGAGGGAATGATGACAGGCAGAGCGGGCGGACAGATACTGCTTGTGGACGATGAACTGAATGCACTGAAAGTCCTGTCGGCCATTCTGCGGGAGGAAGGATACAAGGTATTTCAGGCACAGGATGTGGGTAGTGCACAGAAATTTCTCGTCGATGAGGATATCGATGTGGTGATTACCGACCTGAAAATGCCGGGAAAAGACGGGATGCAGCTGTTTGAGCACATCACCGACCACCATTCCGAAATCCCGGTTATCTTCCTCACTGCCTACGGATCGGTCGATTCCGCGGTGCATGCCATTACACAGGGTGCTTTCTACTACTTCATCAAGCCGCCCGACTACACGAAACTGAAAGGTATACTGGCCAGGGCGGTGGAGCAGAGATTGTTGAAGAAGGAGATCAGAATTCTCAAAAACAAACTGGCCGGAGAGAGGGAACCCGAGCGTATCATCGGAAAAACACCGCAGATGGTCCGGATATTCGAAACCATCAATGCAGTGAAGGATTCGGTGAGCAGCGTCCTGATTTACGGCGAGACAGGCACCGGGAAGGAGGCCATAGCCCGCTCCCTCCACTATCAGAGCAACAGGCGGGACAAACCGTTCATTGCCGTCAACTGCGCCGCAATGCCGGGCGGGCTTCTTGAGTCGGAGCTTTTCGGGTATGAAAAGGGAGCGTTCACCGGCGCGACCTCCCGACGGATCGGCAGGTTCGAGGAGGCGGCGGACGGCACGATTTTCCTGGATGAAATCGGGGAACTGGAGTTGCTCCTCCAGGCAAAGCTTCTGCGTGTGCTGCAGGAGAAAGAGATCGAGAGGTTGGGCAGTAACCGGAAAGTGCGTATCGACTTCCGCCTCATCTGCTCCACGAACAGGGATTTGAGCCGCGACATCAGCTCCGGTCATTTTCGGGAAGATCTCTTCTATCGGATAAATGTGGTTCGCATCAACCTGCCTCCTCTCCGCGAGCGAAAGGACGATATCCCTCTCCTGACATCCTCCTTTCTCAAGGAGTACTGCATCCGGGAAAACAAGGCTCTCGAGATATCTTCCGAAGTCATGAATCTCTTTCACACATTTCCATGGCCGGGGAATATACGGCAACTCAGGAATGTCATCGAGCGTGCGACCGTGCTGGCACGGGGGAAAGTAATAACGGTGCAGGAACTCTCCGATGAACTCCGCAATTTTGCCGAAGGTGTTCACCCGACGCCGAGGGGAGCCGTCAGGCCGCTCCGGGAACTGGAAGAGGAGGCGATCCGGTCCGCCCTGTTCGAATATCGAGGCAACAAGTCCAAGGTAGCGACGATGCTCGGTATTTCCCGGAAGGCACTGTACAAGAAATTACTCGATATGAACCGGTAGTCGAAACGCTTCTATCTCTGCCGTCGGCCGGACATTCCCCTCTCCTATTCCTGAGCGGTGAGGTGTGCCCGAAACTCTTCTTGTTCACATTATGCACTGCTCAATTTTTGATTGCTCAAACATCCACCAGCACACTGTCCCCTCCGGAAACACTCTCCTCCCCATAACCTGCCGTCATTTTTAATTAATACGAAAAGTGTATCCATAAGAAACATTCTGCAGAGTCTTATTTTGCGCAATTTTTTTCGTATATGTAGACTAAGGAAACACTTCCTAAAAAGAAGGCTGAAACATGCGAGATTTTTGAATATGACATCAACAGCGCCATGCTCGGGAACACCATTTAAGGCCGAGAGAAACCTCTCTCAACGGACCATTTTATTTATTAAAATAACATCCATAACGCCGATGTTTCCACCATGTACAAAATCTTCATTTCAAGATAATGAGATCTGTTTTCATTTTGGCCATCACCATTTGGCATCCTCGTTGCTCTTGGGTAACTCATGAAAACGAGAGACAAGATCCTCATTGTCGATGAAGCGGGCTTTTCCCGTGTCTGTTCGTCTATCCTCGCAGGTCAGGGGTTTCATGCCGAATGCATGATTCGCGAGGAGTGGGGAGTTTCCCCGCGCTTCATAAAGAAAGTGTCTCTCCTTATAACCAGCTACCCGTACGGAGCGCAAGTCCTGAAGATGATGCACGGTTTGTCCGTCCCCGTCATTGTGCTGGCCGACTACACGGGAAAAGACATTATCGAGATTCTCGAAGGGCTCGAAAACTCCTACTGCATGGTCAAGCCCATTAACTACGAGAGGTTCACCCTGCTGGTAAAGAATCTGGTAAACGAGACGTGTTTCCAACATGGAGGATACAGCATTGTCTAGAGGATTTCTGATCGTCATGGTGCTGGTTCTGGCCCTTTCGGCGTGCAGCGGAAAGACCAAAGAAGAGTTGTATGGGGAGGGCCGCAAGCAGCTTCAGGCAGGCAACCCCAACGGAGCGATCGTGCTCCTCAAAAACGCGCTGGAAAAGGACCAGAATTACCTCGATGCCCGCTACCAGCTTGCTTTGGCGTACAAGGCAAGCGGAAAGTATGAGCAGGCGGAAAGGGAATTGCGAAAGGTCCGGCGGCAAGACCCCTCGCGCAGGGAAATGCAGCTTGAACTGGCGAGAGTGTATGCCCTGATGGTCAAACCGGATCAGGTCATCACCGAAATCGAAGGGTATCTGAAAACAAACGCTGAAACCCCGGAAACACTGGAACTTCAGGGAAAAGCGTACGCCCAGATAAACCGGCTGGATATGGGAGAAAACCTACTGCGGAAGTCCGTGCGGGCGGATCCGAGGCGATGGCCGGCCAAGATAGCGCTTGCGGCTGTCTATGCCCAGAGCGGCAGGTCGAATGATGCCCTTGGTTTGTTGTACGACGCGCTCCACCTTGACGGCAAGAGCACGGAGGCCTGGCATATGATCGCCCGCATCGAGGCCCATCAGGGCAACAGGGACAAGGCGCTCGAAGCGTACAAGCGGATAACCGAGATACGTCCCGAAGACACGGAAGCGACATTCAAATCCGGTCTCATCTACCTTGAGAAGGGAGACCGGGATCGTGCGGCCGGCCTTGCCGACGGTCTCGTGACCAGGTTTCCAAAACGACCGGAAGGGTACCTTCTGAAAGGAATGGTGTACTATCACGGAAGAGACTTCAAGAAAGCAATCGTCGAGCTTCAGAATTCGCTGAAGATCATGCCCGATCCCCGCACCTACTATTACCTCGGCCTCAGCCACTACCAGAACAGGGAACTGGAGACCGCGCTCAGCCAGTTTCAGAAAGTTCTCGACGTAACCCCGACATTCACGCCCGCCCGGCTTATGGTTTCCCTGATACTGCTCAGCCAGAAGCGGGTGGACGATGCGCTCACCGAATCCGAAAAGGTTCTGAAGCAGAACGATAAAAACGCACTGGCCCACAATATCCGCGGCAGCGCCTTGATGGCGAAGGGAATGTACGACGAAGCGATGGCCGAGTTCGACAAGGCCATCGCCCTGGATCCGAAGCTTACCGACGTTCACCTGAAAAAGGGGCTGTATTACCTGGGCAAGGGGATGCCGACCCAGGCGGAGTCCGAGTTGCAGACCGCCGTTCGTCTTTCTCCCGACACGCTCAACAGCAGGACCGTACTTGCCGCCCATTTCCTGAAGCAGAAGAATTACCAGAAAGCCATCAGCATCCTGCAGCAGGGGATCAAGGGTGGGACAACGGATGCCGTTCTCTATAACACCATGGCCGGCGCCTATTTCAGCCAGAACAAAACAACGGAAGGGCTTGATTCCCTCCGGAAAGCGAAAGAGGCCAATCCGGACTATATTGCGCCCTACATGAACCTCGGCGGATACTATCTGTCCAGGAAAGAATACGGAAAGGCGCTCGGAGAATACCAGGCGCTCCTGAAGCGCAATCCCAACAACATCAAGGCTTTGCTGGCGACCGCATCCACGTTCGCGGTCATGGGAAAGGATGCGGAGGCGCTCGACTACTTCAGGAAGGCGGCAAACACCCGCCAACTCGCCGGCTACCTCGCCCTTGCGGAGTATCATGCCCGCAAGAAGGACACGGACAAGGCGCTGAGTGTGCTCGACGAAGCGATCAAAGCGGATTCGCGCAATGTTGCCGCGCTGGAGATAAAGGGCAAACTGCTCCTCTCACAGAAAAAATACCAGGAAGCGGCTCAGTCTTTCGAGGCGCTCGAAAAAAGCAACCCCGACAGGGCCCTGCCGCTCCTGGTCGGTACCTATGAACTCATGAAAGACACGACCAAGGCCGAAGAGGCCGCCCGGAAGATTATCGCCGGGAAGCCGGCTTCGACCCGGGGATACCTGGCGCTTGCGTCGGTCTACGCCGGCAGGAACGACCTGGACCGCGCCATCGATACGGTGAAGAAGGGGATCGATGCAACCGGTGGAAATATTGAAGCAAGAGTCGCCCTGGCCAAACTGTACGAGACGAAACGGCAGTTCCCGCAGGCTCTCGAAATCTATCAGGAGATCCAGAAACGAAATCCGGAGAATATTCCCGCCGCATTTGCTGAGGGCGCCGTGTACGAAAAGATGGGCTCGACGGAGAAGGCAATCGGGAAATACCGAGAAATTCTGGCGAAATCCGAGACGTACGTGCCTGCTCTCAACAATCTGGCATATCTCTATTCCGACGGCCCTGAGAACCTGAGACGCCAGGCCCTGCGGTTCTCCGCAAGGGCCTATCGGCTTGCGCCGAACCATCCCGGCATAATGGACACCTACGGCTATGCCTTGCTGCGCAACGGGAAGAGCCGCGAAGCTGCTGCCGTTCTGGAAAAATCCGCAGCCCTGCTGCCGTCGAACCCGACCGTCAAGTACCACCTGGCGCTGGCGTATACCGCACACGGCGACAGGCAAAGGGCCGTTGCAACCCTTCAGCGCGCCCTGCAGGCAAAGGATTTCCCCGATGAGGGCAAGGCGCGGCGCCTGCTCGATGAATTGAGCAGGAAATAGGGTCAAGGAAAAAGCCATGTCATTCGCAACCATCATACTTCTTCTCGGAGATTGCGCCTGTGCGGTTATTGCACTCCTTACGGGCCATTTCGTGCGTTTCGACACGGCGCCGGACCTCTATGAATTCTTTGTCGGAGACGGACTGGACCTTGCCTTTTTCATCGTCATCGTTACGTTTGCCTCATACCTGATGGAGTTGTACGATACACAGAAAAAGCTGAGGAAGAGGGAAATTTTCGTCAGGTCGCTGGTGGCGGCGGCGGTATCGTTCTTCCTGCTCTCATCGCTTTTCTACATCATGCCTTTCCTGAAGTTCGGCCGGGGATTACTGCTGCTTTCGCTGTTGAACTTCGTCTTTTTCCAGTTCCTGTGGCACATCATCCACAAATACGTCCATGAACTTTCCATCGAGCGGAGGGTCCTGGTAATCGGCACCGGTCCCTTGGCAAAGCTGATTGGCGGGCTTATCGTGACCACAAACCATACCCATAAGCTCGCCGGGTATTTCGGCTGCTGTCGGGAAACCATCGAGGTGCCCGGTGAATGCATCATCGGTTCAGGCGAAGAGGGAATCGTTG
The DNA here is from genome assembly GCA_937886325.1 of uncultured Geobacter sp. Classification (GTDB taxonomy): domain Bacteria; phylum Desulfobacterota; class Desulfuromonadia; order Geobacterales; family Geobacteraceae; genus RPRC01. The sequence goes on from CALABV010000051.1 coordinate 36,888, forward strand.
AAGCAGCGCGGCGTGAAAACGCGGAAAAGATCGTGATATCGCTGACCGAACGGCGTGGAAGCATCCCTCTGAGAGATCTGATGGACTGCAAATTCAGCGGGATCGAGGTTACGGACGCGCCCTCTTTCTACGAGCAGGTCACGGGAAAACTGCTGCTGGAAAGCATTACGCCCGGATGGTTCATCTTTTCAAACGGCTTCAAGGTGACGCGACCCGCCCGCGCCTTCAAGAGGATATTCGACAAGATTCTGTCGTGCATAGGCGTAATTGTCACGCTGCCCCTTTTTCCGCTCATTGCCCTGGCAATCAAGGCAACCTCTCCCGGACCCGTGCTGTTCAGGCAGGTGAGGACCGGCAAGCATGAAAAGGAATTCGTGCTCTATAAATTCAGGACCATGCGTACAAACGCCGAGACGAACACGGGCGCCGTCTGGGCGCAGAAAGACGATCCCAGGGTCACACCTGTCGGCAAATTCCTGAGAAAATCGAGGCTCGATGAGCTGCCCCAGCTGTTCAATGTCCTGAAGGGCGACATGAGCTTCATCGGTCCGCGACCGGAGCGGCCCGAGTTTGTCGAGAAGTTGAAAGAGCGGATCCCCTACTATTCCCACAGGCATTTCGTCAAGCCGGGAATAACCGGATGGGCGCAGATAAAATATCCCTACGGCGCGTCCGTGGAAGATGCCCTCGAAAAATTGCGGTATGATTTGTACTATATTAAAAATTTATCAATCACACTTGATCTGCTGATATTTTTTGAGACCATTAAGGTGATTCTGTACAGCAGGGGCGGAAGGTAAAAAGGCCAGGGTTCAAGGGGTCGAGGGTTCCAGGGTTCAAGTGAAAGCCCTAGACCCCTAGACCCCTCGCCCCCTCGAACCCTGCATTCAAAGAGGAGAACACCATGAAAAGATTACTGTTTGCGGCACTGATTGTTCTGGCGCTTCCCTTTGCGGCGTCAGCGGCGGATGATGACTATGTCATCGGCGATGGCGACGGTCTGCAGATTGGCGTCTGGGGTGTCCCGGAAATGAGCGTGGCCGTAACGGTAAGACCCGACGGCAAGATTACTCTTCCGGCAGCCGGTGACGTGACCGCCGCGGGTTTTACACCGCCGCAACTGGCGACGAAGCTCTCCGAAAGACTGAGCGAATTTGTCAAGAAGCCGATTGTAACGGTAACGGTGACCGGCATGACCAACAGCAAGATATACGTCATCGGCGGAGGGGTCGCTTCCGGCGTCTACAGCCTGCCCGGGAGGACGACCCTGATGAAATTCCTGAGCAGATTCGGCAATTTCAACACGGCGGATCTGGATCACGCCTATATCGTCCGGGACGGGAAAAAATTGGATGTCAACTTCACGAAACTCCTGGTCAAGGGTGATTTCGCCTCCGACATCCCCCTCATGTCCGAGGATATCATCTTCATCCCCGACAACGAACTGAAGAAGATATATGTCATGGGCGCCGTGGCCAGCCCCAAGTATGTCTTCTACCGTGAAAACATCAGAATTCTCGATGCCATTCTTGAAGCCGGCGGATTCACGAAATTCGCGAAGGAGAACAGTGTCATCGTTCAGCGAAAAACGCCGCAGGGGATGCAGGAGATCCCGGTGAAGGTCAAGGACCTGATGAAGGACGGCGACCTCAGCCAGAATATCCCCCTGCAACCCGGCGACTTCGTTATCGTTAAGGAAGGCATTTTCTAAGACGAGATTCGGGAGAGAACCATGGAATCACCACGGAAGGAATTGGGAAAATACCTGGCAATGATAGTCAAGCGCCGTTATCTGTTTGTGGTTGTGGCGCTTGCCGTCATGTCGGTGTTCGCCTGGGGAGGGTATCTGCTTCCTACGAAATATGAGGCAAAAAGCACCATTTTCATCGAGAAGACCGTGATCGGCGAACTGGTGAAGGGGATTGCCATCTCCCCCTCCATTGCAGACAAGGTGCGGGTGCTCAGGTATGCGCTGCTCAGCCGGGGGCTCATCCTGCGGGTGATGAATGACCTGGACCTGGACGTCAAGGCCAAGACCCCCAAACAGCAGGAGCTGATGATTGAGGACTTTCAGAAAAGAACCGAGATCAGCGTCAAGGGGAACGATCTCTTCATAGTCTCGATCCGGGACAAGGACCCGCGGCTTGCCACCAACTATGTGAATGCGCTGGTCAGACGGTACCTTGAAGAGAATGTTTCGGCCAAGAGGGAGGAATCCTACGGCGCCAACCGCTTCCTGGCGGAGCAACTTGCCCTCTTCAAGCAAAAGCTCAACAAGGCGGATGAAGAGGTGATCAAGTTCCGCCAGAAGCAGGGTGTGGCGGTGGCCATGGATGAGGAAGGCATCGTTAAGGAGATTAAGGTATTTAAAGCCCAGATGGATGAAGGCCGCATGCGCAGAAATGAGCTTGCGAGCACCCTGAGAACCGTCAGGATTCAGATGAAAAGCGTCCAGCCCACGGTTTCCATCCTGAGCACCAAGGCGGGCGGAGGCAGTGTTCAGGCCCTTGAAAACAGGATAAAGCTGCTCCTGGTCAGCTACACGGAGAATTATCCCGAAATCGTGAAGCTGCGGGCCGAGATCGAAGCGATCAAGAAGCAGAACAAGGCCCCTGCCGCCGGCGGCGTAGCGTCCGAAGAAATGACCACAGTGAATCCCGTGTATCAGCAACTGGAACAGGCCGCCCTGCAGACCGAGGCGGAGATCCAGGCCCTCAATGCCAAGATCGGGCAGCTGGGCGGCCTGATAGCCGAGCGGGAGCGTGAATTGAGGAATGTGCCGGCAAACAAGAAGTTGCTGGCCGACCTGGAGCAGGAAAGAAGCACCTACAAGAACATGTATGCCGAGTTGCAGGCCCGCGCCGGTGTTTCCGAGGTCTCCAAGCAGATGGAAGTGGGGGACAAGTCCGCGGCGTTCCGAATCGTCGATCCGGCCGTTGTGCCGGTGAAACCGGTGAGCCCCGACCGGGTGAAACTGATCCTCGCCGGAATTTTCCTCGGCATCGTGGGAGGGTTCGGCGGAGTGCTCCTGCGGGAAGCTCTCGATTCCTCCATCAAAGACCTTCATACGCTGAAGGGATTGGGTGTTACCATTCTGGCCGTGATCCCGAAAATGACGAACGCCGCGGAGGAGCTGGAGGTACAAAAGCGAGACAGGAAGGTCTTCATTGCGGCCGGTTGTTATTTCATGGTTATCTGTCTGCTCCTTGTACACGAAATGCTAAGCCTGACCTATGTGGACCACATATTCTCATTCCTGCAGCTCTGAACGTGTTACGGGCCATATGAGGCCGGATGCGGAAACAACGGAAGAAAGGATGTCCCTATGAGCAGAATCGAGAAAGCGCTCGAGAAAGCCGTACAGATGCGGCAGGAGAAAGCCCCGGAAAGAACGCCGGAAAAAAGGGAGCCTGACGCACCGGTCCCGAAAGTGTTCGAAGCGGACCAGCATCCCGAGATAACGAGTCCCTACCTGATTACCGTTCAGGAGCCGGGATCTCCGGTGTCGGAAGAATACAGGAAACTCAAGTCCCTTATCGTCAGGATGACGCAGGATAAGTTTCTCAACACCATCATGGTGACGAGCACCTGCAAGGGAGAAGGAAAAACCATTACCGCCCTGAATCTGGCCATTACCCTTGCCCAGGAATACGACCATACCGTGCTGCTGGTGGACGCGGACCTCCGCGCGCCGTCCATCACCAGGTATCTGGGCATCAAGGCGGATGCGGGCCTTTCCGACTGCCTTTCCAACGGCAGGGATATCGGGAGCGCCCTGGTGAAGACCGGCATCGGCAAGCTGGTGCTCTTCCCAGCCGGCGCCACGGTTTCGAACCCCGTGGAAATGCTGTCTTCCAGCCGCATGAAGCAGCTCGTGCAGGAATTGAAGAACAGGTACCGGGACCGCTACATCATCTTCGACACCCCGCCCGTCCTGCAATTCGCCGAGGCCCACGCCATCGGATCCTGTGTCGACGGGGTTGTATTCGTGGTCGGCGAAGGGCAGGCGCCGGTGAATGACGTGAAGGAAGCGTTCCGGTTGCTGAAGGATTGCGAAATGCTCGGCGTGGTCTTTAACAACGTCGCCTCGGCGCGTTTTACCGAGGGGTACAACTACCGGTACAGCTACAAGTACTACAAGAAAAGCTCCTATGGCGATTGATTTCCGGCCGGAAACCGGTTGCCGCCGTAGAGAGGGTCGATGGTAATCGGGAGAAAGGGTGAGGACACATGAACATTCCGAGAGTCAAGGTTTTACTTGCCGTGCTGGCGTTTTCCTTGGGGCTGTCTGCTGTCGCCCAAGCGGAGTTCCGGTTCTCACCGTACATCGGTATCAGGGAAGAGTACAACGACAACATCGACTCCTCCGCTACCGACAAACGAGAGGATTTCATCACGACCGTCAACCCGGGAATCAACATGTCCTACGGCGGGGAACTCCTTGATTTTTATCTGGACTACGGACTGCGCTACCTCATCTATGCCCGCAATACGAAAGAGAACGAGCTGTATAATAACGTCAATCTGCAGTCCACCATACGGCCGTTCAGGAAGTATTTCTTCATCAGGCTCTCGGATTTCTTTTCCCTGGTGCCCATCGACCAGAGACGTCCGGTGGGCTACGAAAACAATCTGACAAACCTGACCAATTCAAATATCTTTTCGGTCAACCCTTATTTCGAATACCCCCTGAGCGCGACTTTCACGGTCAAGGCCGGCTACGCCTACCAGAATTCCTGGTACGAGAGCAAGGACGGTGACGACAGCCAGGACCATACCATCACCGCGGGCGTGAGCAAGGAGTTCTCGTCCCGACTTGCGGCGTCTCTTTTCTACAATTATCAGTTCCACCGGCCTGAAATGAAACTGGACGCCTACGACAGGCAGGGCGCGACACTTTCCCTGAATTACGGCCTGACCGAAAAGCTGTTCTTCGAAGGTTCAGTAGGCTGGACCATGTTCGATTACACCAAACAGAACAGAGACTTCAGCGATATCCCCTGGAGCGCCAACGCGCGCTATATCCTGTCTCCGTCGCTGACGCTTCGGGCGGGCTACTCGAAGAGCTACAGTGACACATCGAGCCAGACGCCGGCAACGGCGGGCAGTTTTGCGCCCGCCTCGGAGGGCATCATCTACCCGGGCGAGTCCTATATTATCATCGACGGGAAAGTCATTCCCGCATCCTCGGTGCGGCTCGACTCCATCGATGGGGGGCTCTACCGCAGCGAATCCTTCACGGTCGGGGTTGCCTATTCCGGAAAAATGTCGGCCGGCCTTTCCGGGTTCCTGAACAAAAACAAATACATGGACATCGACAGGGATGACCGGTCCACCGGCGTTAATCTGTCAGTAATGGTACCGCTCACTTCCCTTATCACCGCAAATGTGAACGGCCTGTACAGCTACAACAAATATCGCCCCGATAACGAGAAAGTAAACCGTTACGGGGCACGCCTGGCCCTTGACTATGCCCTGAAAATCACCACCCTGACCCTGGGCTATGCTTTCAGCTGCGATGATTCCAATTTCGATGGAAATGATTACACCACAAATGTCGTCTGGATCGGGGCACGCTTTGTATTCTGAGGGATATTCAACCATGTATGAGAAATTCTTCGAACTGGAGAAAAAGCCCTTCGAACTGGTTCCGAATCCCGAGTTCCTGTTCCTGAGCAAATCCCATAAAAAGGCGATCGTCTACCTAGACTACGGCCTCAAGGAGCACTCCGGGTTTATCCTTGTAACCGGGGAGGTGGGGTCCGGAAAAACGACGATAGTCCGCAACCTGCTCAAAAACCTGGACGACACGGTAACCCTGTCCAAGGTTTTCAATACCAAAGTCACATCCGAACAACTCATCGCCATGGTGAATGACGACTTCGGCCTGGATACCGCTCACAAGGACAAGATAACCCTGTTGCGGGAACTGACCGACTTTCTCATCGACCAGCATGCCGCGGGCCGCTGGCCGACCCTTATCATCGATGAGGCGCAGAACCTCTCCGGCGAGTTGCTTGAAGAAGTCCGGATGCTGTCCAATCTGGAAACCGACACCAGCAAGCTGTTGCAGATAATTCTAGTCGGCCAGCCGGAATTGAGAAAAACCCTGGCCCAGCCGGAATTGAGACAGCTCAGGCAGCGCATCAGCATCAGCTGTCATTTGATGCCCTTGTCGAGACAGGAAACCGAGGACTATATTTTCCACCGGCTCGAGATAGCCGGCAACCGTAACGCGGTTTCCTTTGACGACGGAAGCATCGACATCATCTACAGCTTCAGCAGGGGGATACCAAGGCTGGTCAATATCATCTGCGACTTTCTCATGCTCTCAGCCTTCGCGGAAGAGACAAGGCGGATGACAAAGGAACTGGTGCAGGAAGTGATCGGTGAAATAGAAATCGAGAATGCCTATTGGAATGACGTTACCCCTGAAGGCTCGTTTCCGGGGAACAGGACGTTCCTGTTCGACATCAACGAAAGGCTGTCCCGGCTGGAAGAGTTCGTCGCCCATACCGGCATCACGGAAAAAGAGAAGCTGAATCTTCATGACAGCGTAGCGGGCATGGAAAAACATGTATCCACTTTCATGGCAAAGTCGCAAGCCGATATGGCCGTCCTTGACGCCCAGATTAAGGATGCTCTGCGGGAATTCGACGAGCTCAAAATGAGCGCCTGGATCAACAACGCACGCTCAACGATAGATGTCGCGAGGGCGGAGCCTGAAAAGAAGCGTCTCTGGGGAAGGCTTTTCGGCTGACCCCCCGCATTGCTGGAAGCGAAAGGTTTTGTATGCGCCGCAGCGTAGGAGTGCACGTCATGCGCACGTTGTTCATGAGTGGTGGAGAGCTATGAGAAGGGGGCCTGAAAATGCGCACCGAAACTGGAAACTGGTATGCCCTCCATGTCAAGCCTCGCCATGAGTTCGCGACCGACAGCGAGCTGACCCGCAAGGGCATAGCAACCTGTCTGCCCGCTGTCACAAGGCTCAGGCAGTGGAAAGATCGGAAAAAACTGGTCGATTTCCCCCTCTTCCCCGGATATCTTTTTGTCCGCGTCGAACCATGTCATGAAGATTTCAATCGCGTGCTCCGGACTCCCGGCGCGCTGACCCTGCTTTCCACGGTTCCGGGCACGCCGACACCCATCCCCCCCCACGAGATTCATTCGCTCATGCTCCTGGTGGAAAAAGCGGGAGACATCGATGTCTACCCTCACCTGACGCCGGGGACCAGGGTACGGGTCCGGAGAGGGATCTTCACGGGGGCGGAGGGTGTCCTGGTGAAGAAGGAAAGCCATCTGCTGTTTGTCGTCAGCATCAACATCCTGAGCCGGAGTGTGGGCGTGAGGATGTACGCAGATGATCTGGAAGCGGCCTGAGGCGGTATTCCGGTCGCTGCATTGCAGGAGAATCGGACCAAAAAAGTGCAATAATCCTTGTCGGTTACGAACGCTCCTGTAACCGAGGGGGCGGAGCCGTATCACACGCCGGCGCACGTCGCAATGGAAACAGCCATATCTCCCCACTTCAAAATCCTTTTCATTACCCAGGACGACCCCTTCTACGTCAGGCTGTTCTTCGAGGAATTCTTTTCAGCCTGTGACGACAGGGAGGAGATCGCGGGGGTGGTGCTGGCCGCGCCCATGGGCAAGAAGAACGCCGCCGCGCTGGCCCGCCGGATGCTGGACTTCTATGGACCGCTGGATTTCCTGCGGGTCGGTTCTCGCTATGCCGCGTATCGTCTCGGGGACACGATGGCCGGCCTGACTGGGTGCAGGAAGTCCTTCAGCATCGGGCGACTCTGCAAGGGGTACGGCATTCCCGTTCTTCGGGAAAGCAGGGTCAACTCACCTGAATTCCTGCAAAAGGTCGCGGAAATCGCGCCGGACCTGATCATTTCCGTGGCCGCGCCGATGGTCTTCAAAAAAGAGCTGCTCGCCGCGCCGCGGTGCGGGTGCATCAATATCCACCACGGCATGCTCCCCCGCTACCGGGGGATGCTGCCCAATTTCTGGCAGATGTACCACGGCGAAAAACGGGCGGGCATTACGGTCCATGAAATGAGCGAGAAACTGGACGACGGAGGGATAATCATCCAGGAAGAGGTGGAGATAGGGTCGGACGAGACGCTGGACGCCCTTATCCGGCGAACCAAGCGGCTGGGCGCACGGGTCATGATCCGGGCAATCGGCCTCATCAAGGCGGGCGAGGTCTCCTATCGCCCGAACCGCGCGGAGCAGGCTTCGTACTTCACGTTCCCGTCGCGACGGGATGTGCTGGAATTCAGGCGCAGGGGAAAGAGGATCCTATGAGCCGGGGCATGTTCGGCATAGTCGACTTCACCACTCCGGTCGATGAGCGCGACGCAACAGCCATGGAAGCCTTTCTCGACCGTAATACCGGCCGCGAAGAAAAGACTGCCGTTGCCTGCGGCACACACTACTTCCTTGCCATGAAGCGGCCCGCTGGCGAGGTCCCCCGGCGACAGCGCGAAATCGCCGGGAACCGGGAGACAGGGACTGCCTGCATCATCAACGGCGAGATACATAATTGCCCGGAGCTATGGGACGAACTGGGCGAGGATGCTTCCTCCCACGCCGGCGACCTCGACCTTGCCCTGCTTCTCTATCTCCGCCACGGCCGGGACTTCGCGAAAAAGATCAACGGCCTCTTTTCCCTCGGCGTTCTGGACAGCCGGGATCCGTCGTTCCGGCTCTACGCGGACCGCTTCGGCATGGCCCGACAGGTGTACTGGACCACGGTCGGGACCAGGCTCTTTTTCGCCACCCATCTCAAGACGCTGCTGGCCTGTCCCGGCGTCGGGAAAGAGCTGGACCCCGAGGGCCTGAACCTGTTCCTGAAATACGCCTACATCACCTCGCCGTGGAGCATCTTCAAAGGCATCAGAAAACTGCAACCCGGCCACCTGCTAACCTTTCGCAAGGGAAAGGCAGAGGAGGTTCCCTGGTGGGATTTCTCCGCGGCAACGACCACCGTCTCCGACTGGGACGATGCCGTCAGCCGCTACCGGGAAATCCTCCGGAGGTCCATTGAACGGCGGCTCGGCGACCCGTTACGCACCGGCATCCTGCTGAGCGGCGGCCTCGATTCCAGCGCCAACGTGGCGCTGGCCGCCCGCTGCACCGACCGGCAGCTCACCACCTTCGCCATCGGTTTCGAGGACCCGCGCTTCGACGAGCGGCCCTATGCCCGCATCGTGGCCGATTATTTCGGGGCGAGGCATCACGAATACACCATCACCGGCAACGAGATAGAGGATCTGCCGACGCTGCTCTGGCACATGGAGGAGCCCTATTTCGAATTCGGGCTTTTCCTCACCTACCGCGGCCTTGCCGCGGCGGCCCCGGAGGTTGACGCGGTCATCGGCGGCGAGGGCGCCGATCAGATGTTCGGCACGGGCGGCTTTGCCGGGGCACGGCCGGCCGCTGCCCAGTATCTGTTGCGCAGGTCCGGGCTCATGGGAGCGGCCCGCCGGTTCGGGCGACTCCTGCGAGGCCCCTTTTTCTATGACCGGGACACCTGGGCCTTCAAGCTCAGGCTTTTCTGGAACCGGGCAACCGACCTGAACGACTGGTACTTCTACGGCTACGATGAGCATGAACTTCTCCGGGCCTGCCGGAACCCCGACATGGCCCGGGTGCCGCGCATCTTCGACGGACAGCAGGTGGATGCCTCGTCATTCGCGGCCCTGTACCGCAATACCCAGATCCACCAGGACATCCGCCACTACGTCAATGAAAACGTCATGGTGAAATCGGGCCGCATGGCCGATATGCTCGGTATTACCCTGCACGAGTCCTTTCTCGATACCGAGGTTGCGGACTTTCTGGTGGGCCTCGAATTTTCCTACAAGCGCGGCGGTGATCTGGTCGATCACCTGCGGGGGCGGGCCGTATCCAAACTGCTGCACCGCAGGGCTATGGCGGGGATCCTCCCCGAGGAAATCCTGCACAAGCCGAAACAGGGGGGATTCGTGCCGGTGATGCTCTTCCTCCGTGACGGGAGCCTGCGGCGGAAAATCTACGACTACCTCCTTCGCTCCAGGGTCATGGAAGAATATTTCAGGAACGACTACCTGAAATTCCTGTTCGCCTCCTACGAGGAACACCAGTCGAAACCGGTATCCTGGGCCAACTTTCTCAACTCCAAGGCCAACCGCATCCTCTTTCTCCTCACCTTCGACATCTGGCATCGGTATTACCTGGAAAACGACCCGCTACAAGTGGAAGTGACAACCTTGAGCGAGTATCTGGGATCGGCGAACGGCTGAACCGCAATGAACCGTCTCACCCAACCGGCCAAGGGGCCGAGAGTCCCCATCCTCATGTATCACCAGGTCGTAGAGGACGGCGAACGGAACAGAAAGGCACGGCGTACCAATCCCGCTTATACGGTGACTATCGACCGTTTCCGGGAACAGATGGGCTGGCTGGCCGAAAACGGCTACCGCTCGCTGACGCTGGATGACGTGTTGGCTCCGGGCTGCCCGCTGGAAAAGGGCGTGGTCATCACCTTCGACGACGGCTGGGCCGACAATTTCTCCCATGCCCTGCCGATCCTCGGGGAGTTCGGACTGGGCGCAACGGTCTTTGTCGTTACCGGTTTTGTCGGCACGACGGGCTACCTGGACTGGGAGCGGCTGCGGGAAATGTCCGGGTGCGGCATCTCTCTCCAGTCGCACACGGTCAGCCATCGGCCCCTGGAGGAGTTGGGAGACGATGAGGTGGCGGAAGAACTGGGCGCGTCGAAGAAAGCCCTGGAAGACCGTCTGGGGACCGCGGTTGATTTCGTAAGCATGCCCCAGGGGTCGTGGAACCGGAGAATTCTGGGAGCGGCCCGGGCGGCCGGGTACCGCGGCGTCTGCACGTCGGAACCGGGCTTCCGCCATTCCCTCGGCACGCCCGCGGTCTTCTCCCGCATCAATGTGGCGGACAGCATTCCGATTTCGTTCTTTGCCCGGATAGCGCGCATGGATCGAAGCTTCATTCTGCCGGTCCTCGCCGCCACCAAATTCAAACGGGCGGTGCGGTCTCTCGTGGGATACCGAATGTATCGACTCCTGTACCGGCTCCGTTACCGCATCAATGAGGAAGGGCGATGAGCCCAAAAAGGGCAACCACACGGGGTTGCCCCTACACGAGAGGCCATCCGGAACGTAACATCGAATGAGAAGCGCACCGACATGAAAACAGCCCTTACCTACAGCGCGACCACCGACTATCCGGCCCATCGGGAAGGGATGCTCGACCTGTATCAAAGGTCCTACGGCAAGGAAAACCAGGCATTCTACGACTCATTCTATGCCGGCAACCCCTTGGGGGAACCGTTCCTCTTTCTCTGCCACGACGGGAACACCCTCGTGGGCCAGGAGAATTACCTGCGCCAGTCAGTTGCCTGCGACGGCAGGCTCCTCTCCGCGGGACTCGGGGTCAACACCCTCGTGGATTCTCGCTACCGTCTCCTGCACGGGGTTTTCGGCAGGCTCTGCGCACTTTCCCTGGAAAGACTGGCGGGAGAGTTCGACATGCTGTGCGCGTTCGCCAACGAGGAATCGAAGAAATACTATCTGAAAAACTACGGCTGGCAGGTTGTCGCAAAGGTGCAGGTATACAAGAAGGCAACCAGGTTCTCCGGGTTGCGCGCGGAAAGCCTTCTTTCCCTGCTCCGGCCGGGCGGCAGACGCACCGGGCTCAGGCTGGCGCGGACCGATGAGTTCGACCCTTCCCTGCTCGATCCGGTCATCGAACACTGCCGGGCAGGCTCCCGGTACATCTGCTTCCACAAGACAGCGGCCTTCCTGAACTGGAAATTCCTGCGCAACACCCACTACCTGATACACGGCTACTACATCATGTCCGGGGACCGGATCAGCGGCTACTGCCTGACCTATGACAGCGGCATCGAGCGGAGGGTCATCGATCTTCGCATTGAGGGTGATGATAGCGTACTCATGGACAAGACAGTGGCGACACTCTCGTCCATGACCAGGGAAGACGGGTTGTCGCGCCTCGTCATCCACGCCGTTCCGGGTTGCTGGTACGAAAAGACCCTCAAACGCCGCTTCTTCATCCGCCGCTGGGAATACGATTGTATCGCCCGTCCTGTGAGGGAAGAGCTCCCGTCCGGGGACTGGGTCATCCAGTTGGGAGATTTCGACATGTTCTGAACGGGAGAGGATGGTCCCGGTTTTCCACACATTCCGAAGAGGTGAAATTGCATGAGCATCGAGGAACAGCTGACAACCTATTTTCGCGAAAACTTTGCCGCTGATGTGGATGGCGAGACCGCGCTTATCGAATCCGGCCTCATCGACTCCATGGGGGTGATGGAGCTTGTGGAGTACCTGGAACGGTCGTTCGGCATCGAGATGGACATGGACGACCTGACCGTGGACCGGTTCGGCACCATCACGGCAATCAAACAGCTGATAACCGAGAAACAGGAGGCGATGTGAGCATGCGTCCGGCACTGGTGCACCACCTGATTGAGCGGACCGCGGCGCGGCTGCCGGACAAGGTTGCCGTGCGCCATCTGGGCAGGGACACAACCTATGGAGAACTCCTGGAAGAATCCCGCCGCATGAAGGAATTCCTCCTGGATGAGGGAATCCGAACCGGTGATCGCATCGGCATTTTCCTGGAGAAGTCGGTCGAACAGCTGACAGCCATGTTCGCCGTTTCCATGGCGGGCTGCGTGTTCGTGTTCATCAACCCCATCCTCCGGCAGGAGCAGATAGACTACATCGTCAGGGACTGCGACATACGGCTGCTCGTCACCACCGGCGCCCTGGCCCGGAAGAACAGCCTTACAAGCCCCGGCACGCTGCTGTATGTGGATGAGAACGGTCCGGGCGGGTTTCCCTGCTGGCCGCGGATCAGGGACCGCTTTCCCGCGGTTCCGGGAACGGTGCGCCGCATTCCCGACGACACTGCCTGCCTCATCTACACCTCCGGTTCCACCGGCATGCCCAAGGGGGTGGTGGTGCCGCACCGCACCGTGGTCGAAGGCGCGGAAATCGTGAGCGGCTACCTGGGGATCACCGAAAACGACCGCATCGTGAGCGTGCTCCCCTTCAATTTCGACTACGGACTCAACCAGGCGACCACCTCGATCCTGCACGGCGCCACGCTCGTCATGCACCAGTTCATTTTCGCCAAGGACCTGTTGAACCTTCTCCGGGACGAGGAGATCACCGGCTTTGCCGGGATGACCCCCATCTGGGCCAAACTGTTCGGCGGCAAACACACGCTGAAGGCGGAGATGAGCTTTCCCGGGCTCCGCTATATCACCAACACCGGCGGCAAGGTTCCGCGGATCGTGGTGGAGCGGATCCGGGCGTTTTTCCCGGACACAAAGTTATTCCTCATGTACGGCCTGACCGAGGCTTTTCGCTCCACATTCCTCCCTCCCGAGGAGATAGAGCGGCGGCCCGACTCCATCGGCAGGGCCATCCCGAACGTGGAGATCCTGGTCGTAAACGAGAAGGGGGAGGAGTGCGCTCCGGGAGTCCCGGGAGAACTGGTCCACCGGGGCGCGCTGATAACCCGTGGCTACTGGAACGACCCCGAGAAGACGAGGCAGGTGTTCCGGAGAAACCCCCTTCTGAACGGCCGGGAACACCTGAACGAGACGGTCGTCTACTCGGGCGATCTGGTGAAAAAGGACGAGGACGGCTTTCTCTACTTCATCTCGCGCAGGGACGAGATGATCAAGACATCGGGGTACCGGGTCAGCCCCACCGAGGTGGAGGAGATCCTGGTGGAGATACCGGGCGTGAGCAATGCGGTGGTGTTCGGCCGCGAACTGGAGAGCGGGGACCAGGGCATCATCGCCGTGGTGGAGACGGACAGCTCCGACACGAAACATCTTCTCGCCGAATGCCGCAGGCGGCTGCCCGCCTACATGGTTCCCCACGAGATCAACTGCGAACCGGAGTTCCCGAAAACCGCAAACGGCAAGATAGACCGCTCGTTCCTGAAGAGCAAGTGGCAGGGAGGCATGGACGGGTAATGGAGCTCAACGAGCGTAACGGAAAGCTCTGCGTGGGGGATGCCTCCTTCGAAGAAATCGCCGAACGCTTCGGCACACCGTTCTACCTCTACGACCTGGACGGGGTGCGGGAACGGGCAGCCGCGGTTAAACAGGCCTTCGGCCAGGGAATCGAACTCCTGTTCGCGGTCAAGGCAAACCCCAACACGGAATTGCTGCGGGGTATCCGGGACAGCGTGGACGGCCTCGACATCGCTTCGACCGGGGAACTGCACCGGGCTTTGGAAGCCGGATTCCGCCCGGACACGATCAGCTTTGCCGGGCCGGGCAAGACGCGGGCAGAACTGCGCGAGTCGCTCCGGCTCGGGGTCGGCATCATCAGCGTCGAATCGGTGCGCGAGCTGCGTGATCTCAAGGAACTCTCAGAAACGGAGGGCGTTCGGGCGCCCGTCACCATCCGCATCAATCCGGCCCTGACGGTAAAGGAGTTCGCCGTCAAGATGGGCGGCAAGGCGACACAGTTCGGCATTGATGAAGAGGATGCGGGCGAGGCGGCGGACTTTATCAAGGGCAACCCACACTGTTTCGACGTGCTCGGCATCCACGTCTACGCCGGCACCCAGTGCCTCGACGAGCAGGCCCTGGCAGCCGGCCTTGCCGACACCCTGCGCATAGCCGCAGAGATGCGGGAGCGGCACGGCATCGAATGCCGGGCCATCAACGTCGGCGGAGGGTTCGGCGTCTCCTACTATGACGAGGGACGGGCGCTCGACCTGGGACTGCTCGCCCGATTATATACCGACGAGCTTGATCGGTACCGCCGCGAAACGGGAACCAACCCGCGCTTTCTCCTGGAACTGGGGAGGTACCTGGTAGCCGAAGCCGGCATCTACGTGGCGCGGGTCGTCAGCGAGAAGCGGTCGCGGGGGGAGCAGTTCTATGTCCTCGACGGCGGCATGAATCACCACCTGGCCGCTTCGGGCAATCTCGGAGCGACGCTCCGGAAGAACTACCTGGTCCGGAATCTTTCCCGGCCCGGCGCGGAAAAGAAAACCTGCACCCTTGTCGGACCGCTCTGTACGCCCCTGGACCTGATGGGAAAAGGGGTTACCGTCGAATCGCCGGAGGTGGGAGACCTGGTGGGTTTCCTCAACTCGGGCAGCTACGGGTACAGCGCCAGCCCCCTGTTGTTTCTGGGGCATGAGCCGCCGAAAGAAATCATAGGTTTTGGCGGAAGCCTCAAAGTGGATGACGCTGAATAATCACGCCATTGAAATGGTGTGCTCGAAGGCCGGCATGGATACCGAATCCGTACCTGACATGTACGACGAAGTATTTCGATGCGACGACTCGTACAGTGTCGGGATAATACGTTCATGGGATCGGTTCCTGGCTCTGCGGGAAACGTGGGACACCCTGGTTGAGCAACACGGGAGCCACTATCCGTTTCTTTGCCATGACTGGTTCCGCATATGGCTTAAACATTTTCAGGGAACGGCCGGACTTTGTATCGCACTGGTTACAAGGCACCACATACCGACGCTCATAGCTCCGTTGCTAACAAAGATTGATAAATACAAGAATATTGCGAATGTTAGGAAGATCGAGTTCATAGGGAATCACCATTCTCCCATAAAGTGCTTTATTTTTGGAGAAAATGAAAAGTCACAGAGAACTGATTCACTTATAGCTTTGTTTCGTTTTTTTGAATTTAATTACAAAAATTGGGACATCCTTGAACTTGATTCAATCCCGGTTGAAACGTTCCCATGCAGTAACTTGAAAGACATTGCATATAGTTATGGGTTTTCTGTACGTGACTTTGTGAGTTATAACAACTGGTATTTTGATGGAATGAATCATTCATCGCAAGCATATTTTTCTAATTTACCTAAAAAAATCCGAGATGAATTGAAAAGACGACAAAAAAGGCTGGAAGAGTCTGGTTCCGTTAATTTTATTATTGGCAGTAGCCTGTATGACTTTCCCCGACATATGGATCTCTATGATTGCGTAAGAGCTAGAAGCTGGAAACACCCTGAAAAAAACAAGGATTTTCTCTGGGAAACGAGAGAAATGTATGCCTCTAAAGGATTGCTCCGGTTTTGTTTTGTTACTATTGATGATACACCTATCGCGGCTCAGTTAAGAATCGTATCCAACAGGACCGCATATTTCATGGAAGCACTTCATGACAAGCGTTATAACAACTTTGGACCTGGGAACCTGCTCAGATGGAAAGTTATCCAGCATCTTCTGGATATAGAGAAAGTATCATCAATTGACCAAATAAGAGGAGATGAAGATTACAAGGAATACTGGACACCTTTCAAGCGAAATAGAATAGGAGTAACTGTATTTAACACCTCACTAAAGGGGCAATTTTTCAGGATGCTTATGATGGCAGCAGTACCAGTAACCAAGAAAATCAAAATGTTTCTAAAACCAATCAAGCAAGTGATTCAACGGAATCAAATCACTACTGATTCACTACAAAGACTGGATTAGTATGTCTTCAATACATATCAATTCAATTGATCTGTATGCAACAAATGGTTTGATAAATTTTGACAATTTATCCTCCATTGAACCTTTATGGGGAATATGCATCGACAAAGAGGCCCCGTATTCACCATATTCTACCTGTGAATGGTACAAGCTTTGGCTAACATATTTTATAAAAAATAACACAGCAAGATTATTGTCATTTCATGATGATAATAATGTAAATATAATAGTTCCACTGTTATACTCTAAATTTAAATACAGAGGTATATTTATATCAAAATATGAACCTATAGGCAATGTATATTCTCCGATACGCAATATGGCTATATACAGTAATTGTAGTTTTATTGATAATATTGATATTGTATTTGAACAAATCATAAGCAATGAGAATAAATGGGATATCATCGACATTTGTGAGGTTTCTAACGAGAGCAATTGGTTCTCTTCAGCATCAGAATTCTTCATCAGGAAAGGATTAGATATCAGGGAATATGATTGTTACGAAAATTGTTATTCAGACTGCATAACTGGAACAAGTGAGGGGTACTTCAACAACAGATCAAAAAGTTTCAGATTGAGCATTAGAAAGAACTACAACAGGTTGTCAAAAGCCGGCGATATCAGCTTCAGGGTGATCACCGGGGTGGCCGATTGTTCTGACTATTACGATTTATACAGCAGCATATATTCAAAGAGCTGGAAACGGAGAGAGAGTATCGGACTAGACTTCTTTCCTGACATGCTCAGATATGCCGAGAAGAATAATTGGCTGAGAATTGGTATTGTGTATCTTAACGAGTGCCCGATTGCAACTGTATTTGTGGTTGTTGCAGGGAAGCATGCCTATTTCGAAAAAGTTGCTTTCGACGAAGAATTTCGGAACTTCGGCGCAGGGTCGGTGTGCCTTTATGAGATGATTAAATATGTAATAGATGTCGACAAGGTGTCCGTTATCGATTTCCTGAGAGGCGCTGATGAATACAAGAAGCATTGGGTTGCTAAATGCAGAAAAAGAAAAGGGATGATGATCTACAACAATACGATTCGAGGCAAATATCTATCCTTTGTAGACAATAAAATAGCACCTTTTGTCAACAATAACAAATTTTTGTCAAATATAAAAAGAATAGTGGTATCGACTTACAAAAATGCAGGCAATGTTGAATAGGATAGGAGGAAGATCTGCTGCTTCACTGTGCAGCTATTTATGCAGACGTGATAGATTTAATCAATTCCCGTTTCCTCTCAACAATGCTGGAGAAATGTATTATTTCAGCGCACGATATGCACTTTCGGCTGGGATACAAGCCCTTGGAATTAAAAAAGGTGAGACTGTCTTGTTGCCTGCGTATAATTGCGGAATAGAAATTGAGCCGTTTCATTATTTAGAAGTCAATATTGATTTTTATCGAGTAAATTATGACTTAACTTTTGACATTGAAGATATTACTAGACGAATGCGGAAAGGAGTTAAAGCTGTTTTGATAACGCATTACCTGGGTTTTCCGCAAGCCGTAGAAGAAATCCGTGAACTTTGCAACAAATGGAATGCGTATCTGATTGAAGACTGCGCACATGCGCTGCTTAGTTCAAGCAACGGGAAAGACCTCGGAACGACTGGTGACATCTCGGTTTTCAGCCTGTTGAAGACTCTCCCGGTGCCGAACGGTGGAGTGCTGGTAATCAATAACCCGAAAACCAGGGTTCAGAGAGAAGAGTGCAGACCCAGCGTCTTTTCGACACTTTACTACCTTGCCGATCTGAAGAGACAGAAAACCAGTTCCGACAACCTCGCCACGGCCCTTATGGAATATCTGGTCTCCTCACTATTCTGGCATGGGGTAAACGTGGCAAAGCTTGCAGCTGCGGCAGTTGCCAAAGTAACCGGTAGAAAGATAGTGTCCTTCGTACGGCCCGATTCATACGTTTTCAAATCTGAAATCCTGAATTGGGGGATGTCGCCCCTCTCAATCAACATCATTAACACAACAAATTTCGATCTGTTAAAGGAAAGAAGGAGGGATAATTTCAAACACCTTCTGAAAAGGCTCTTTCAGTCAGAAATCCGGCAAGAATTCGGTTTCCCCATCGAAACCCTTCCCAATGGGGTTTGTCCGCTCTTCTTTCCCCTTCTCGTCAAGGAAGACGGCAAGCGTGAATACCTGTACCTGGCGCTGAAGGAACAGGGGATTGCGTCTCACCCCTGGTGGGACAGGTTTCACCCCGCGGTTCCGTGGGAGGAATTTCCGGAAGCGGTCACTCTCAAGGAGAGGCTGCTCGGGATCCCGATCCACCAGGATCTCACGTTCGAGCACCTGGATCGCATAATCCTGGAACTGGAAAAAATTTGTCGCACCTTGCGCACAAGCAATGTCTGATATCAAGGTACTGATAAAGCAGTCATCCCACTATTTTGCCGGACAGGCCGCGATACTGGCAGCGGGGTTCCTCTCCTTTCCCATCCTGACACGTATTTTCTCGGTAAGCGATTACGGGCTCATGAGCCTTGTCACAACCACGCTGTTCATCGCGGTGGCCATCGTCAAGTTCGGAATGCCTACCTCGATAGTGCGATTCTATGCCGAGTACCGTGCCTCCGGCAAGCTTTCCTCCTTCATGACAACGATTTTTCTCGGAGTCTCAAGCTTTGCGATACTTGCAGGCGCATTCCTTGTCCTAGGCATTCAGCTTTTCGGGGATCTTTTTCACGACAAGAATCTGACGGCTATGATTCCCATAGTGTCTCTGCTGATTGTTTCTGGCTCCATGAACGATATTTTCATGAGTTTCATGAGAGCCGAACAGAGGACAAGACTCTATAATATCATTGCAATCTGTAGAAGGTACATGACTCTGGCATTTGGCATCACCTTCACTCTGTATCTGATACAGGGTGTAAGAGGATTTTTTGTCGGTCAATTGTTATCCGGAATCATCATTTTTGTGGTTTTGCTCTTTCTTGCAAAGAAAATGTTTGTATTAAAGAAAGTATATTTCTCGAAGGATATTTTCAAGACTTCACTTAAATTCGGGTTTCCCTTAGTATGGGCTGAATTCGGCCACCTGATCCTGAACTATGTCGACAGATACCTCATTCAGTTCTTTCTCGGAGCAGGCGCACTCGGAATGTATACAGCAGGCTATAACCTCGCAACACACATAACCGAAGCAATAATCTACCCCATCAACTATGCAATGACACCGGTGTACATGTCTATTCTGGTAAATAAGGGAGAGACTGAAACGAAAGTGTTTTTTACAAAGATGTTCAGGTATTTCATTCTTGTGCTGCTGCCGGTGGTGTTCGGAAGCATTGCCGTGGGAAGGGATCTGATCTCCATCCTGGCGTCAAAGAAATACCTTGAGTCTTACACCGTCCTTTCCTACGTGCTGATAGGCCAGGCGGTGTACGCCTGCACCATTATCCTCAACAGCGGCCTGTTCATCAACAAGAAGACGCATGTGCTGAACAATATCATGATTGCAACATGCGGTATCAATGTGCTGCTCAATATGGCGCTGATACCACGCTTCGGAATCGTCGGCGCGGCCCAGGCGACTCTCCTTTCCTATATTCTGTATGCAATCGTGGTTGTTTTCTTCTCGTTCAGGGAATTCAGTTTCCATATCGATTTTCGCCGTATCCTCCTGTACACAGGCTCGTCGTTCCTCATGTTTTTTACGGTAAAGACAATCGACGCAGGAAACAGCCTGCTGAATGTACTCATGCAGATTGTGGCAGGCGCCGCCGTTTACATCACAACGGTGGTGCTGTTCGACACGGAGATACGCCGCACCCTGTCGGCATCCATGGCAACCATACGGAATCGGGGTTCCTAGGGTGATGAAAAAGCTGGTCAAGCAAGTCCTCTACCTGGTCGTGTACTATTCCGGCATGCTCCGCTTGCTGATAGCGCTTTGCGGAAGGCCCGGAAAAAACCATCGCGCAGTGTTCCTCTTCTACCACCGTTTCCGCCGCCCCGGCGAAGGCGCGAAGGACCTCCTGCCGCGACTGGATTGCGAAGAGTTCGACCGGCAAATGGCATACCTGAAAAAAACCTACGAAATCGTGAGTCTCGATGACTCGGCAACCCTGCTTCGGGAGGGAAAGGGTTTCAGGCGACCTTCCATCATCCTGAGCATAGATGACGGGTACAGGGACAACTATACGCTGGCGTACCCGATTATCAGAAAACATGACCTGCCGATCACCATCTTCCTCACTGCCGGCTTCATCGGCGGGGATGCGGGTCTCTGGCTTGACGACATCGAATACGCGCTCCGGAGCACGGCCTGTCAAGGTTTCAGTCTTGAGAAGGTCCTGGGGAAGGAACGGGTTGACATCTCAAACCAAGAGGGGAAGAAAGACGCCGAAAAAAAATTATACGCCGCACTGGTGAAAAAAGGGAAACGGGAGAGGCAGGATGCCCTGCGGGAGCTGTTCTCCGTCCTGGATGTTCCCGAGCCGTCCGTTTCCGGCCGTGAGCGCATCATGATGAACTGGGAAGAAGTGAACGAGATGGCGGCAAACGGTGTAGATTTCGGGGCGCACTCCGTGTCGCACTCGTTCCTCCCCGCCATGCCTCCTGACGAGGCGAAACGGGAAATCCTGGACTCGAAACGGATTATCGAGGAAAAGACGGGGAGAACGGTGCGTCACTTCGCCATTCCCAACGGCAAGAACGATGATTTCTCCCTGGAATTGACGGAATTCTGCAAGGAAGCGGGTTTCGATACGGTCGTCACCACCGAACCGGGAGTCGTTGGATGTTTTTCGGATCCCTATTCCCTTGCGAGAATACTTCCGCCACCTCCCACCTATTATTTTGCCTGCGAACTGGCAAGATACATGCTCAGGAGGTAAATGTGAAAAGCATCTCAACGAAAAACATCGGAAATAGCCCGGGATATTCGAATGATGAAGGCTATGCGGTACTGCTTGTGTTCCTTGTATGTATTGCTCTCTGTATTTTCAGTTTTCGGAATGTCATTGCTGCTGAAACAGCGAAGTCCCCTGTACCGAAAGAAGAGGGACATCGGGATAGGTATATCGTAGATGATCTGACGTTCTATTCGGTACCCGATGTTCCGAGACCCGCAAAAGGTGTTCCGTATCGTAATCCGGTCTTTGGAACAAGCATTACCCGTATAACGGATGCTCCAGTGGATGTGCCCGGACGCCGTTTCAAATATGCGCAGGCAGGATATCCGAAGCACGACATTGAGAATGCCGACGGCACAAAGCTCATTATACAGAGTCTTTCGGCTTCAGGATGGAGCGTCTGGAATGCGAGACCGCCGTTCGATAAGCTGCATGATATTTCTTCCAGACTGATAGGTTGGGCAAGTCCGTTGGATGCCCGCTGGAGCATGAACGATCCCGCTATTCTGTATTACACATATCTGAAAAAGTTCTGGCGGTATAATGTCAACAGCAAAGAAGCGGAAGCAGTGCATGATTTCTATCAAGACTTCCCACCCCGGCCTGGAGAAAAATATCCCAGTTGCAGTCCCTCCATGGAGGAAGAGGGAACTCAGTCCGACGACAACCGGTATTGGCCATTCACGATAAAGTGCTACGACCCCTCTCGAAAACAGAAAAATCTCGATGCTTGGTATCAGGCCGCGCAGATCGTTTTTGATCTTGAACAGAAAAAGATTGTTGCCGCACTTCCCGCTGGGGATCCGTATTTCAAACATGCAAATGCAATCATGGTATCACCGCGGGGAAACTATCTCATCATCGGCGCGCCACCCTGTTTCGTGTACGACAGGAAGTGGAAATTCCTCTACAGGGCCGAGACGCACGGACACTACGACCTCGCCCTGGATGACGAGGGAAGGGAGGTCATCGTTACGGTCGGCCGCTACTACGGGCCCACCGGGATGAAAGACATGGGGGAGTGGGTGAAAATGATCGATCTCGAAACCGGGAAGACCCAGTGGCTTGCTCCACTCGACAACACCCTGTACCACGTCTCGGGCAATTGCACCGACAAACCGGGCTGGGCAGTCGTCTCAACCTATGCGCCATCCGACTTCAGAAAATCGGCAAGATGGAGTGACGATTCGGTCATCATGTACGAACTTACGCGACGCATACCTAAGCCTGACAGGGCTCATCATGCCTTGGTATGGCGGCTGGCGCACACGCACATGGTGAAAAAGAGCTACGGTGACGATCCGTTCGCCAAAACAAACAAAAAAGGGACGAAAGTTTGGTTCGGGTCTGGATGGGGCAATTCTTTTCGGGACGGACAATATGACGTCTATCAGATAGATCTTCCTGAAAACTGGGAGAAACAGATCAGAAAAAAATAAGATGATAACAAATAGTCATCAGATTTTGAGCCATGGCATGTGATGTACTGCCTGTGACAGGCAGTGGATAGGAACAAAGGGTAAGTTAGGAGGATGATTCCATGACAAGAATACTATTTCTACTCTTCGTGATGATGTTTCTCCAATCAACAATCACCTTTTCACAACAACACAATATCGCCGAGATTCCGAGAATCAACGCCTGGGTTGCATACAAAAAATTCATGAAAGGAGACATACTCATTGTCGATGCGATGAACGAACGCACGTACGCGAAATACCACATAGTAGGAGCGATAAGCCTTCCGGGAGATGGCGTTGATGATCTTGCACGTATTGAAGCAGCAGATCTGCAGATACCTTTCAACAAAGAGATCCTTGTCTATTGTGATTGAGCTGGTGAAGGTACCAGTGCCAGTGTGGCGCTGATTCTCAAGAAAAAAGGCTACGAGAAGGTTGAAGTTGTTAAAGGGGGGTGGAAGGCGATGACAAAGGCCGGCTTCCCTTATTTTTGGGAGGGAAGACTCCGAATGCCGAAAACCGGGAAAAAATACTAGCTTATTAATCCAGGAGAACCTGTTCCATGCTTACACATTTTGCTCCTCTTGCCCTTTACATTCTTTCGATACCGGTGATGCTGGTTACGATCTTTCGTGTGGAAATCGGCATCCTGTTCTTTATGACATTTGTTCCCGTTATTGCCCTCATGAAGAAGATCGCCGAACTGCCGGGAGGTAACAACTTCGCCGACTATCTTCTTGTCGCAATCGTCATCGGATGGTTGTTCAGTGCCGCCAGGGAGGACAAACCGTTGTTCATCAGCTCGCCGTTGAACGCCATTGTCATCATCGTCTGCATCGGGAGCCTTTTCAACCTGATCCGTGGCTACACATACATGTCCATGCCAGGCGAGATCAACCTGACCCGTCTCATGGCATGGAAGAACTACATGATCCTCCCCCTGCTTTACTTCATCGGCGTCAACAACCTGGACACGGAAAAAAAGGTCCGGTGGGTCATCATCTGCTTGCTCGTGACGTTGCTGGCAATGGATTTCAACTTTTACAGCACGTTCCGCTGGATGAGGGCCGAGCATTACAGTGATTCCATCAGGATAGAAGGGGCATTCAGTTTCCTGGGGCCCAACGAACTCGGCGTTTTCTATGCGATGTACACCATGCTGCTGTTCGGCATCTCCTACTTTGTGGAAGAGAAAAAGCTCAGGTACGCCATTTTCGCCGTGTGCGCCTGCAATCTCTACCCCATCCTCTTTTCCTATTCACGCGCCGCGTATATCAGCATCATGGCCGGCCTCCTGGCGCTCGGCATCCTCAAGGACAGGCGTATCCTGCTCGCAATCGTTGTCATCGTTCTTTTCTACCGCTTCATTCTCCCTGTCTCGGTCGTGGAGCGGATTGACATGACCTTTCTCGAAAAGGAGTCCGTGAGTGAGCAGGCGGAACAATCGAGCGCCATGGACATCGGCGGTGTCGAGGTCGATACCGTCGGCAGGAAAGAGCTGTGGGAGAAAGCCAAGATGTATTTTGCCGAGCAGCCGCTGTTCGGCATCGGATTCGATACCTTCCGACACAAGGAAGGGATGATCACCCACAGCCTGTACATGAAGATACTTGCCGAGCAAGGGCTGTTCGGCCTTGCCATTTTCATTCTCTTTATCGGAGCGCTCCTCAGGAAATCCTATATTTTGTTCAAAAAATCGGGGAGCAGTCTCGGCCGGGGAATCGGACTCGGTTTCTTCCTCTGCGTCGTCACCCACCTAGCCGGAAGCATCAGCGGCGACCAGTCACTCTACTACAACCTGATGGCCATCTTCTGGCTCTTCATGGGAGTTGTGGCGAGCTTTACGGTCAAATTCGTCACGGCCGGAGAATCGGCTCAGGACGCCCCACACTTCGCAGGGAGAAATACGGAAACCTTGATCCGTAACGCCTGAATGCCGAAGGGAGCGGAATGCCGGGGTTTGAACGTCGCCGATGCCGGTACGCCGGGAGAACTTCGTCGGACCGGTTCACCCCACGGGAATGCAAGAAACCGAGGCGTACCGCGAAGGCGAAGGCGTGAAGGCATCGCGAATTCAGGGGAGAAGGAAGCAAACACATCATGGTCACATTCATTTTCTGGTCCGCACTCCTGATCGTCGCGTATACCTATGTCGGGTACACGGTTCTGATTCCGGCAATCGCCCTGTTCTTCAGGAAACCGGTAGCCTTCAGTGATTGCGAACCCCGTGTAACCTTCCTCATCACCGCCTACAACGAAGAAAAGAACATCCGCGCCAAGCTGGAACAGGTGCTTTCCCTTGACTACCCCCATGACAGTCTGGAGGTCATGGTCGCCTCCGACGGCTCCACCGATCGGACAGACGACATCGTGCGCGAGTTCGGCGACCGCGGGGTTATCCTGAAACGGGTGGAAGGAAGGGTCGGCAAGACCGCCACCCAGAACGAGGCCGTGAAAGACGCGAGCGGCGAGGTGGTTATCTTTTCCGATGCAACCACGGTCTATGAAAAGGACGCAATCCGGAAAATTGTCCGCAACTACGCGGATCCCGAAGTGGGCGCGGTGAGCGGCCGCTACGAGTATGTCAACCCGACCGGCGCGCCGGTGGGTACAGGCACCATCCTGTTCTGGAAATACGAAAACTTCATCAAGAGCATGCAGACCCGCATCAGGACCATTACCGGCTGTTGCGGCTGCATCTATTCGGTGCGGCGGTCCGCCTACGTGCCCCTGCCGCCCGACATCATCAGCGACCTGATCGAGCCGCTCAAGATCATCGAAACCGGCTACCGGGTGGTGTTCGAGCCCGAGGCGGTGGCCTACGAGGAAACCACGGAAAAGCCTGCCGAGGAGTTCGGCATGCGGGTGCGGGTCATCACCCGCGCCATGCGGGGTATTCTCTATGTAAAATCGCTCCTCAACCCGTTCCGCTACCCCTTTGTCTCCTTCCAGCTCATCTCTCACAAGGTCCTGCGCTGGATGATCCCGTTCTTCCTGATTGCGCTTCTTGTCTCGAATGCGTTTCTCCTTGGCGCCTGGTTCTATAATCTCGCCTTTGCCCTGCAACTTGCATTTTATCTGGCAGCCCTTACGGGGCTTGCCTCCGACCGTTTCGGTGTGAAAATCCGCCTGTTTGCAATCCCTCTCTACTTCTGCGTGGTGAACGCCGCTTCCATGGTTGCCTTCCGGAAGACACTGAAGGGGCAGAAGATGGTGACGTGGGAGACGGTGAGAAAGTAGTAAAGGCAGGGTTCAAGGGGTCGAGGGTTCCAGGGGTCTAGTGAAAAGACAGAAAGAAAGGGGCGAGGATTCCGGGGTTTCAGTGAAGAAGGTGAAAAGCAAAGGGGCAAGGAGGGTGCATGCTCAAGAATTACAAGGAACTTCAGGTATGGCAGAAAGCGTATCAGGTTTGCCTGGAAATATACCGGCTGACAAAATCCTTTCCGCAAGATGAGCGGTATGGTTTGACATCTCAAATCCGCAGGGCCGCGGTTTCGGTCCCATCCAATATCGCTGAAGGGTATGGCAGAAAAACGACGAACGAATACATTCAGGCGCTTTACATAGCGTACGGTTCCACATGCGAGATTGAAACCCAGGCGCTCCTTGCCGGTGATTTAAAGTACGTAGGAGTAGAAGAGTTGCAGAAACTTCTTCTGGAAATCGGCGATCTTGAGCGAATGCTGAAAGGGCTGATAAATTCATTGAAGAGTAAGGTCCAAAAAGATCCATGATGTGCGACCTATCACTCGGCCCCTTGGACAATGGATCCCTCGACTCCTCAACCCTTCAACCCCTAGAATCCTTGACCCCTAGAACCCATGAACCCTAGAATTATCAACGGCCTCAGCTTTGATATCGAAGACTGGTTCCAGGTGGAGAACCTGAAAGGCGCCATCTCGGCGGACAGCTGGGATCGGTGCGACCTGCGGGTAGTGGAAAATACCCGGCGGATCCTTCGCATCCTTGAAAGAAGCGATACCAAGGCCACGTTCTTCATCCTCGGCTGGATTGCGGAACGATGCGCGGGGCTGGTGGAGGAAATTGCCGCGGCCGGCCACGAAATCGCAAGCCACGGCTACAGCCACGAACTCATCTACAAACTGGATGCGTCTGCATTCGCCCGGGACCTGGGTAGGTCGAAGAGCGTCATCGAAGCAATCACCGGCCGTCCGGTGCGCGGCTACCGCGCCCCCTCCTTCTCCCTCACCCCGGAAACGGGTTGGGCGCTGGACGTCCTCCGTGAACTTGATTTTTCCTATGATTCCAGCGTATTTCCCACGTCGTTTCATGACCGCTACGGTTTCAAGGGTTCCTCGCGCTTCCCGTTCCGCCACCGGAACGGGCTGGTCGAGCTTCCCCTGTCCACGGTCAGGATCCGTCGCTTCAACCTTCCGGCAGCGGGTGGAGGGTATTTTAGGCTGTTCCCCTATATCCTCTTCCGTCACCTGGGACTGAGTATCAACCGGGAAGGCAAGCCGATGATTTTCTACCTCCACCCATGGGAGCTGGACCCCGGTCAGCCGCGTCTGCCGATCCGGCGCGATTACCGCTTCCGTCATTACGTGAACCTGGACCGCACCGAACCGAGGCTTGAAAGGCTCCTGAAGGAATTTCCGTTCGAACCTCTCGGAGACCTTGCGGAACGGTTTTTCTCTACCGCGGGGTAAAGAGGCGAAGACACGTTTTCGTTACGGATATGGAAAAACACTATAGGATAGATGAAACAATCTTGCGGCTGCTCATGTGGTTCGGGGCGATTCTGATCCTCCATGCGCTCTTCGGATGCGCTTCCCCGCGCAGTGCCGCCGGGCCCGAGGATGAGCAGTACGGGAAATATCTGCGGCTGGTTCGCGCCCAGTTCAAGGAGGATCCGCTGATCGGCATCTGGCAGGGGAGCAAGGGAGGCCGTCCGGTGCTTCTGGCCGTGGTTCTGAATGACGAAGGCGGCTCGGAAAAGCTGAAGGCGGTGATCATCAACGGCGATGAATATGCCTTCGGCTACAGCAACGGGGACCCGTGGTTGTACGTTTCGCCCCTGGCGCAGAGGGGCGTGTATGCGGGCAAGGTTTCCCACAAGCCGCTGCTGTGGACCGAATGGTATCCGACGAAAGTGTCGCTCAACAACTACAACCAGTTCACGGAGTACGACGATTTCCCCGCCAATGTCAAGGCGGTCGGCGGCAAAGTCACCACCTACCTGCGCAAGGAGCCGCGCATCGTCGCCATCGACACGCTCCTCCGGGCCGGGGGGAGCGGTTTTCTCCTGTGGAATTCCGCGTATATTGTGACGGCGAATCACGTGCTCGGGAAGGCCGCGAAGGTGTCAGCGCGCTTTCCCGACGGAACCGTGTACCCGGCGGAGCCGGTGGCGAGAGATGCGCGTCTGGACCTGGCAGTCCTGAAGCTTGAAGGGTTTACCGCTTCCGGGGAGAGGGGACTGCGCATCCAGAGATCGCCCGCGGTCGCGGCCGGCGAGACCGTGCATGCCATCGGCTATCCGCTCGGCGCGGCCCTGAGCAAGGACCCGAGCATCGTGTCCGGCCAGGTGAGCGCCACGTCCGGTCTCCACGACGCGGCCCATCAGTTCAGGTTGACAGCGCCCATCAACCCCGGCAACAGCGGGGGACCGATCCTCAATACGCACGGCGCCGTGGTCGGTGTGGCCCTGGCGGTCATCCGTCAGCCGAAGATTGAAGGCGTTGCCTTCGGCATCAAGATCGGATCGTATCTGCCGATGCTGGAGAAACTCCCCTACACCTTCCCGGACGTTTCCGATCAGGAGATGGGGGCGGAAGAGGTCTTCCGGGCCTGTTCCCGCGATGTGGTTTTTCTTTTCGGAAAATAGCGACCTGAAAAGCAAGGCTCTTCAATTCGATGACCATTTAGAGCTTGTTCGTAAATAACGTTACGAGAGATCGCGCCCGGATTTATGACAGACTTGGCCGGGCTGATTGAGCAAAACCGCAAACGTAGCAGGGCTACGTCGAGGATTTTGTGATTGAGGCACGGTCAAAGATGGCGTGAAGACGGGATGCGACCCTGGAATGTTTATTTACGAACAAACTCTTAGTCAAAGTGCGCATTACCATTGCCTGCAGGGGAAAAGATACGACATGAATTTTCTTAAGCGGATGTTTTTCTTCCTGTTGTGGCTACTGCAGGTTCACCACTTCTGCAGATATGTACATCGCCGTAAAGTAGTTGTTCTCGCATACCATGGAGTTGTAGATGATGACGACGGTGGTCTCTGGACGTTGCTTCCCGCACGCCGTTTCAGGGAACAGATAGAATATTTGAACAAATATTATTCGGTGATCTCTATCGACATGCTTGCCGATTTTGTTGAGGGAAAGGCCACGATTCCCGACAACAGTGTTGTCATAACATTTGATGACGGTTATCGGAACAACCATGATATTGCATTCCCGGTTCTGCTTGAATACAAAACCCCTGCAACGATTTTTGTGACCAGCGGGATTATAGACAGACAGGAACTGTCGTGGTTCGATGAGATAGCAGTTTCTTTGGAAACCTACAAAGGGAAGCTTGAATTGCCGCCACTGGAAATGGCGGTATCAGTAACCGACACCAATCGGCAGATTGTCACCGAAATGCTTATCCAGAGGACGAAAAGACTTTGTCCGGACCTTCGTTCCACAGTTCTTTCGGTTGTAAGAGATTTGCCCGCCAGCGGGGAAGCAAAAAGGCATCGCATGAAGGAGAATCTGATGCCATTGAACTGGAACCAGGTACGAACGTTGAACGCCTCCCCGCTTATTACCATTGGAGCTCATACATCCGATCACACGATCCTCACCACATGCTCCCTTGAATACGCACGCGAGCAGATTCTAGAATCTAAACGCAGCATCGAACGGAATATCAATGAGCATGTCGACTATTTCGCCTATCCGAACGGAACTCATCGGGACTTCGACGAGGATATACAAAACTGCCTGAAGGGGCATGATTTCAGGCTTGCATGCACGACAATCAAGAAATTCGTTGACAAGGGGACTAATCCTCTTGAGGTTGGCAGGTTCTGTGTGGGAAACGACCTGACGTCCTGGCTTCCCTATTTCAGTTTGAATTTGTCAGGATTCAGCAGAATGCCTAGTTGTAGAAAACGTGTTGCGGTCTGAAAGTGAGCCTTTTGCAGTTTCATCAGGTCCGGAGATCATTGGACAAATAATGGAAGGCGGCCCCGCTGATGGGTAAAACCGGAATTCTCTATATCATTCCATTGCTTTCCGGGTACGCAGGAACGGAAAGGCATCTGCTGGCATTGACAAGCAACCTGGATCGCAGCCGGTTTACTCCCCATGTGGCTTGCTTCCGCAGCAGTACCAAAGTCATACAGGCTTTTCAGGCGGCTGGAGTTCCGTGCACCACCTTTGAAATGACAAGGATCTACGGCATCGACGCAGTGAAAAACGCTCTGAAAATACGGCGCTATATCATGGAGAACAACATAAGGATCCTTCAGACATTTCACCCAAAGGCCGATATGTATTGCCCTCTTGTCGGGAAACTGAGTTCCGTCCCACACATTATCTCAAGTCGAAGAGATCTTGGGTATAATCGCAGTAACATAGTAGTACAGAAATTTATCAATCGCTTCGTGGATTGGTTTATTGCACCTTCAAACAAAGTCAGAGAATTCACGATGCGCCAGGAGAAGGTGCCTGAATCTATGTTTCGCATCATTTATAATGGAGTGGATACAGATCATTACAAACCGTTGGAAAACAAGAAGGATATGAGGTTGAAGTTGGGTCTGCCTGAGAAAGGCACTATCGTAGTCATTGTCTCCAATCTTTACAAGATCAAGGGTGTTGATTTCTTCATTAGAGCGGCACGCTCTGTGGCTGAAGTTATCTCCAATACTTTTTTCGTCATCATCGGAGATGGCAGGGAGAAGCAGAATCTACTCGACTTGACTGCAGAACTTGGTATGGGAGATAGAATCATTTTTACCGGTAACATTGCAAACGTGGTCGAATACCTCGGATCTGCTGATCTGTATGTTTGCTCCTCCCTTTCAGAAGGATTTTCTAACAGCATCCTCGAAGCCATGGCCATGGGATTGCCCGTCGTAGCTACTGACGTAGGCGGAAATCCTGAGGCCGTTACTGACGGTGTGACGGGATTTCTCGTGGAAAAGGGGCATGTTACGGATATTGCTGAAAAAATCATCTCCATTCTCCGGGACCCGGAACTCGGGCTCTCTTTAGGAAGGTGCGGCAGAAGAGTTACGGAAGAAAAATACAGCCTCAAGAAAATGATCCGTGAATATGAGGGACTTTATGCGGAACTGATTCATGGATCCAGATAGGACGTGGCGATGACTGTAAAGGATCTTTCAGCGTATGTGGAACAGGCTCACAAAATGTGCGGAAAAAGGGCCAAGTCCACCATTCTCGACATGCTGGAAAAATCGAGGATATCCATACCTGACGTCCAGGTTTTTTTTGAAAGACCAGAGCAGAACATGGGACCCTTCAACAGCCTTCCGCTTTCAATGAGGAATTCTTTCCGGGAATCAGCTCTTTTCCATCTACAGGAACAATACTGTCTGACGTCTCGTATTCTTGCCTGGCTATCGTACGGACCAATGTTCATATTCGGCGTCACGCTCGTGCGATGTGGAAAATATCTGAGGAACATTTACGGATGGAATCGATCGCGGCACATCATGTGTCTGACCGGCAAGTTCATTAGCTTTTCCGGGAAATGCCTTATTCGCGGTATGCAATACACTGCTGAAGCGATACTGCATACATTACGCTTTACCAGACTCTATGCCATGCCGCCACTGTTTGCTCTGTGGCGGTTTGCCGATGTTGATGCTGACAGACTGCTTTATCATTACATTACCGGGATCCCCAGCGATCCGAGGATTACCCCCGTTTTCAAGACAACGTCTTCTCATGTTGAGGGGTGCGGATTGATAGGTATCGATTTGCTCCCCTCAGACGGTAAACTGTATTTCCTGGAAAGCAACTGGAACCCAGCCCTGCGAGATATACGATTGGACTTGTACCCCGATGGAGACCCGGTCTGCGGTCACCTTTTGGATTATGCGGCACAACGCAGTTTCCGGAAGATAATCTTCCACCCCTACAATTTCCTCATGTGTTTCGAAGAGCGGTCCGAACGTGCATGGCATAAGCTTGCGAAAGAGCGGGGTATTGCACTTGAGATAATTGATGATCCCTTGTTCAGTTCCCCTTTCCCGCGTAAGAGCCATTTCTTCGTCGACCCGGTGGGATATGAAGATACTCTTTTTGTAACAGGCAGATATTTCAAGTCAAATCCCCTCACGAGACTGGTAGCGCAAAAAGGGTTCCTTGAGGAAATCATACGGGAAAAAAAAGATTCCAGTGATACCGGAAATGCCGTGTCCGTACCGAAATCAGTCGTCTCTGATGCCGATATCCCTGCCGTTTCGGATGAATCTCTCTATCCAAACCTGATAGTAAAAGATGTATGTACCGATTGTGCGAAAGGAATCAGACTTTTCAAGACCAGGGAACTACCCCCTGGCGTAAACACTTGGCCTTTCAAGGCATACGAGTATGTAAGAACCGATACCGTTCGATGCGGACAGAATGATACCGGTGACGAGCATGTCAGGATCTTCAGGTCTCACCTTCTCATCACCCCTCTTGGTCCAGTGTATCTGGGCGCGCACGCCGTTGTAGCACGGACATCGATTCCGAAGACTCTCGAATACGGCGAAGTGGAAGACATATCTCCCTATATTGCGAATTTCTCCGCGGGTGCACGTTATGAAAGGGTTTCCAAAGACGAAGATAACGCTTGCAGAAGCACTACCATTGCAATTGGCCGGATAGTTGACGGATTTCTTAGAACAAAGATGAATATCGAATGCACATGAACTGAATGTGGGAGTGCGGAATGATCTTCTCTTCTCTGATTAACAAGCTTTTGCTCAGAGCCAGAAAAATAGGGAAAAATGAGATAAATGTGTATTCTCTTGAGAATTCCTTCTACGCATTTGAAGCGAAGAAGATGGGAATGCGTTCACAACTGCTGGCAGGGGATATCCTGCAGGTGCAAAACGGTTGCCAGTCATTCAATATCTGGCATTGCGGTACTGATTTTGACGGCTGGGGCTCTCTCAAACTGGCCGGCGACAAGTCGCATTGCTATGCACGGTTGAGACAAGAAGGCATCCCCATCCCCACCCATGCCGTCCTCAAGTCGGGTGATTACCATGGAGTAATGAAATTCAGGCAATCAATCAACAACTCCCCCGTCGTCATCAAGCCGGCAAGAGAGACCGGCGACGGCGACGGTGTGTGCATCAAGCCCGAAGGCCACCTCGAGACACTGTTCGCAGTGTTTTTTGCAGGGTCATTCGGCAGACAGATTATTGTGGAAGAATTCCGCGAAGGAGAGAACTACCGCCTTCTCTATTGCAGGGGAAAGTTCCTCGCCGCCAGTTCCCGAAATCCCGCGACCGTCGAGGGAGATGGAGTGCATACGATTCGCCGGCTGATTGAAAGAATGAACCAGGGGAGACGGAAAGTCGGTGACATTGTTGCCTATTGTCCGGAAACTCGACCGATATTGTACAAGGTTCCCCTTACAAGGGAAACCGCGAGGTCTTTGGCGAAACAGCGTTATTCCCTTGATTCGATTCCTCCGCGTGGCACCATTGTTCGCCTGCAGGATATCTGTCACTGGTTGCGCGGCGGGCACTACCGTGATGTCAGCGATGTCATTTCTCCCGAAATCATCGAAATGGGAAGGAGAGCAGCTCATGCCGTCGGCATTCATTTGGCCGGAGTGGATGTGATTGCGGAGAGCATTACGCATCCCTTCAGTAATCGCTTTGTCATCAACGAAGTCAACACCACGCCCGGTATTCTTATTCATTATGAAATTATAAACCCGTCATGCAGACGACCGGTCGCGAAAAAACTGCTGGAAAGCTTCATGTACGGATCCGACTACTCCGCAGGCGGAGGGTTCCAGTCATGACAATTCCGATTTACGGGAGAGTACGCTGGCTCCTCTCGTCCATTTTTTCATGCAGAGTCGTGCTGATACATTCACTCTCGTGCAGAAACGAAATGCCGGCAAGCGACGCGGAAGGCAGCTACCGTTTTTCAAAGCTGACGGAATCTGATATTCCTGATCTCATGCATTTCCACGACACCTTCATCACGAAATGGAACAACATCTTTTCGCGGGACGATGTTTCCGCAAGATTGCGAAAAGGCCACCGGTGTTATCTTGCTCGGAAGAACGGCGAAATTGTTGGGTGTTACTGGGTTGCATTCGATTCAGTGTACTCGCCTGACCTGAGATGCATCTTTGTTCTGAGCGAAGGATGCTTCGCAGACTATAATTTATTCGCCCGACCAGACTGCCGTGGAGAGGGAATCACGCAAATACTCCGAGGAAAGGCCTTCACGGAACTGCGTCAGGAAGGCTATGAAACTTGCTATGATTACCTGAGTTCCAGAAACACGCCTATCATCAAATGCAACAAAAAGTCCGGAGCCGTCACTGTCGGAAAAATCTATTACGGCTACCTTTTCGGCTGTTACTATCTTTTGTCTGTCATCCCCAGGAAAGAAGGTATCAGGGTCGGCCGCGTTGAAGATTGTTTTTTTCGCTGGCGTAAGTTATTGAAGAAGCGATGCAGAGGTAGTCATACTTAAAAGTCTCCCTTGTAAAGTATATTTCCATTTCACCTTACTTCATGTAAAATTTATATCTTGTTATTCTACACATCTGATCGGATGTAGTGATGAACACGATAACATTCATTAACAACTTAAGATTTACTGTATTGTTCAATATCAAACATCTCATAGCAGGTATTTACCATCTACTAATAATTTATTTTTGTAAAGATAAACATTCATTCAATTTATGGAAAAACATATTTCATTTTTGCACTATAAATATTGTAAACGGAATCACCATAAAAGAATATCTTGAATTTAACATGACATCGTCTCAAATGGATCTTAATACCAAATTCAATTATCTGACTAGAAACAGGCAGTTGCAGTATTATCATTCAACACACAATAATTACTTTGACGTATTATTAAATAATAAACTAATATTCAAAGATCTTTGCATTTCCTACAATTTTCCTGTTCCCAATTTATTATCTTCATTTGCTGTAACAAATAACAACATATCTGATTTGGTTATCAGCCTGAAAGACATATTTAATTCCATCACCATTTTTCCTATAATAATAAAACCAGTATACGGACTATGCGGTAAAGGGATATTTAAGGTAGACTCATACGACAATAATTGTAACAGCATTCATATATCAGGTTTCAGAAAAAACCTTTCAGACTTTGCTCAATATCTTTTAGAACTAGATTTCAGAGAATATATTATAGAAGATTTCATAAAACAACATGAAGTATTGCAACTCATATTTAGCAATGCTGCCAACACAGTTAGAGTTCAGACATTCAACTACAACAATAATATTATTATTGCAGGAGCGCTTTTAAAGTATGGAACTGGAGATACATGTGTCGACAATATAGGGAAAAATCAACTATACTCGATAATAAACACAGAAAAAGGAATCACCACGAAAACTCTCAAGATTAATGGGAATACTATCAGCGATACCTTGCGGGATGATTATATTGAATATTTGGATGTTCATCCCGACTCAAATAGATGGGTGACAGGCATCCACATACCCCATTGGGCAGATGTCTTAGCTCTAACATATTCTATTTCTAATAAATTCAACATGTTCACGTCAATTGGATGGGATATTGCTATCGGAAAACATGGGCCCATTGTTTTAGAGGGAAACGCCGATTGGACCGCAAAATATCAGCAAATTGCAGGTGGTGGCATTTATAAAGGTGCAATAAAAAAAATAATCGATGAATCAATCCATCGCAGATCCACAGTTTAATCTCTATCAAAGATCGATTTCACATGAGTATTCTACACTGTTGATGCTGAGTATATAAGGTGCAGACGATATTCCGTAAGATATGCCGTCACCTGATTGCGCCTACCGATGACACGGTATCTTGCCGGAAGGGGTAATTTCACCATAAACGAGGTAAACTGCCTGCTTATGAAACATTTTATCCGAAACACAATTTTTCACTACTCTTCAATGATTACCGTTGCATATGATCTCGAACGGTTTCCCCCGGGAAAGCAGGTGGCATGCAATGAAATAGACGGGGGAAGATTTATCGCCAGGCAGATACATATGCTTGACCCCGTCATGGAAAACGAACTTGAAAAGGCTGTTGCCCGGATGGACTTTTCTCCGCCATTCACACTCGAGGAAGCACGGAAGAGATTGGCGGGTGGGCACTATTTTTCTGTCGTGGAAAATGAGAATCAAATCATCGGCTGGAGCTGGGCAGGTGTCGGAAAGGTTTTCTTTGGAGAGTTCAATTGCATGGTTGAACTGAAGCAAAGGCATGCCTTCTCTTTCAACACGTATATTGACAAGGAGTTCAGGGGCAAAGGACTGAACCAGCTTGTTTTGAACCAGCAGTTGCTCTGCCTCAAAAAAGATGGTTTCAAAAAAGTGTGGGCCTTGATTCATGTTTATAACAAGGCATCATTAAGGTCATATCTGAAAAATGGCTGGCTGGAAATTGGTCGATACAGATTTCTCAGAATATGCTTTCTTGATTTCAAGTTCCCACCGGAAGGAATCTAGATTTCCATGGCACAGTATGAGCATCATCATTTTGTCTGTCTTGGAGGCAACGAAAACACACTGGCAGTGGCACGATATGCCCACAGATGCGGATCGGGCGCAATGTATTTCGATGTTACAAAAACGTCAGCCGCATTTTCCCGGTATGTGGAATATATGCCGTTGATGTCTTCCACCGGAACAGAAATCCTCTCACGTCTCACGATAACGAGAAAGCGATTACAAGAAAAGACTCCCCTGATATTCTTCAACAGTGACCCGTTTGTGCGCTTTGCCTTGAATTTTCGGCAAGATCTTGAAAAGGAATTTACATTCCTCATCCCGTCGCGGAAAATCATCGAATGCGCCCTCGACAAGAAACGAATGCCGGAGATATTTCCTCATCATCTGCTGCCTGAGGAATATCCGATAGAGAGCAGTAAGGACCTTGACAGGCTTCCCCTTCCCGTTATTGTGAAACCTCGTGACACATCTTTCGGGCTGCCGTTCAAGACGAAAGTTCTTGAGTCGCGGCAGCAGATTGAAGACTTCGCGGAACGCTTCGGGGAGGAACTCGACGGGTTTCTCTTCCAGGAAATTGTAACCAGAAGACCCGGCAGATTGGTTTCAATCTTTTTTTATCGTCGTCCAGACGGGCGATTGCACACCATTGCTATCGAGCGCGAGCGTATGAATCCCTTCTGGGGCGGGGTTGGATGCTTGATCAAGAAAACGGAATTTCTCCATGACCGGCTGCTTGCGGAAGCATTGAAGGAAGCAGACTATGAAGGGCTCGGAGAAGTGGATGTTTTTGAAACCGAGAACAGCATGATTATGTTTGACCTGAATGTCAGACTTCCGGGATGGGCGTTCTTCGCCGAAATCTGCGGCGTCGACCTGCTGGGAATGTATCTTGATGACATGTCCAAGGGGTCCCTTCGTGCTTTTCATCCTCGCACGCCGTGCCGTAAATCCGTCATAAAGGCAGTCGATTTACTGAATGACACAGAAGCGGTATTTCATCCCCGCAACGGACTTATTGCCAATGGAAAGCTGACTGTCGGCCAGTACCTGAAATCACTGAAGGGGGTACGTGGTGCCTATCTCATTGATTCGCGCGACATGGGACCGTTTCTTCACAAATTCTACGACGAACTGCGTACGTTCCTGCGCAAGAGACTGAAGATCGACGGATAGCGATCTTTTCCCGCTGCTACCATTAACGTTTTCGGAGATAATGATTTGGCTCACACCGCAAACGATAGAACGAGCAGTAAAAATACTGCTTCTGCTCTGTTAGTATCAATCCTCTCAGTATCAGGCTTCCTATACGTTTACTATGACACCTTCATCTGGCTCTACGAACGGTACACGAACCCCGACTCCCACTATTCCCACGGATTCCTGATCCCGCTCGTCAGCGGCTGGCTGATCTGGCGGAAACGTGATGAACTGCGCGGCATGACGCCTTCGGGATGGGGAACCGGCTTGATCCTCATGGTTCTAGCTCTCCTGCTCCATGTGGGAAGCGTGTGGACCCATGTGTTCTTCACCTCCGGTTTCTCCATCATGCTCTTCATCATCGGCGCCTGCATCTATCTCTTGGGCCCGGCAATCACAAAAAAAATCGCCTTTCCTCTCGGGTTTCTCGCCTTCATGTTCCCCCTTCCCATGGGGGTCATCTCGGCGTTTTCGTTTCCCCTGAAGATTCTGGTCGCCGACCTCGGGGCGCTTGCCATGAAGGCCCTTGGAGTCTCCCTGTACCGGGAGGGGGCCATCATCAGCCTGACGAACGCCAGTCTCTCCGTCGGAGATCCATGCAGCGGCATCCGTTCACTGATCTCCCTCCTGGCCCTCGGCGCCCTGATTGCCCATATGTCAAGTATGTCGACACCTCGAAAGATCGCGCTTTTTTTCATGGCGATTCCCATCGCCATCTTCACCAACGTGCTGAGGGTATGCGCCCTGATCCTGGTTGCGGACCGCTTCGGCAGCATGTGGGCGTCGCCGGAACACTGGTTTCATACCGCATCCGGCATGGGGGTGTTCGTCGTGAGCATGATCCTGCTGTTTCTCACCATGAAGGTTCTGGAAGGTCGCCGATGAAAAAAAAGGTCCTCGTCGTATTTCTGCTGCTGCTGGTGACATCGGGGTTCGTGTACATGGACGCCCGTCTTTCGAGCGGAACCGTCACCCTTGACCCTTCACGCCTGCCACTGGCGCTCGAAGGGTGGCGCGGAACGGAATTCCCCGTGGACGCGCGTGTCAAAGAGATCCTGGATACGGAGTACATCCTGAGCCGCGATTACATGAACCGGGCCGGGCAACACGTATCCCTGTCCCTCGTCTATTACCCGGACAACAAGATCGGGTTCCACAACCCCGAATCCTGCAACACCGGCGTCGGCATGAAGGTTCTGGGACGGTCCATGGCGCCCCTCGGCATCGGCGGGAACCGGACAATAGAGGTCAACAAGCTGCTCCTGGGCAGCTCGGAACCGGTCAAGGCCCTCTACTACTTCTACGTCACCGGCGCCGCCATGACCGGCAACTATCCCCGCTTCCGGTGGGAGATGATGCGGCAACAAATGGCCTTCAGACGGCCCAGCGGCGCACAGGTGCAGATTCACGTTCGCATACCCGACGGCAAGGATACCACCTATCCGCTGATGGAGGATTTCGCCCGTGCCCTGACTCCTGCTTTGATGCAATTTTTCCGGTGAGCGGACCGATCTCGAAACGCGAATCCGTTCCTCTCAGGGTCCTGCATCTCATAAGCAGCGCGGGATTCCTCGGGGCGGAAAACGTCGTGCTCGAACTGGCGACGCAGTTCCGCGAAGCTGGGCTGCATGTCTCCATCGTCGTGCTCGTCGCCGAGCGCAACCCCAACGGCGACCTGGCGGAAGCTGCCCGGAAACGCGAAATCCCGGTATCGGTCTTTCCCTGTGCCGGACGCCTGGACGCGAGGGTAATCGGCACTATCAGGGAAATGATCCGGAGAGAAAGGGTCGACGTCCTCCATTCGCACAATTACAAGAGCAACTTCTATGCATGGCGGGCCCTGCGCGGCACGACGTGTGCCTGGGTGATCACCAACCACGGCAGGCGGTCCGGATTCAGGCTGTTGCTTTACAATCTGGCCGACGCCTATGTGACAAGACATGCCGACAGTGTTATTGCTGTTTCGGACCGCATTGCCCGTACATTGCGAGTCTCCGGTGTGCCGGCAGACAAAATCCGGGTCATTGACAATGGAATTGATACTGAACGATTCGCGAAGCAACGACCGTCTCAGGGTGTCAGGTGTTCGCTGAGAGTTCCGGCTCATGAGTTTGTCATCGGCACAATCGGCGCTCTCACCAAAGAAAAGGGGCACACCTTTCTCCTTCGTGCCGCTCCGGCCGTTTTGGAAAGATTCCCTTCAGTAAAATTTCTCATTGTCGGCGACGGGCCGAAGCTGCCGGCCCTTCAAGAGGAAGCGAGCAGACTCGGCATCTCGCAGTGTATCGTGTTTGCGGGCAGACGAGCGGATATTCCGGAGGTGCTCGGCCTCATGGACATTTTCATACTTCCTTCCTTGCGTGAAGGGCTCCCCATGGCCCTCCTGGAGGCGCAGGCAGCTCGGGTACCGGTTATTGCATCCGGTGTTGGCGCCATTCCAAAGGTAATTCAGAACGGAATATCGGGTACTATCGTTCCGCCAGGCGATCCGAATCGGATGGCGGATGCAATAAAACGGGTACTGTCTGATTATTGTACGTACATCAAGATGGCGGATTATGGCCGGCGAAGAGTGGAGGAATACTTCTCATCAAGGAGTATGGCGGGAAAATACGTAAACATTTACAGGAAGTTGATGGCGGCCCCTGAATAATCGCCGCTCACTACATTCATCAGACACGTTCTTTCATACCCCTCCGCATTCATCATGCTGAAATTAACCCTTAGTATCCTGGAGAATTCCCATGCAGAATAAGCTTCTACGACCACCTGCAATAGTATTAAGTCTCTTCGACACAGGTCTTGGCGCAATCCGGAGTCTCGGCAGGGAAGGCGTTCCGGTAATTGGAATGGATTCCGACCTTTCCAAGCCGGGTTTCAAGTCCAGATATTGCAAGGCTATGCTCTGTCCTGATCCGGTTCGACAATCAAGGGAGTTGCTGGAATTTATGCTGGAACTGGGACGTACGTTCGAGCATCCGGGAATTCTGTTTCCCGCTTCAGATGCTTTCGTTTTATTCGTTTCGCGGAATCGAGACAAATTATGCTCTTACTTTCGTTTCAACCTCCCATCTGAAACTATCATGGAGACTATTGCCAACAAACGCTTGCAATACGAGTTGGCACGCACGGTGAACACCCACTGTCCCGATACCTGGTATCCCCAAACGATTGAGGAAGTTGGCTCCATAAAGAATATGATAGACTATCCCGCATTCATAAAGCCGTACTATAGCCATTTATGGCGGGAGGTATTCCCCACAAAAAAGGGCATCAAAGTTCACTCTCCCCAGGAATTGCTCACTGCCTTCGAGGAGATACTACCAACAGGGTTGCAGGTGATGGTTCAGTCCCTCATCATCGGACCCAACACCAATCATTACAAAGTAAACGTGTACATGGATTCCAGGGGAGTGCCGCTTGCGCACTTCACTCTCCGGAAAATCAGACAGTTTCCCGTAGAATTCGGTATCGGCTCTCTTGTTGAAAGTATCCACGACAATGAGTTGCTGGAATGTGGCCTCAGATTCTTTCGGGAAATAGGATATCGCGGAATTGGGTCCATCGAATTCAAGAAAGACGAGAGAGATGGCCGATTGAAAATGATTGAACTTAATCCTCGGCTTTGGCAACAGAATTATCTGGCCACTGTTTGCGGCATAAACTTCCCACTGGT
Source organism: uncultured Geobacter sp. (assembly GCA_937886325.1). Taxonomy (GTDB): domain Bacteria; phylum Desulfobacterota; class Desulfuromonadia; order Geobacterales; family Geobacteraceae; genus RPRC01. The sequence continues at coordinate 78,342 of CALABV010000051.1, forward strand.
TCAGTATCTTGATCTGACCGGCCAAGCTCCGCAGCCCGTGTCGGAGTTTCCCGACAAAGTTAAATGGTTCGATGAATTCGCGGATTTCAAGTCATATTGGGAATACTCCCGCAGAAAAGAACTGTCATTTTTTCGCTGGTTGCTGTCCATGAAGGGTGTAAAGGCACATGCCACATTTGCTGTAGATGATATGGGTCCATTCCTGTCAAAAAACGGATATGGCATGAAATACCTGCGGCTCCCCTTGTATATTTTCAAAAGATCAAGAATGACATGAATAATAAAACTGCTCCACATCGCTCGAGTACTTTAAAAAACTGTCTCCTTCACTATGGCACTCTTTTCTATCAACGTATTTCAGGTTGCAGATGGAAGCAGAAGGACCTGTGTAAAATACTTGTTGAAAGCTCAGCAAGTTTTGGGCCTCAAGACTGGACAAGAACTCTGGATTCATATTTTGAAGGATGGACACGATGCTGTGACGTCCAATTTGCAGCCAACAGGTTTGAGCGCCATGCCCTATTGCCTGAAGCAGATATCTATGTTGCTTCGTGGATAAATTCGCTGCATATCAGCCAGTCCCGGAAGTTAAAATGGCTCCACCTGACAACGACCGGGGTTGATTTCCTTGAGGGGATCGACATGCCGGTCGGCTTACGGATAACAACGTCTGGAGGGATTGCGGCGGAAGGTATAGCTGAGCACGTACTTGGGTTGATGATTTCCCTTGACCGTCGTTTTGACATTGCCGTTCGACGGCAGAGCAGATGGATCTGGAGCCAAAAAGGAATTCTTGAAAATATACGCTGCCTCCGCGGACGGACTGTAGGAATCATCGGCTTGGGAAAAAGTGGACAGGCAATTGCAAATGTATCATTGTCATTGGGCATGAAAATAATTGGCCTTTGCAGAACTGCCCGGCCCAAGACGGATGGCATCGAGATCGTGTGCGGCATGGAGAACCTGCCATACCTACTCTCTAATTCAGACTTCGTCGTCCTGTGCATCCCGCTTACAGACGCAACAAGACGCCTGATCGGCGGTGATCAGCTCAACCTGATGAAAAGCACGGCGTACCTTATTAATATTTCTCGTGGCGAGCTCCTCGACGAAAAAGCCCTAGCACAGGCCCTTCGCAAAAAAAGAATCGCCGGCGCCGCGCTGGATGTACTCGTGAATGAACCGCCATCACGATGCAATGTTTTGAGATTTTGCAGAAACCTAATTATTACTCCGCATATTGCCGGCAACATACACACTTTCAAGAATGAAATCAGGGAGCGATTCGTCACCATGCTGAGGAATTTCATAGTGAAGGAAACGGAAAAGAGAACTTCTGATTTCAGTCAAAAGAAGGGCAATGTTTCACAAACATAAAGATTATTACCGACGACTCCCGCACGCATAGTTTTCTGCTTTCACAAAAACCATGAGAATCCTGTTCCTTTCCACCCGCAGCCCCTACCCGCTCATCAGCGGCCACAGCCTCCGCACCTATCACATTCTCAAGGGCGCCGCGGAGGAGCACGACGTGACCCTCGTCACCTTTGTCCAGCACCCGGAGCACGAGTTGAAGCGGGAGAACCTGGAGCACCTGCGAAGCTTCTGCACGGCGGTCCATCCCTTCCCTGTCCCGTCAGACACATCGAGAGGCGCCCTTGCCCTCACCCTGGTGCTCAACCTCTTTTCCAGGCTGCCGTTCGTGGCGCACAAGTACGATTCACCGGGGATACGGAAAAAAATCAGGGAAATTCTCGCCGGCGAGCGCATCGATCTGGTTCATGTGGACCTGTTGCCGCTGGCCGTCTATCTCGATGAATTCCCGGCCCTGCCCAGGATTCTGGTGAATCACAACGTGGAGTCGGTCCGCCTCCATCGCTGGTTCCAGACCGAACGGAACCTGTTCAAAAAGGCCTTTCTCGGGTATCAGTGGCTGAAGCTCCGCGCATTCGAACGACGGGCCATGAACAGGTTCGACTGCTGCGTTACCGTCTCCGAAACCGATACGCGTCTGTTGCGCGACATGGGGGTCGAAAAACCGATGGTGGTGGTGCCGAACGGCACGGACACCGATTTCTTCAAACCCTCCGGAAAGCCGCCCGTGCCCGATTCCGTACTCTGGTTCGGCCATATGGACGTGCATACCAACCGGGACGCGGTACTCTATTTCTGGAACGATATCTACCCCCTGCTGCGGGAACGGAAGCCCGATGCCGTTGTCTCCTTTGTCGGAACGGCGCCGCCCGCCGAAATAGCCGATGCCGCCCGCAACAGCCCGCTGGTGAAGGCGCCGGGCTTTGTGGACGATATCCGGCCCTACGTGGACGAGGCAGCAGTGATCATCGTCCCTATCCGCATCGGCAGCGGGACGCGGCTCAAGATCCTGGACGCCATGGCCATGGGCAAGGCCATCGTGTCCACGTCGGTGGGGTGCGAGGGGCTTGCCGTCACCGATGGTGAAAACATCTCCATAGCCGACACCCCCCGGGACTTTGTCGAACGGATTGAATGCCTGTTGTGCAACGAGGATGTGAGGCGGTCGCTTTCCGACAATGCGCGGAAACTGGCCCAGACCTATGACTGGCGACTGATAAACATGCTTCAGAAGGATGCCTATCGCATGGCCGTGGAAAATGCCGGACGTCGTCTGCCCGGCATGGTGCAAGCTGAAACGGAATAGCAATAGGACCCTGAACGAGAAAACGGCAGATGGAGTCGTCCGTAGAGAACGACTTTGGCCGGAGAAAACCAAGGACGGCTCCATCTGCCGAATTCGGAAGCAACGAACAGACAAGGGGATACCTGCAATGAAAGCCGTCCTTTTCAAGTCGAAAGAGCGTTTTGCATCTTTCAGAAAGATGCTGGAGGAGTATGGTGTCGACTGTACCTTCCTTGATTTTTCATCGCAGGAGTGGATTGACCATGACTATTCGGACACCGACTTCCTGATTTACTACCCCTCCTTCAGCTACAGCTCGAACCACCCTTTGGCGCTCTACGAGGTCTACGACAACCTGATCCACCTCAACAGGGCCTATCCTGGGATGAAGATGTATCCTGACCCGAAGATAATCGGCTTCTACAACGACAAGTACCGGCAGTACCTCTTCCTGAAAAGCCGCAACTACCCCATTCCGGAGACGCTGCCGCTCTTTTCAGAGGAGTCGGTCGGTCTCGCCGAAGAGCGGCTCGGCTTTCCCATGGTACTGAAAAACCGCTACGGCGCCGGAGGCGGGGCGGTATTCAAGGTTTTCAACCGCAAAGAGCTTCTTTCCTTCTACAGAATGTCCAC
>CALABV010000052.1 GCA_937886325.1 uncultured Geobacter sp.
TGAACGATTACGATCTTGGCTCAATTTTTAGGAAATTGCGTAAAGAAAAGAACCTCACTCTGAAGGATGTAGCTAAAGATACGGAAGTTTCACCTGCGATGCTCTCACTGATAGAGAATGGAAACTCATTTCCAAGTTTAAAAACAGTGATAAAACTCGCATCCTATTATGATGTTAGTATGAGCAGTATTTTCAGTAAAAATAATATTCGAAAAAGATACGCTATATTTAGAAATAGATCAGATAATATCATAAATGATATCAATAAAAATAATAATGTCTATGTAATGATTACATCGTTAACTAACCTAAAAATGAAGTGCTCATTAATTGAATTAGTTGAATATTGTGATTTGACACATATGACCTCGAAAAAAGGAGAAACATTTCTATTTATAATTGATGGTAATGTTGAGATAATTAATGGTTGTGAGCGATATTATGTTAATGCGGGTGACAGTATATATATCGATAATAAACATGAGATAGGACTGAAACCAATTGGGGGTTCAGCTGCAAAGATAATGAGAGTTGAAAGAGAATATTAATCATACTTAAGGTAAATAGTGTACGTTATGTCATTTTTGATGAGGTAGCAGGAGGATACCATGAGGAAATGCGACCTTATTGACGCTCTTGCCGAGAAAAAGAATATTTCTTGCAAGAGATCCGAGGAAGTTATCAATTCAATATTCGATGCTATTTCGAATGCAATCATCGCAGGCGAAAGGGTTGAACTGCGCGGGTTTGGCATTTTTACAACTAAGTGCTATAAACCATACGTAGGTCGGAACCCCCGGACTGGCGATGCTATCTGCGTGAAATCAAAGAAGCTACCATTATTTAAGGTAGGCAAAAAGCTTAAGGAAATGGTCAATGGCTGATGTTTACTGACAGCGATTCGAAACTACGGATAGGGGCGTCGAAGAGACCTGTTATTCACGCGTACGACCTCGTTGGCCATATTACAGAGATCGTTCCTGACTAGGCAGACAGGAATCTGGAAAAGGTCGTTGACGTTCTGGCACCTTTGGCTCGTAATGGTCATATTACGAAAGTGGCTTCCACCACATGCACGTAAATATTCACTGCTCCACAGCTGTCTCCCCTCCCCTGGCAAGCTATGCGGCAATCCTCACCTTCGGCCGCCACGAGAAATTGCTTGCCGACTGTTACCACATTCCTATATCGGAAGAAGTTCTGCTCATGTCCGGTGTCGCATCCGCCCTGGAATCCCTGAAGCGTCCCTGCAACGTGTTTGTATCAACCCTCTGCTGCGCGTTACAGGAAGAGTTCCGCACCGCAGCTTTGGACTTGCGTGAGCGTATGGAGAAACTGATGAAGGTCCACCGTATCCTCTATATTCATGTAGAACAAGATACGGTTGGCTGAGCGAGATGCCGGACCGCTGCGGAGGAAGCAATCACGAGGTATCGACGAGCTTGCGCGGTCGTCGCGCCGGCCACGCGCATCCTAGAGAAGGCCTTCGACTGTTTCGTTGACACCGCCGACTGAGAGGGTCGAGGTTAGCGAACCTCAGCAGGGGATGGTAGAGGAAAACGGGTGGAGTGAACCGGTGTTGGTGTCGTTGGAAGACTTGGCCAGTCTCGTTATCACGTGATTCTGGCAAATGGAGACAAAAACCATAGATGTGCAAACCATTCTTGAAACGGGCTGGCGGCAAACGACAACTGGTCGAAAAGCTCCTCCGGAGCCGGCCCAAGCAATACAATCGCTACATCGAGCCGTTCATTGGCGGCGGTGCGCTCTTCTTCGCCCTGAAGCCGAAGAATGCCTACATCTCCGATATCAACGAACAGCTCATCAACATCTACCGGGTGGTAGAGGAAGACGTCGGTGCGCTGATTGCCGAACTCAGGAAGCACGAGCGAAACTATCGCGAAGGCGTCCCGTCTCATCTTCCTCAACAAGACCTGCTTCAACGGACTTTATCGAGTGAACTCCAGGAAGCAGTTCAACGCGCCGTTCGGGTTTTATGTGAGCCCAACCATCGTGGATGAGCATAACCTTCTTGCCTGCTCCCAGGCTCTGGCCACCGCAGAGATCGCCGTCGCCGACTTCGAGCATGTCCTAGGAGTCGCCAAGGAGGGTGACTTCGTCTATTTCGACCCCCCGTACGTTCCGCTATCGGCAACAGCCTATTTCACCACCTACACCGGCGAAGTGTTCGACTTCGGAATGCAGAGGCGACTGCGGGACGTCTGCGACGAGCTGGACGATAAGGGAGTGAAGTGGATGCTGTCAAATTCGCATACTGACTTTGTGCTTGGTCTTTACCGGGAACGGTACAACATCAGGACGGTGGAAGCGGCACGAGCCATTAACTGTAAGGGGAGCAAGAGGGGGAAGGTGACCGAGGTTTTAGTCACTAATTTTTTGCAGGGTTAATTGCTTCTATTGTACAAACAAACAACCGCAGCAACGTGCACCCCTCGAAACGGAGTATTGCAACGTTGCCAACCATCTCCTGTTTCAAAGTACCACTTCGATTACTATACCTCGATCAAGTAGAACTTCTGAAAGATGGTCGTTAGTGCCAATCCTGACGAACGGCCCCACCCTCTCCTCTTCTATGAGAAGATAGAACCATTCCTTTGCAGCCGGCTCCTCGCCAAGCTGGTTTAGGCACTGCTTATGCTGGCAAGCCTGATTGTTGGACACTACTTGGGATGCTTTCACAGGTTTCCTCGCTTAAGAAAGTAGCTACAGCGACAGTACTCGCTACCGCCCTTCCATGAATCCGATTAATTTCTCGGTCAGGTCGTGTATCTGCCGCTCCAGAGACAGAAGATATGCGGCCAGGACAGTATTACTTGGAACGCCGATTTGAGTCGCCTTGGCTAGTAACTGTTCTTCTCTCTCCTTCACCCATTTTGCCTCTTGTGTTTCGCGGAAAGCCAGAAGTTCAGCACGATGTTCTTCAAACCCCTCTGTTTCCTCAATATCCCAGCATGGGTCATCGCACCAATCTTGTTTTAACCTGCGAATTTCGTCAGACGTTTTCATGTTACAATCCTCTCCCGCTGACCATCCGATAACGGATAACCAGCGTTATCTGATTAGCTCTTTAGACACCCCTCAAACTCCGCTTCTTCCATTTTGTACTCTTGAGAGTCAGGGGTCGGCCCTTCGTATGGTGTAAACTCTGCTGATTCATAATCCATACTAAATGCAGGGATCTCTATAGGGTCACGGCCATTACACTTTTTGTTGAATGGGGAATACAAATGAGTCCAGGGGCCAGCTTGTCCATTAATAATGTCAATCTTTAAGTGATCCATCTTATTTGCCCAATTCGGTTTTACAGCCGTTCAATACCTTGCCTAGCAGCTTCATTTATGGAAATGAGATTAATGGTTTCCCTCCTTGATTGCTGACCATCCGAATGGGATAACCATCGCTATGCACCCGCCGAAGCGGGTAATACTTGATCGTTATGCCTACCGTATCTTTGGTAGCGGTTGCCACTCTATCGGCTTGAAATAGCTGTAACGAACTGCAAACATCGGACATTAAAACTGCAAACATCGCCATTTCGTGACCACATTAAGTGAAAATATCCGCACACTCAAAACCGAATTAACTGCAAATGAAACCACATTATCTGCAAACAGACTGCAAACATAATTTTCAAACCACATTAACTGCAAATATCGCCCCCCTTCCAGAGTACTTTGATGCGAATGGGATGTATCGAGGGATCACGGCCGATTATCATGCTCTCATTGAGAAAAAACTCGGCATATCGTCGAAGCGAACCGAACAAACAACAGTTTACCAGAAGTGATCAACCGTCCACCCACTTGCCAATAAAGCCTAAAAAAAGGTTTTACAAACTCGTTTGTAGCATATAGAAACGTGCTGCAAATTCTCATTCGTTAAAATGAAAAAGCCCCATGCTAGGCAACATGGGGCTTCGGTTGATGGTCTCGGAAAAAGTCTTGTTTCCAGGCTTTTAATATGCTGAATATATTCACAACGTACAGGAAAAAGAGATTCTTCGAGAACATCAAGTTTGGATAATCGGGAGAATATCCATTGGTGTTATCTCAAAATATACAATAATGTGCAACAGCTTTTTCTGGTGCAAGCATGCCCAGATTAAACATCTGAAGAATGCAAAAGCGGCAACGTGTCTTACCGTGATCACTAACGAGAGTGCCCGGCGGCTTTCCCTGAGGGAAGGAGAACGGATCTGCGCAATCTGCAAGGCGTCCGATTGATATCAATTCATTTTTTTACTATGGAGATCCTGGAAGCGGAAGTTGACGATCTCTGTTCCGGCATCCCTTATTTGTCCTTTTATAAGGGGAGAGCCTCTTTTGATTGCCCTTCGAGTTGCACTGTTGATCGTGCTGATGTGAAATGCCGGCGATAAGGGTCAGGAACTCATGCACCTCACCCTGGTTCCTCAGATAGTAATCCGTCTCCGGGTTACCACCCACGGAAACCGATAAACCTTCTCCACGAACAGCACGAAACCCGGCTTCGTCGCTGCTGTCATCTCCGATATAGACGGGGAACCTCCCCTTGAACACCCCTTCCATGAGCCGCAGCACCGCGTCCCCCTTATTCCAGGTCCCCTGCGGCCGTATCTCGAAGACTTTCCTCTCTTCGCTGATGATCAAAGTATCCTTGAAGTCCCCTGCAAGCCTCCTGAATGCTGATAAAAAATGCTCCAGGAACATAGGGCTTATCCTCCGAAAGTGAATACTAGCGGTCATTTCCTTATCTTCTATCTGAACGCCGGGAAAGGAGGAAAACGCATTGCGCGCTGCAGTGAGAAATTCTATCATTAGTGGCCGACCGCTCTCGAAGGCAGATAACCCTTCCATATCAGCCCCGTTATTCCCCTCATAGGTCACTCCCTCCAATCCCACCCGCTTCCTGAGATCAGCGAGGTTTCGTCCGCTGATGACTGCAATGGGGTAACGCTCCTTCAGTTCTTGGATGATGGCTATGATGGCGTCAGGCATGGCCGCCGTTTCCGGCTGTTCTACGATGGGGGCAAGGGTGCCGTCGAAGTCGAGGCACAGGAGCAGGTCTTTTCCGGAAAGACGTTTTTGTATCTCGTTCCTACAGGAGAGCGCATGCCGTGTCCCCTGTTTCAGGGCGGGAATGAGGGCGAGTTCGTCGACTATGGCGCCGACCCAGTCGAAGATGGTATTCTCCCGTATCTGATTCCGTAACCGCGACATTCGCTTGCGCTTCTCCCCTTCGGGCATGGTAAGCGCCCGATGGATGGCGCAAGCAAATACACCGGTATCGGTTGGGTCGACTAAGAGTGCATCCACCAGCTCTTCCGCGGCACCTGCATCCTTGCCGAGAATAAGAACACCCGTGCCGTCACAGCGGGCAGCCGCATACTCCTTGGCCACCAAGTTCATCCCGTCGCAGATAGGGGCGATTACAGCCACATCGGCCAGACGGTACCAGGCAGCCAGTTCATCCTGTTCCAGCTTATTTCTGAAGTAGAGAACAGGCTGCCATTTCGTAGTGCCGTACTTCCCGTTGATCTCCGCGATCCGTTCTTCGACTTCCCGCCGATGGCTCAGATACGGTTTACTGTTTCCGGGCATCGCTATTATCTGGACAAAGGAGAATTTGCCGCGAAATCCCGGGTTGCATCGGAAAAACAGGTCCAGCGCCTCAAATCGCCGGACTATTCCCTTGGTGTAGTCCAGGTGGTCGACAGCAAGGCCGACCAGCTTGGGCAATCGATACTTCGCCCTGATCTCCGGGATCTTTGCCGACGTCTCGGCCGAGCCCGATATCGATTCAAACCTGTTGAAGTCTATGCTGGTGGGGAATGCCCGGACCCGGGTGATACGGCCATGCAGGAGGCTAACGGTCATTTCGTCGTGATCAACGGAGGTTCCAGGACAGGCTTCTGCGCATTTCAGGAAATTTTTGGCATATGACGGGGTCTGAAATCCTATGAGGTCGTTGCCGAGTAGCCCGGCTACGATTTCCGCTGCATGGTGGAACTGGTTGAACAGGTCGGGCTCGGGCCAGGGAACGTGCCAGAAATGGGCGATGTTCCGCCGGGGATTCGCCGCTCGGAGCATCGCGGGGACCAAACAGAGGTGATGATCGTGAATCCATACGGTGGCATCCTCGCTTCCTTCTTCGAGGATGGTATCGGCAAAGAGACGGTTTGTCCTCTGATACCCATCCCAGTAGGGTACATGGAAACGGATGTGTTCCGGTTCTCCATGAAAGAGCGGCCAGAGGACACGGTTGCAGAAGCCGCGATAATAGTTTTCCACGGCATTCGGGGAAAGCCATACCCGTCTCAGCTTGTAGGCGGGATTGGAAGGCGGGACCCAAAGACGACCCTTCTCGTCCGCTCTCACCCGATCACCGCTGCCGCTCCCCCAGGCGACCCATGTTCCCCCCGTTATCCGAAGGACTGTGTCCAGAGAAGAAACGAGCCCGCCCGTCGCGACATCGAGTTTCACTGCGCTAGGGGTTCGCCGGTGCGAATAGGGCTCTAGGTTGGAGGCGACGAGGAGGCCGCCCCGGAAGCTGTCGCCTCTCCCTACTAAGCTCGAATCTCTGCTGTGCGGATAAATCATTGTTCCGGCTACCTTTTGAGCTGTATAGATGCCCTGTGTGAATGCCTGGTCATTCGGTGAGTTCATGAGGCTGCAGAGCTTTCCCGGTCGAGGAAGTTCAACGCCAAGGCACATGAGTTTCCTGCCTCTGACAGGACAGATCCCTCTGGCGGCGTTGCTCACATCACCAGATTTCCTTATAAAGCACAACGGCGGTTCGATAGCCGCCGTTGTTACAGCGACGCCGGGCGCTTCCAGCGCCCGGCGTGCTTGTTACTGCTGTTACGAGTAGTCGGAAACGCGATCGAATGGCTCGATGCGTGCCACGCAGACCTTGAATTCCGGAATCTTGGCTACCGGATCAAGCGCCTTGTTGGTCAGCCTGTTGGCAGCGCCGTCCACGAAGTGGAAGGGCATGAAAAGGACGTTTTCTTCCAGCTTGTCGGTAACCTTCGCAACCGAAAGAACCTCGCCTCGGCGGGATGCAACTTTAACCTTCTCGCCGTCCTTGATCCCGAGCTTGCGGGCCGCCGCCGGGTGAATCTCGATGAACGAGCCCGGGAACAGGTTGTTCAGTCCGTCCACCTTTCCGGTCATGGTCTTGGTGTGGTAGTGGTAGAGGATCCTGCCGGTGGACAGGATGAACGGGTACTCCGCATCAGGCAGTTCCGCTGAAGGGATGTATTCCGCCGGCTTGAACAGGCCCTTGCCTCGGGCAAAGCCGCCCTTGTGAAGGAACTTTGTGCCCGGATGGTCCGCATTGGGGCAGGGCCACTGGATACCGCCCTGTTCCAGGCGTGCAAACGAGATTCCGCCATACGCGGGCGTTACCGAGGCAGCCTCATCCATGATTTCAGCTGCGTTTCTGTACTGCTTGTCGTAACCGAGACGGTTCATCACGTGCATGATGATTTCCCAGTCGGCCTTCGCCGCTCCCGGAGGATCGATGGCCTTGCGGATCCGTTGTACCCGCCGTTCGGTGCTGGTGAAGGTACCATTTTTCTCAGCGAAAGAAGCGGCCGGCAGCACGACATCCGCAAGCACCGCCGTCTCGGTGAGGAAGATATCCTGGACCACGAGGAATTCGGTGTTTTCCAGGGCTTCCTGCACGTGGTTCAGGTCAGGGTCGGAAAGCATGGGGTTTTCGCCCATGATGTAGAGGACCTTGATTTCTCCCTTGCCGGCCTTGCCGACGATCTCGGTGACGGTGAGGCCCGGCTTGTTGGACAGAGTGACGCCCCAGGCTTTCTCGAATTTAGCGATTACTTCGGGGTTCGCCGTTTTCTGGTAGCCGGGGAGGTCGCCGGGAAGGCAACCCATATCGCAGGAACCCTGGACGTTGTTCTGGCCGCGCAGCGGGTTGACGCCGGAGGATTCCTTGCCCATGTGGCCGCAGAGCATGGCCAGGTTGGAGGTGCCGATGACGCCGTCAACGCCGGTGCTGTGCTGGGTGACGCCCATGGAATAGATGATGGACGCCTTTTCGGCTTGCGCGTACATGCGTGCCGCCTTCTTCAGGTCTTCCGCGTTGATGCCGCAGATTTCCGCAACCTTTTCCGGGGTGTATTTGCTGATGACCGCAACCAGTTCATCAAAGTTCTCGGTCCGTTCGGCGATGAATTCCTTGTCCTGCAGACCTTCGGCCAGGATGACGTTCATCATGCCGTTGAAGAGAGCGACGTTGGTGCCGGGTGTAATCTGGAGGAATACTTCGGCATCTCCCGCAAGGTCGATGCGTCGCGGTTCAGCCACGATGATCTTTGCGCCTTTCTGTTTTGCCTGGCGGATCTTCGTGCCGATTACCGGGTGGGTTTCCGTGGTATTTGAACCTGTAACAAAGATTAGATCGCAATCCGCAACTTCGGCGATGCTGTTGGTCATTGCGCCGCTGCCCAGGGTGGTGGCCAGCCCGGCGACCGTGGAGGCGTGGCAGAGACGGGCGCAGTGGTCAACCTGGTTGGTGCCGAAAACGGTGCGAACCATCTTCTGGAACAGGTAATTCTCTTCGTTGGATACACGTGCTGAGGAAAGGCCCGCCAATGCTTCCGGTCCGTGGGCCTCTTTCACCGATTTGACTTTCCCGGCGATGAGGGTGAGGGCCTCATCCCAGCTTGCTTCCACGAGCTTGCCGTCTTTCTTGATGAGAGGCGTGGTGAGCCGGTCGGGGTGGTTGATGAAGTTGTAACCGAATTTCCCCTTGACGCAGAGCAGACCGTCGTTTGCGGGGCCGTCGACGGGTTCGACGCCAACCACCTTGCCGTTCTTGACCAGCAGGTTCATCTGGCAGCCGACGCCGCAGTAGGCACAGGTTGTCGTGGTTCTTGCGACTTCCCAGGTTCGGAACTTTTCCGGCGACTTGGGCATGAGCGCCGCGGTCGGACAGACGGAAACGCAGTTGCCGCAGGAAACGCAGACCGACTCTCTGATAGGATCTTCGAAGGCTACAGCCGGATGGGAGGTGAAACCCCGATTGGCAAAGTCTATGGCCTCGGTACACTGTTTGGCGTTACAGGCATTCACGCAGCGACGGCAGTGAACGCATTTGTTGTTGTCCCGGACGTAAAACTCGTTGGATTCGTCCAGGGGGAAGCTGTTCATCATCCCTCGGAAACGGCTTTCCTTGATATCGTAGAGATAGCATAGATCCTGAAGGCCACAGTTACCGGCCTTCTCGCAGGTGAGACAATCCTGCGCATGGTCCGACAGGAGCAGCTCAAGATTAATCTTCCGGGCGCCTATGACCCGGTCCGTTCCGGTTTTCACGTCCATGCCGTCCATCACCGGCGTGGAACAGGCACACGCCAGGTTTTTCCTCCCGGTAACTTCCACCACGCAGATCCTGCAAGAGGAGTTGGCGCCGGACATGTCGTTATGCAGTTCAAGATAACAGAGCGTGGGAATGTAAATCCCCGCCTTTTTCGCGGCATCAATCAGCATGGAGCCTTTCGGCACCTCCACCGCATGCCCATCAATCGTCAGTTTGACCATTTTAGATATTCTCCCTTTACTTTTTAATTATTTCCGACACGAGAAATAGGATTCACCTGATTCAGGCAAACACCTCGGCCCATCCGCCTGCATCACTTTGCTTGCAGCAATGGCCCTTTCCATTCTTCATTTTCATTCACCTCCTTTCTGTCTTGTCGTCTGGTGCAGAACACGTAACTCTCCGCTGCCCAAGCGTACTGTTACGTGCATTTGAAAGCTATTTCCATTAGAGAAAGCGGCACAAATCAGAGTCTGACGTTGAAGCCATCCCCCCTGGTACTGAATGTTCCGTATCTGTTACGCTATATATAACAAGCTACAACGTAAACATGCTATGTAGCCAGAATTAAACAGATTTAGATACAGTGATTACGGGAAATATGTCAAATGGATAATATTAATATAATAAATGACTTGTATTCAGTAAATCGATGAATGTTTGGAGGGGATAGTTCCGTTGTATTTCTTTTAGGAGGAAGTCATTACGGCGCGTAGTCGGTCGGGCAGGATGTGAGTCACAATAATATCAGACGCGCTGTTTGTAACGAACTGCAAACATCGCAATTTGGTGACCATATCAGATGAAATACCGCTCCCCTGCCCACGTCGAGCCGGTTCAATAAAACGTACGTTATTCAGGACCGACTTGTGCCCCATTCTAAAAGCCGCAAAAAGCCATGATTCCGGTTCAAAAAACTGGTTGCAATTTTCTCCGTCTGATTTATTGTATACGCGATGAATTTAGTGAACTCTTGAGACAGGGTTGCCCATGAAAATCGGCTACGCACGGGTCAGCACAAAGGACCAGAACCTCGACCTGCAGATTGATGCTCTGAAAAAATCCGGGGTGGATGAAATCCATACCGAAATTGTCAGCGGCGCCAAAACTGAACGGCCGGTTCTTGCCGAAACACTGAAGAAACTCCGCTCCGGTGACGTTCTCGTCATCTGGAAGCTTGACCGGCTCGGCCGCTCCCTCCGCCACCTGGTCGAACTGGTACCGATGCTGATGGAACGGGGAATCGGTTTATTGAGCCTCCACGACCATATCGATACCACCACCCCTCACGGTCGCCTCACTTTCAACATTTTCGCTTCCCTTGCCGAATTCGAGCGGGACATAATCCGCGAGCGAACCCAGGCGGGCCTCGCTGCCGCCCGATCCCGCGGACGACAGGGCGGCCGTCCACGCGGCCTGTCCGAACAGGCAGAACAAACCGCCTGTGCTGCCGAAACTCTTTACCGGGAAGGAAAGCTGCCCGTCGCCCAGATTGCCGGCAAGCTGCACATCTCCAAGAGCACTTTATATTCCTACCTGCGTCACCGTGGTGTCCCGGTCGGCACCGGTCCCAAGACATGAGACGGGGTGCGTCGTGAGACGCCTGGTGATTCCAGCCGAAGCCCTCCTCGATCTGCGGCGGCGTCTGCAGACCTTTCCTCCGCGCAGCCACGAGCGACGCATCATCATTCAGCAGGTCGCCGAACTCTATAACATCTCCGAAACCACTCTCTATCGGTCGCTACGCGCGACCGGCATCCCTAAGGCACTGCGTCGCTCCGACCGAGGGGTGCCCCGCATCATCACAAAAGAATCCATGGAGCGGTATTGTGAACTCATTGCCGCCATCAAGGTGAGAACCAGCAACAAAAAAGGCCGGTGCCTCTCCACCAAAGAGGCGCTCCGCATCCTCACTGAGTATGGCATCGAGAGCCCTGACGGGTTCTGCAAAATACCGGCGGGCATTGTAAGCGCCACCACCGTTAATCGCTACCTGCGGGACTGGGGCTACGACCGCACTACCCTCGGGCGAGAACCCGCGGCAGTTCGTTTCCAGGCCAGCCACAGCAATGAGTGCTGGCAGTTCGACTTGAGCCCGTCAGACCTGAAAGAAGTCAAAGAGCCCTCCTGGGTAAGAGAAGGCAAAGGCAACCCGACCTTGATGCTCTTCAGCGTTGTCGATGACCGCAGTGGTGTCGCCTACCAAGAATACCATTGTGTCTACGGCGAAGACGTGGAGACAGCCTTGCGCTTTCTCTTCAGGGCCATGACGCCCAAAGGAGTAGAGGATTTTCCGTTCCAGGGGATACCGGCCATGATTTACATGGACAACGGTCCGATTGCCCGCAGCCATGTATTTCTGCAGGTCATGAAATATCTTGGCATCCAGGT
>CALABV010000053.1 GCA_937886325.1 uncultured Geobacter sp.
AAGGAAGAGATGGATAAGCAGAAACAGTGAAAAGTAATAAGTAATAAGTGAAAAGAAATACGTCGTCATTATGTGACCGGCTACCCGGTGATTGGGCATGCGGGAGAAGCAGTCGTCTTTTCAGGAAAGGATTTCAGTGGAACATCTTCTCATTTCAGGCGGGGCAGGCTATATAGGCGGCCATGTGGTCCGGCAGTTGAGCGAGGCCGGGTATCGCGTGGTTGTCTATGACAATCTGTCGACCGGAGCGGCCGCGACCCTGATTCACGGCGAGACGCTGGTCGGCGCGGACCTTTCCGACGAGGCTCTTCTGGAAAAAACCCTGCGTGACTACCAGGTCAGGACGGTCCTCCATTTCGCTGCTTCCATTATCGCGCCCGAATCGGTTTCAAAACCGCTCGATTATTACGGGAACAACACCTGCAATACCATGCGGCTGTTGAAGGCATGCGTGAAAACAGGGGTGGAGAAGTTCATCTTTTCCAGCACCGCCGCAGTGTATGGCATGCCGGAGTCCGGAATCGCGGCCGAGGATTCGCCGACGCTCCCCATCAATCCCTACGGAACGTCCAAACTCATGAGCGAGTGGATGCTGCGGGATACCGCCCTGGCCCACGGCCTGCGCTACGCGGCTCTGCGCTACTTCAACGTTGCCGGTGCTGACCCCCGGGCGCGCATGGGACAGCGGGTAAAGGACGCCACCCATCTCATCAAGGTGTGCTGCCAGGCTGCGTTGGGATTGCGGTCGTCGGTCGCCATCTACGGCACCGACTATCCGACACCCGACGGCACCGGAATCCGGGACTATATCCATATCGAGGACCTGGCGTCCGCCCATTTGTCGGCCCTCTCCCATCTGGAAAAGGGGGGAGAATCGCTGACCGTCAACGTGGGGTATGGACGGGGAAGCAGCGTGCGGGAGGTCATTGATGTGGTCCACCGGGTTACGGGCGTCCGGTTCCCGGTAGTGGAGGATGCGCGGAGGCCGGGCGAT
The DNA here is from genome assembly GCA_937886325.1 of uncultured Geobacter sp. Lineage (GTDB taxonomy): Bacteria > Desulfobacterota > Desulfuromonadia > Geobacterales > Geobacteraceae > RPRC01. Next base: position 995 of record CALABV010000053.1, read on the forward strand.
CCGGCCATGCTCGTGGCCCGCGCGGACCGGATACGAGAGGAACTCGACTGGAGGCCGCGCTACGCGGACCTGGAGACAATCGTTGCCGATGCATGGCGGTGGGAGCAGAAATTGGCGGCAATGTAGGGTATTTTGTCTTGTGGTGATGGATTTTATAAATTACTGGCTTGATACCAATACCAGAATGCCTCGGGGTTGACCGACATTAGACGATTGAGCCTTTCCCATTCTCCTTCAATTTTCAACCGTTGAATCTTTTCGAACGTGGGCATTGTCCTGAAGGCACTCAAGGCCGGCCCTGTTCCTTCATAGCCAGTCAACAGTGACACCAGCGCGGCTTTTGAAGCAGCAATCTTGGCCATGTCCAGGTTAAAGCAGTGATCGACCAGATGTGAGGTGTGACCGATATAGCTTCATTATGACAGCCTGACTCCTCAGGTTATTTGTCCATCTTTACCCCTTCTTCTTCTCCCTCAGAAACTCCATCCTCTCCTTGATGTACTTCTCATACCCGCGGCCTTCCGGACGGTAGAACTTCTTGCCCTGAAGCCGTTCCGGCAGGTACTCCTGGGCAGCGTATCCACCTTGGTAGTCGTGGTCGTAGCGGTACCCCTTGTGGTACCCCAGGTCCTTCATCAAGCGG
>CALABV010000054.1 GCA_937886325.1 uncultured Geobacter sp.
ATTCGCGGGGCAAGGGGTTACGGTTATGCCGTACTTCTGGAAGGCCGTCATTGAGCGCTTCATATGATAGGACGACGTCAGCAGGATGATCTTCTTGTAAACGTGCTTGGCACAGATCTCCTTGGAGTATTTAGCGTTCTCCATGGTGTCCCTGCTCTTGTCCTCGACGATTATCCGATTCGCGGGGACTCCCAGATCCGTGAGAAACCGTTTCATGACCGGCGCCTCAGGCCTTGAATCCTTGAAAACCGCGCCTCCCGAGACAATGACCGGGATCTTCAGCCGTTTCTCCAGCCGTGCGGCCGTCACCAGACGTTCCAGCGAATCGCCCCTCGGGGCGCCCTTTCCCGAGAGATCGTCCACTTCATCATGCATGCCGCCGCCCAGCACGACAATCACGTCTCCTTTGACGGAATCCGGCTTTTCGAGGCCGCGTTCAAGGCGCTTCAGAATCAGGTCGGAAAAGGGCGACGTGGAAAACAGCCACAGCAGCAGACCGAGCGTGCACTGAAAAAGACCGTTCTTTCCGTTCCCCTTCCTCATCTGCCGGAGTCCGGAAACCAGCAGCAGGAGAACGAAGATCCCCGGCGGGATCAGGAAGGGGGTTATGCCTTTCTTGGCGAAGAAGAGCGCGTCCATTACCGCTGCCTCCCGAAGGTTTCCATCATCCATCCGGCGATGCTTGTCGAGGAAAATGTCGGCGGCAGAGAATCCCGCCGGAACCAGGCCGCCGCTTCCAGTTCCCATCTGTCGACCACGATATCCCCTCCCTCATAATCGGCGGTGAAACCAATCATGAGCTGGGCCGGGAACGGCCAGCTCTGGCTTCCCACATAGCGGAGATTCCGGATGCGGATCCCGGTCTCCTCCTCCACCTCGCGGGCCGCGCATTCCTCCAGGGACTCCCCGAAATCGCAGAAGCCGGAGGGGATGCTGTAGTAGCCGGGCGGCCATTCCGGCTTGCGGATGAGAAGCAGTTCGTTCTCCCGAGACACCAGCACCAGCGTGCAGGGGTGGATGTGGGGGAAATGCTCGGACCCGCATCCCGCGCACCGTTTTCCCCACGTACCGGGGATTGCTTCGTTCACGCCGCCGCACCGGGAACAGACCGCGCTCCTTCTTTCCCAGCCGAGGACCTGCTGGGCAAGACCGGCAAGGGTCAGGAGGTCATCGGAAAGTCGTTGATGAAAGAACGTAATAAGCAGCGGCTCCACGAGGTATCCGGATGGTACGTCGGCTTGGCTGCCGAGCTCCAGAATACGTACAGGCTTTTCCTTCCATCTCCCGATCATGGTTCTCCTGCGGCACTCTCCGGCCCAGACGGGCTGTTCTCCTTCAACAAGGGAAACTCCATTCCCGGTTTCCAGAACCAGAGCATCACCGGCAAAGATGAACCAGACACCCGGACCTTCCGGGTCGGCCTCCCCCTGCCGGGCAGGGACGAAATTGTCTCCCAGGACGTTGGCATTGAACGGCAGATTGATTGCTTCCGGGTACCGCATGATATACCTCCATGAAGATACTATTACGCGATACTATCGCCCCATTTCGTTGGGAAATGCAAATACAATCCTATCCGGTTCGGTGACATCCTTCATTTTTCACCTCATTTTCATCATCGGTTCATACTCTCTTCACGCTCCCCTATCATGATGTCGCCTGGTTTCAGGCTAGTTGAAACGGTGAATCCGCCGTGAAACCGAAAATATCACTTCAACGAAGCAAGGAGGGTTTCTTCATGACAGAGTTCGGCAGACGGGGCGGGATAATGGAGCAGGCAAGGAATTCGCAGCTTCTCAGGATTTTCTTCATCACGGTGCTGGCAGCCGCACTGCTGATTCCGGTTGGAATGATCGACGGCGTGATAACGGAAAGGCAGAACCGGCGTGAGGAAGCGGTACGGGAGGTAACCGGCGCTTGGGGCGGGCGTCAGACGATCATCGGCCCCCTGCTGGTGGTTCCCTACCTGCGGACGGTCACCGAGTACGACAAGGACGGTATGGCGAAAAGCAGGACCGAGACGGGTCATGCCGGCTTTCTGCCCGAATCGCTCAAGACCGGCGGGCGACTTAAATGCGAGACACGCTACCGGGGAATTTACAAGGTGCCGGTCTATACCGCCGAACTGCAGATCTCGGGAGCCTTTTCACGACCCGATTTCACGCAGCTTGGCATCGACGGCGCACACGTGCTGTGGGATCGGGCATACCTCTCTCTGCGGGTATCCGATGCGAGGGCTATCATGAACCCGGTTTCCCTGCGCTGGAACGGCCGCGAGGCGCCGTTTCTGCCCGGCGCGGGAGAGTTCGGGGGCAAGGTTGCCGGTGTCCATGTACCCATGCAGGGGATGCTCGCCGGGGAGCGCTTTGAATTCTCCTCCGATCTGATCCTGAACGGAAGCGAGGAGCTCTCGTTCGCGCCCTTGGGCAAGGATACGGTGGTGGAACTGACATCCAACTGGGGGAATCCCAGCTTCCAGGGAAACCGGCTTCCGGTGGAGCGGAGGGTCTCGGAGAACGGATTCAGCGCAAAATGGAGCATCCCCTACCTGGGAAGAAACTATCCGCAGCAGTGGGAGAGCGACAAAGGATTCGACGAAGCGGTCCTGCCCAGCTGTTTCGGCACAAAGTTCATGCCGTCGCTCGACCAGTACTCCATGGCCAAGAGGAGCACCAAATACGGCATACTCTTTATCCTGCTGACCTTTGTCACACTCTGGCTCTTCGAACTCGTGGCCGGCGTAAGGATCCATCCCATCCAGTACCTGCTGGTGGGCTCGGGGCTGTGCCTGTTCTTCCTTTTGGAAATATCCCTCGCCGAGCACATCGGCTTTGCTCCCGCCTACCTGTGCGCCACCCTGCTCGTCACATCCCTTATCTACTTCTATTGCCGCTATGTCCTGGGGGGACTGCGGCGTTCGACGGTACTGGCAACGGTGGTGCTGCTCCTTTACGGCTACCTGTACGCCCTCCTCATGAACCAGGACTATGCGCTCCTCATAGGTTCGCTCTGCCTGTTCCTGGTGCTGGGCGCAGTGATGTTCATCACGCGGAAGATTGACTGGTATGCGTCGCGGAAACCTGCGGGAGAAACACGGGAAACGTTTGAGTGGTCGGAAGCGGACGGGTGATCCTATATCCTGAGAATCCTCCCCGCATCACCCAGCATCTCTTCCCCCAGACCGAGCGACTCCTTGAGGGCCACGTCCCTGTCCCAGGGATTGGCGATGCGGGAGACGGCGAACATGCGCCAGGGCGAAAGCCGCAGGGGAAAGGCGAAGGGGGTGGTGATGCACATGTTTATCAGTGGCATGTCCGTTCCGTACAGCAGCCGGCCGTGCAGTTCCCGTCGACGCACCACCCGCGCCAGGTGTCCCGGTCGGTTGATCTGGGTCAGCGCCGAAATATCGGCATACAGATTGGGATAGTCATTGAGCAGGCGCAGAAAACGCTCGTGGTTGGCCTCCCCCATGCTGCGGCCGCCCCCTCCCGCATGGGCCGCAATGACCGTCAGCCCCAGGGAGAGGGGGAGCCGAAGCCGCTCCGGGTCGGAAAGTTCATCCCGCGCCCGGGTAAAAGAGCGCTCGCTTCCCGTATGGCTCAGCAAGGGAAGGCCCAGCTCTTTCATGCGCAGATAAAACGGAACCAGGCGGGGGTCGGCGGGATCGATATGCTGGATGGAAGGAAGCCATTTGAGCAGGACAGCGCCGTTTTCGACTGCACTGTCGAGGCGACGCATTGCGTCCCGGCGACAGGGATTGACGCTGGCGCCGAACAGGAGGTTCGGGTAGCGGCGAGTCTCCGTGGCGATGAACTCATCAGGGATATAGATTTCCGTTGCCGCTTCGTCCGGTTCGCCGTTGTCGCGGACAACGGCGTCCATGGCCATGACCACCGCGGCGGAGACGCTCCGGGATTGTTCCAGTGTCTCGGAGAGACGTCGCAGGATCATCGTATCCCCTTCCTCCCGCAACCCCTGCTCCGTAACACCGAAGGCCCTCAGATAGAAGCGGTACCTGAAGCTTCCGCGCAAGGCCGGAGAAACGAAACAGCCGCTTCCGCCCGCTCCGAGGCCGGCAGTATGGCAGTGAATATCGATTAGTTGCTTGTCCCGGTCCATGGGCGAACAGTCCTCCAACCGATTCGAAGAGGTTTTGTTAACCGAGGATTCCTTGCCTGGCACTGCATCTGCTCACCTGTTCCGTTTTGAAAACGAACCGGGGCCGACCCTCTGCCGACCGGAATCTCCAGCGCTCTGCGCATGCCGTGCGCCCAACAAGAAAGGCTTCCCTTTGGAAGCCTTTCTTGTTGAGACGAAGATGCGTGGATTGTGAGCGTAACGACTGAGCCGCGTCAGTAGGATTTCGGGTTCCAGAACGACAAGCCGACGGGAAGGGTGTCCTGTTCTTTGTCATTGCTATCGTAGTATGTTCCGAAATCTATCGTCTTGATCACGCTCCTGCTGTTCACGTCCACCACCTGCACGTAATTTTTGCCGCCGGACAGTGTAGGATTGGAGACGTAGAGGTAGCCGGTCTGGTAGTCCATTGCCAGCGTGTCAACGCCGAACAGCTGACTTCTGCCGATGAAATCCACCTCGAAGGGGGTTCCGTCCTCGGTGGCAAGGCCCGGGGCCACATTCATCACCATGATCACGTTATTCGGTTCGACTGGTATGGGCTTTACCACGGACGCGGTGGCGTCGACCACATCAGGCATGGCCTGGACGCAGTGCATGTAGGCCTTGGTGCCCGCGCGGTTGAAGACGACCGATTGGGCGGCTATTATTTCTGTGCTGGGGCTCAGATACCGGGAAATCGTCACCTGACCGGGCGATGCGATGAACAGCACCGGCACGGCCATATAATCGCTATCACCTACGCACACCACGATCGCGGTATGTCCGTCGGGCGAGATGGCCACGTTGACGGGGCGGAGTTTCATATTCTTCGATATGTCCATGGAAGACACATATTCCAACTTTCCGTCTTGGTCGAGCAGTAAAGCATGCACCTGGCCGTTGTAATAGTCCGCCGCGAGGACGGTGGCGCCGTCGCTGGATATGGAGACGGACTGGAACTGGCGGAGCCAGGAGAACTCGGCGACCCTGACCAGAGAGCGGTTCCGGACATCGATAACGGCAATCTTGGTGGAGAAACCGCCGTCGGTAACCAGGGCATAGCGCCCGTCGGGCGTAATGTCCATGTCTTCGGCGAAGAAGCCGACGTTAATACTTCCGACCACGGAGGGCATGGCGGGATAGGTGGTGTCGATGAGGAACACCGTGCTGTCGCCGAAGTTGGATACCAGCGTGGTTTTGCCGTCGGGCGAGATGACGACGTCGAACAGCCCTCCGCCCACGCTCCCCAGATTGCCGATGAGGAGGGGCGATACGGCGCCCAGGGTTGTTCCGTTCAGGATGCCGATGCCGCCGCTGCTCAAGGCGACTACCCCGAAGTTGCGTCCGCGGAAGAGGCTGTCAAGGGGATTGTTCGTGGTCGTATCGGAGTTCGCGGTGGCGCCTGAGTCGCTGCCTGTGGCGCCTCCAACGCCGGCGCCGGAGGATGTGCCGGAACCGGAAGAGAGGGATGTGGAGGAAGAAGTGTCGCCTCCGCATCCGGAGAAGAATACAACCGATGAAAGCAACAAGCATGACATGGCAAACGCAAGCAATCTACCACCTTTCATTTCGTCCTCCATTCAAAATCTAATAATTAGGCATGCTTTTCATTAATTTTGGATTTATATAGAAACACCTGTTCACTGTCAATAGAAAATTATAATAAAAGTCCTGAAAGTCCATCCATTGCGGCTCGGCACTGTACAGAGGGGTGCCCCATGGACATCGGCACATCCTCTTTTCCACAATTCATCCCCGCGCTACCGCAGAAAAAGAGGCATCAGCGTAAATCTGCCGTCTATCCTGTCAGGCACGTCACGCAACGTCTGCCACTTCCATGACGACTGACTCCAGATGAACGGCGCGCCGTTGATCTCGGGAGTTCCATACAGCATCCAGAATCCCTTGTTTGAGGAAGAGGTGTCCAGGATGCCGGACAGCCCCATGAAAGAGCGGACCATGCTCGTGGAGCCCACCTTGGAATCGATGGAACCATCCGGGATCTGCTTAGGATAGGAGGTTTCGCCATACCCCAGGTCCCACCGACCGAATATGGAGAGGGGGTTGGCCGGATCGGTATAGGTGATGACCTCTTTGGCGTCTTCCACGTCGTTCACGCCGGGCAGCAGTTGCTTGAACTGGCGCCTCCGGGCCGGGCGGTTGTCCGTGGACTGGAGGTCGCTGCGCACCTGCAGCGATGCCGGATAGTTGATTCCCATCAGGTAGTCGGGGGTAACCATTTCGCTGTCATAGTCGGTCGAACAGGCGTTGCCGTCCAGCGACTTGCTGCTGACCGTATACGAGCCGCCTGTCGAACGGTAGTAGACGAAGCAACGGTACGACATCTCCACCAGGCCGGTTTCATTGGTTTTGGCGTCCACCAGCATGTACCCGTTCAGATAGGTGCCGGTATTATCCAGGGAGATGGCGTCAAAGAAATCGGTGACGGAAGCCGAAAACTGTTCCGCCAGGGCTGCCCGCCAGAAGATCCAGATCCCCGTGGGATTGACCTGGCCCTTTGACATGCGGTGCGTGGTCTCGTTGAACATCATCCCCTTGTTGTTGAAGCCGAAGTCGGTGGCCGAGCCGATGAGGCCGGGATTCGAGGCATTGACGGTCAACAGATCGCTGTTTACGGCAATGGTCTGCGTCATGGACTGGGAAAGGAATCCCTGCCAGGTGTTGTGCGTCAGGATGACCTCGCTTCTGCTGCGCTTCAGAAAGGCGGAGCATTTGTCCGGATGGTCGCCGGGCCGTATCCCTCCCCCGGCCAGTTCCGGCGAGAAGGAAATGGTATCCATCAGGTCGTTGTAGGCGTTCAAAAAATAGACATCCATGAAGGTGAGTCCGGCGGTCTCATACCCCAGGACCAGCTCCGAGGCCTTCAGGTAATCGGCGTCGGGCAGCCAGGCGCCGGAAAAGTCGAGGTCCGCGGGTTGATCGAGGGTGGCCCCGTGATAGATGCCCAGCATCCGGAACAGCAGCCTTTTCAGGCGGACCGCCGTGACCGGGTCGGTGGCCGGATTCTTTAGGTACTGCAGAAAAGCGGCATAGTTGGCATTCAGCAGATCGGCCGCCTCATTCAGTTCCGCCCGGGTGGGGCCGTGCTGCTTTGGAAAGGTATGGGAAGGGTCGAGCAGGTAGGCGTTATCCCAGGAATTATCCCGGGCCGAAATGATGGTTTTCCCCTGCAGCTTCCCCTGTATGAACCCCGCCCGGTACTCGGCCCTCAGAGTATTGGCGTCCCTGGACATGACGGTCATGGTGGCGATGTTGTTGATCGTCTCAATCACCCCGGAGGCGTTGGCGTCCAGTTTGCAGGTTTTCCGATTGGACGTGCCACCGTCACCGGAGCCGGAACATGCCGCAAACAGCAGAAACGGCAGCAGAGCGACGAGACCTTTGACAATACTGTTCATAGCACTCTCCCTTGCGTTGATATTTACGTTGCGCACGGTGTGTCGAAAAACTCGGCTTCCAGTACGCACTGCGGCAGGATGATTCCGGCTGTGGTGGACATGTTTCCAAGCTGCCGGATTGCAGTCAAAAAAAACGCGGGAGAGGGAACGGCGCGCGCCGTCTCTCTCCCGCGTTTCAGATGGTTGTATCCGAGCCCTTGCCCGGCGCCGGTTGCTCCGGTATCAGCGCTTCCCCCGGTTTCAGAAGGTCAATTCTCTCCCCGGTGGCATTCACCTCGACGAGCAACGTGGAATAGTTCCAGCGGCCGGCGGATTTGCGCGCCTCCAGATAGATCGTCCCCTTTCCTCGTGGACCGGAGATGGGAATCGCCAACTCGGCATTCCCGGAAGGGCCGTTCACCTGGATGGAACCGGAGACGAACAGTCCTTCCCGCAGGGGTTCGCCGAGCGCCCGAACCACCGCGGGGCTCGCCTTCGCCCTTGAGAGCGCCTCCCTGTAGGCATCGCTCGTTTTCATGAGCCCGAACGCGAAATAGACGATCAGGGCGCAGAATACGCCGATAACGGCAAGCCCCCACAGGCAGGCAAGGGGAACGAACCACTTCCAGTTCCGGTCAAACCAGTTCTTTTTCGAAGCAGGCTCCATGGGCGTCACCCGGCATGAAGGATTCAGGCAAGAGTCCGGAAAGTATATCACCCTGTCCGGGAGGTGACAACGAGGCCCTACCCGTGTCGGGAGCCGGACGGAAAGCTATCCCGCGCCTCGGCGCGCTTTCCGTTCCCGGATGACTCCCCGTGCCGACTCCAGAAGTTCGCAGAAATGAACCGGCTTGGCGAATATCTTGAGGATTCCCGCGCCCAGTGCGAGCACATGGATCTCGTTGGAGGCGTCCCCGGTAATCATGAAAACCGGCAGTTCCGGGTCCATCTCCCGGATCCTGCCGGCCAGCTCGATACCCTGCATCCCTGGCATGTGGAGATCCGTTATCATCAACGCGACATTCTTCTCCCCGGCAAGCCGTAGCGCCTCGTCCCCGTTCGAAGCGCAATGGACCTCCATGCCCTCCCTCTCCAGGAATGACTTCGCAAGCTTCAGTATTTGCGGATCATCGTCAACCACAAGCACGCCCAAGCCTTCCATCGCCGCCTCCTCAATCGCCCTCGCCCTGCTCCATGGGAGGGATGCCGTAGATAATGGCCGAATCCCCTTGTGCCGTCCCTATCCTCTGGGGGGAAACTATCGTCAACAGTCCCAGGCCGGAGAGTCTGCGACACGCCCGGTTGAACACGGTGGAGATAAACTCCTCCCCCAACGCTGCCGCTATCGTATCCCGGCGGATAATACCGCTGCGCTTTCGACAGTCGTAGTTGGCGAGCAGGAGGAGGAATAGCTTGAACGAATCGGTATCCAGCCCTTCCCGATCGGCACGATCTTCAAAATCCGCCAGTACGCTGAGTATGTCCATGGCATCCGTATCCCCGCGACCTCCAGAAAATAAGATAAATATTCTTCATTGTCAAGCCTTAATGGATTATATATCCTATTGCAATGCGTTTGACATCACTTTGAAATAGGTTTATACATGGGCCTGATTTTCGGGAGGATCTGCGGAGAACAGCTGAAGGGACTCAGGGGTGCTTCAAGTGAAACTCAAAATCGGCAGGCAACTGAAGAGATTGAGGACCGACAGGGGGTTGACCCAGAAAGGGCTTGCGGCCGCCGTACGCGGGGGTCTCGATTATACGTACATCGGCAAGATAGAACGGGGAGAGCAGCTACCCTCTCTCAAGATCCTGATCAAGATAAGCGAAGCGCTTTCCGTGCCCCTCCGTGGTTTCTTCCCGGACGACCCCATCGCCACGGTACGCGACGCATCATCACCCGAGCGGGACTACCGCGCCCCGGACGAAAGGCGGGACGGTCTCTACGAAGCGCTTGATCAACTGCACGACGACGACATCCCCCTTCTCACCGAGATTATCAAGGCCTTGGCCGGACACAGGAAGGCCCTGGCCGCAAAGCGTTCCGGAAAGAATGAAGACCTCCCCGCCGCATACTCCACGGAAGAGATCCTCTGATGTACCCCTGAAACAGTGACGCCTTCACGCCTTCGCCTTCGCGGAACGCCTCGGTATTCAGACATCACTGATTCAGGGTAATGAAAAACGACAGTTGGAGGCGTCCGTTCTTCCGGCGCATCCTTTTCCTTATCACCCTCCGTGATAATAGCGGACTATCTCTTCCGTCAGCGCCTCGATGGTAGACCGGGCGGGTTCAATATCCACCCGGAGCCCCAATTCGCGACAGGCGGAGGAGGTAACGGGCCCGATGGAGGCAACCGCAACCCCCTCCAGGAGATGGAGCAGCCGGTTTTCCCCGACCAGAGCAGCCAGGTTGCCAACGGCCGAGGAAGAGGTAAAGGAGACGCAGCGGATGCGCCGTTCTTCAAGCGCCTCGACGGCATCCGGAGGGAGAGAATCCGGCGTTACGGTGCGGTAGGCGACCGGCGCAACCACCGTCATCCCCTGTTTTTCCAGCCCCGGCCCGATCACGTCCCTGGCCCGGTCGCCCCTGGGATACAGCGCCCGTTTTCCCGCCACGTCCAGACTTCCGAACGCCTCGACGATCCCTTCCGCGTGGTAGCCCGACGGGACCAGGTCCGGCCTGATGCCGTGCGGCGCCAGGGACTCGCCGGTCTTGGGGCCGACCACCGCCACCCGGCACGGCCCGAGTGCCCTGCTGTCGAGCCCCAAGTGCTCAAGGCGGTCGAAGAAGGCGTTCACGCCGTTTGCGGAGGTAAAGAGTATCCAGTCGAAACCGGCAACGGCACGGATCGCTTCGTCCAGTTCCGTTAAATCTTCCGGCTGCTTCACGGCAATGGTGGGGCATTCGAAAACACGGGCGCCATACCACTGGAGGAGACGAGAAAAGACGCCGGCCTGATCCGTTGCTCGGGTGACCAGGATCCCCGTGCCGAACAAGGGTCGGGTGTCGAACCAGCGAAGCTTGTCCCGCAGACGGACCACCTCACCCACCACGGTGATGGCCGGCGCCTTGAAGGCGGCCTTCCGCGCCCGCTCCCCGATGTCGGCCAGGGTACCCACCAGCACCTCCTGCTCCGGCCGGGTCCCCCATCGGACAAGGGCGACGGGCGTCTCCGGCGGCCTACCGTTGGAGACGAGATCCTCCGCGATCTGGGGAAGGTTCTTCACGCCCATGTAGAAAACGAGGGTTCCGTTCCCCCTTGCAAGACTCTGCCAGTCGATGCCGGAGACCTCCTTTCCGGGGCTTTCGTGGCCGGTGACAAAGGTGACCGACGTGGTGAAGTCACGGTGGGTGAGGGGAATCCCCGCATAGGCCGTGGCCCCGGTGCCGGCGGTCACTCCCGGCACGACCTCGAAGGGGATGCCCGCGGCCGCCAGAACTTCGCACTCCTCGCCTCCCCTGCCGAAGATAAACGGGTCGCCACCCTTGAGGCGCGCCACCACCTTGCCGGCCTGGGCCTTTTCCACCAGCATGTCGTTGATCTGCCCCTGCTCCCGGTTATGCGCCCCGCCGATCTTTCCGGCATAGATCAGCTCAACTCCCGGCCGGGCGAATTCCAGCAGGCCCGGATGGGCCAGGTAGTCATAAAGGATGACATCGGCCCGGCCGATGCACTCCCTCCCCTTGATCGTTATCAGGCCGGGATCGCCGGGACCTGCGCCTATCAGGTAGACATATCCTTTAGTTTCTATTTTCGTATTCATTCCATCCGCTCCAGCAACCGTCCAACTTTTGCCGTTATCTTTTACTTTTCACTTTTCACTTTTTCACTTTTCACTTTTTACTTTTTACTTTTCACTTTTTACTTTTTACTTTTCACAATACACCTCGTCCAGTATCCCCCGCCCCCCGTCATCGAGGAGGATATCGGCAAGTTCCACTCCCAGCTTTTGATAGAGCTCCACAGGACCGGCCAGTGCCCCCCGCACCGATTTTCCGCCATCCACGGAACCGATAAAGGCAGAGAGACGCAGTTCGTCACCGATTATTTCACCGTGGGCCGCGATGGGGACCTGGCACCCTCCCCGGCAGCGCCTGAGGAATGCCCGTTCCGCACCCACGCAGCGCGCCGTTGTCGGATCGTTGAGAAAGGAGACCGTCTCCAGCACCGCCATGTCCTCCAGGCGGCACTCGATCCCCAGCGCCCCCTGGCCGATGGCGGGAAGCGACAGCCCGACGGGAAGAAATTCCGTTATCCGATCGTCGAAGCCGAGACGCTTCAGTCCCGCGGCGGCCAGGACCACCGCGTCCAGATTCTCCGTCTCCATCTTCCCGAGGCGGGTTTCAACGTTGCCGCGAATTACCACCATCTTCAGATCGGGACGGATTGCCAGCAACTGTGCCTGGCGACGGAGGGCGCTGGTGCCGACCCGCGCGCCGAGGGGCAGGTCATCGAAGGCGGCTCCGCGGGAGACAAGCGCATCCCTGGGGTCCTCCCGCTCGGTGATGCAGGCAAGTCCCAGGCCCGGCGGAAACTCGGTCGGCACATCCTTCATGCTGTGCACGGCCAGATCGATGTCCCCCCTCAGCATCGCATCCTCGATCTCCTTGACGAACAGGCCTTTCCCGCCCACCTGGGCAAGGGGAACGTCCAGAATCCGATCACCCGCGGTCTTTATCTTCACCAGGGAGATCTCGAGATCCGGGCGCCGCTCCAGGAGCCGGGCGCGCACCCACTCTGCCTGCCACAGGGCCAGAGGGCTCCCCCGGGTGCCTATTTTCAGTGATTTCTGCATCATCGTCGGACTCTCCACGGGAAAAACTTCCCGAAATTCAATCGGCACAGGACACGAGGCAGCTCAACCAGCGCTCGACAACTCCTTTCTCTTCGCCTTTCACCCATCACTCATCACTCATCATTTTTTACTTTTTACTTTTCACTTTTCACCCATCACCATCCCCACCGTTATCCTCATCCACTTCCCGCATTTCGGGGGAGAGGTCGAACAGGCTCCGCAGGGCGTCCAGGTAGAGGTCGATGCGCCCCCCCTGGCCGGTATGCTTCAGGACGCTGATGGGGGTATGGAGCAGCTTGGAAATCATGGCCGAGGTCATGGCGTCAAGGCGCCTCTCATGCTCCGGAGAAATGCCTTTCCAGGCCGAAAGCGTCCGCTCCACCTCCGACCGCACGATCTCTTCAAACCGGGAACGGAGCGCCACGATAGTCGGGACCACCTCAAGGGAGGAAAGCCAGGAGAGGAAGCGACCCGCTTCATCCGCCACAATTTCCTCCGCTTTTTCCGCCTCCATCCTGCGCTGTTCCAGATTGGACTCCACCACGCCCTGGAGGTCGTCGGTGTTGTACAGGTAGACATTCTCCAGCTCGTTTACAGCCGGATCGACGTCCCGTGGAACGGCGATGTCGATGAAAAACATGGGACGCTGTTTCCGGCGGCGAAGCACCTCCGCCACATCCTTCGTCCCGATGATGAAATGAGGAGCGCCGGTGGTGGACAGGACAATGTCGGCCTTGTGCAGGTGGTCGAGGAAGTCCTCGAAACGGACGGGCCGTCCATCGAGTTCAGCCGCAAGGCGCTCCGCACGCTCGAAGGTCCGGTTGGCCACCATCACCCCGCGCACTCCGGCGGTGATGAAGTGTCGCGCCGCCAGTTCGCCCATCTCCCCTGCGCCAACGAGGAACACCGTCTTGTCGGAGAGGTCGTCGAAAATCTTCTTTGCCAGTTCCACGGCGGCAAAGGCGATGGAAACAGCCGAGGATGCGATGCGGGTCTCGGTGCGGATACGCTTGGCAACGAAGAAGGCCTTATGGAGGAGGCGGTTCAGGACGAGACCCGAGGCGCCGTATTCCGCGGCATAGCCGTACGCCGATTTTATCTGTCCCAGGATCTGCGGCTCTCCCACGACCAGGGAATCCAGGCTCGCCGCCACCCGGAAGACGTGACGGACGGCATTTTCACCATGGTACCCGTAAAGATACGCCTCCAGGCTGGAGAAGGGGATATGGCGCCGCTCGGCGAGAAACCGCCTGATGCGGGCCATCCCGGCGGCGATGTCACGGGTGACGGCATACACTTCTACTCGGTTGCACGTGGAAACGATAATCCCTTCCGAGATATCCGGCAGGGACGTCAGCTCGCGGAGGGGGGATTCGATCCCGTTCGACTCGAAGGCCAGCTTCTCCCGGATTTCCAGGGGGGCCGTATGATGGGAAAGTCCCACGACGATGATATTCATGAATCCCGACTACCTGTTGCTGTGGTGTCCCGGCAGCAGGAGGTTGACGCCGAGAAAAGTGAAGAGGATCACGCAGAAACCGACGATGGCCAGGATGGCGGCTCTCCTGCCTCTCCATCCGGTGGTCAGCCTTCCGTGAAGGAGAGCCGCATAGACGAACCAGGTGACGAGCGACCAGGTTTCCTTCGGGTCCCAGCTCCAGTAGGCTCCCCAGGCGGATTTCGCCCACAGGGATCCGGAGATGATGGCAAGTGTCAACAAGGGAAGGCCGAAGGCCAGGCAGCGATAGTTTATGTCATCCAGGATGTCCAGGGAGGGAAGGCGGCGGAACAGGACGCCCAGCAGCTTCTTTTTCAGATAACGTTCCTGGAGCAGGTACATGACGCCCGCACAAAAGGCAACGGTAAAGGTGGCGTACGCCGCGAACGCCCCAACGGCATGGACCGCCAGCCAGCCGCTTTTCAGAGTCGGACTGAGAGGGGTAACCGCCGACGGAAACGATGCGGACGCCAGGAGTATGAGAAAGGCCACGGGCATGACGAAGGATCCGAGTATCACGGCGCGGCATTTCCACTGGAATGCGAGAAAGACGCCGACCACGGCCAGGCTGAAAAAGGAGAGAGATTCGTGGGGGTTCGTTATCGGAGTATACCCGGACTCAAGGTAACGGTTAACAGTGAAAAGACAATGGAACGCAAATCCCGACGCAAGAATCCGGCCGGCGGCCTTGCCGAGTGTTTCCGCGGGACGGGCGAAGTATACGACATAGAGGAGGGTCGCCGCTCCGTAGATACCGATGACCACCGAAAAAAGGACGGTGTTCATGGTGTGTCCCTTTTCTCCACACCCAGCTCACCGAGGCTGAAACCGGGACCCGCGACCTCCCGGAGGAGGCGATCGACCTCTTCGGCCGAACCGTTGCGCAGAAGGTGCGGGAGATCACGAGAGATGAGTGAGCCAAGGATCTCCTTTGTTGCGTGACATCCGATTTTCATTGCCAGAAGGCGCTCGCGGACCGCACCGAGGACCTGGAGCGCCACGGCGTACTCTTCTCCATAGCGCTCCCCGAGCTCTCCACGGATCTCCTTGGCCATTGCGGGACATTTCCCGCCGGTGGACACGGTCAGGAGGAGATCTCCCCGGGCAACGGAGGAGGGCGTAGTAAAGTCGCTCCGCTCGGGCATGTCGGCGATATTGGCCGGGATGCGCCACTCCGCCGCCTCATCGGCCACCGCCATGCTTACGCCGCGATTGCCGGTCGCCGCAAATACCAGGAAGGAACCTGCCAGATCACCAGGCCGATACTCCCGCGCCAGGTGCTCAATCATTCCCTTCTTCACAAGCCCCGACAGTCCCCGGGACAGGCGCGGGGCGATAACCCTGACCTTCGCGCCCGCTTCAAGAAGGGTTCGGCATTTACGCTCCGCAACGGCCCCTCCGCCGACGATCGTCACGCTCCTGCCACGGATCTCGATATTGATGGGATAGTACTTCATGGCGCATTCCCGACACTGGAAGGGTGAAGTTCCGCTGCATGAACGCAGCGGTTCCGCAAGTCTATCACACCGGGAAAAGCGGTGGAAAGTATTTTCCCGGCTCCACCGCTACCAGAGTTCGGGGCTCGCCGTTGCCATGCCGGCGATGACATACTTGATGCGCCGCAGCATCTCTTCCCAGGCGGCGCGATCCTCATCGGAGGCTCTTCCGGCCCGCGTATGGATGTCCTTATACAGATGCGTGGCAAACGGTTCCAGCAAAAGGATGACCTCCTTGTCTTTCACTTCGACTGCCGCCTCCAGTGCCGCCAGATATTTTTCCACTTCATTCATGATGGCGCTCCTTTTCCGTTTTGTGAGCGGGAGAGAGGATCCTCCCCCGCTGAGAGTGTACCCGCACGGCGCCGGATGGCAAGGGCGAATCGACCGGGAGCGGAGCACCGCTGAAAGGCGCAGCACTCCGCTTCATATCCTCTCCAGCACATAGTTCCTGGTTCCGAGCCCGATTTTCTCACCATGCTTCAACTGGACTTCCCAGTCGACATCAGGAGATACACCGCGGAACTTGTCCCCTCCCGGCTCGAAACCGCTCTTCAGAGCCGAATCCCGGTTCCCCGGGGCCGCGTTCACCAGGTCGGCGCAGGCCTGGTCCACCGCCACCGGGTCGGTGGAGGCGCAGATTCCGATGTCGTTCACGATGGGCGCATCCGCATGGCCGTAACAGTCGCAGGCCGGAGACACCTGGGTGATGAAATTCAGGTAGAGGGATTTTTCCCGCTTTCCCTGCACCGCGCCCAGGGCGAACTCGCACATCTTTTTCATGACCAGTGGGGCATCCTGATTCCAGCGCACCTTTACCGCCTTCTGCGGACAGACGCTTATGCATCGGCCGCAACCGACGCACGCCCCGGGGTCTATACGCGACTTCCCGTTACGAACGGCGATGGCGCCGTGCACGCACGCCCCGAGACAGATGCCGCATCCGTTGCACAGCTCTCCGGCAACCTCCGGGGCGACATTCGAATGCTGCACAAGCTTGCCGCTCCGGCTTGAGCACCCCATGCCCAGGTTTTTCAGGGCGCCGCCGAAACCGGTCAGTTCGTGGCATTTGAAATGGGACACCACCACCAGCGCGTCCGCCTCGATAATCTCCGCCCCGATGGATACCGTGCGAAGCAGTTCGCCCTCAATGGGCACATCCACCGCCGTATGCCCCCGCAGGCCGTCGCACATGATGAGGGGCGCTCCGACAACGGCATAGGCGAAACCGTTCTCGACGGCATTGGCCAGTCCCGAAACCGCTTCCTTCCTGGAACCGGGATAGAGGGTGGAGGAATCGGTGAGGAAGGGCTTGGCGCCGCGCCCCTTGATCTCTTCAACCACCCTCCTGATGAAAACGGGGCGGACAAAGGCGTGGTTCCCCTTCTCCCCGAAGTGCATCTTGATCGCCGTGAGATCGCCGGGGGCGATCCTTTCCTTCAGGCCGCAGCAGTGCAGAAGCCTGCCTATCTTGTCGAAAAGATTCTCCTTCGTTCCAGCCCTCATATCGGCAAAATAGACCTTCACGGGCATTGCGCGCCTCCTTTTTGCATACAGCGATTGATACAGCTTACCAGTCACGAAATATATTTGAAAACAGATTTCTCGAAGGCGAGGAGAATAAACCTGAATTCGCCAGGTGGAGTCGTCATTTAATCCCTTCGGACGGCTCCACCTGGCGTTGTAAGATAAACAGATAGAAAGCGGGCGTCTATCCAGTCAGGCCGCCAGGTCCATCGCCTGAAGCTGGCAGTGGGAAAAGAGCTTCTCCAGGGCGAGGATGATGAGCAAGCCTTCCTTCAGCCTGCCAACCCCTTTGATGAATGCCGAATCAAAGCCCTTTACCGCGGGCGGCGCGGGCGAGACTTCCTCCCCGCCGAGCTTGATGACGTGGGAGACCTGATCCACCACCAGTCCCACGGTGGTCTCTCCGATGGCGCCCACGATAATGCGCCGATCCCGGTTGTTGCCGTCTGGGTCCTCCTCCATATTGAACCTCTTTCTGAAGTCAACGATGGGGATGACCTTCCCGCGCAGATTTATCACTCCCTCCACATACTCCGGGGCGTTGGGGATTCGGGTAATCTCCACCATGCGTATGATTTCCCGCACCGTGAGAATATCAACCCCGAACCTTTCGTTGCCGACGGAGAAGCTCACCATGTGATACATCCCGTGCGCCGCGTTCATTTCTTGAGCCATGTCTGTCTCCTTGAAGTCGTATTTCCGATGTCAGGCCGCCAGGGTGAACCGGCCGACCAACCGCTGAAGCTCCTCGGCCAGACCTTCTAGTTGCGTGGCCGCGGCCGCGGATTCCTGGGTGCCCTGGGCGGTCTGGTGGACCACATCGGTGATCTGATGGATGTTGTTTGATATCTCGCTTGTCGTTGCGGTCTGCTGTTCCGCCGCGGTGGCGATCTGACCGATCTGCATGCTCAGGGATCCGATCTGGGTGAGAATCCCTTCCAGGGCCTCTCCCGAACGGGACGCCTCTCTGGTCCCCTGCTCCACCTCGTCAACGCCCTTGTTCATGGAAGAGACGGCCTCACCGGTATCCCGCTGGATGGCCTTGATCATGGCGCCGATTTCCTTGGTTGCCGTCGTCGTCCTTTCCGCCAGCGCCCGAACTTCATCGGCGACAACGGCAAATCCCCTCCCCTGTTCTCCGGCACGGGCCGCCTCGATTGCGGCATTCAGGGCAAGAAGGTTGGTCTGGTCCGCGATATCTTCAATGGTGGCGATTATTTCACCTATCTGGTCGCCCCTGGCCCCGAGATTTTCCACCGTCTGCGCGGTTTCCCGTACCCGGTTGGCGATGCGGTTCATCACGGAAATCGTCTCCTGCACGACAGCGGCGCCGTTGCTTGCCGTCGAAGAAGCCTGGTTCGCGCCATCCGCAGCCGCAAGGCAGTTGCCCGCGATCTCGGTGGCCGTTGCGGCCATTTCTTCCCCTGCCGTGGCGACCGTGCCGGTCTGGGCGGCGACCTCTTCCGCGCCGGTTGCCATCTGTTCGGAGCTGCTTTGGATCTGATGGGACGCGGAAGCAATCTTGAGCGAAGCGGACTGGATCGATGCGATCATGGCGTTCAGGGAATCCAGCATCGAGTTGATGCTCACGCCGACGGCGCCCAGTTCATCATTGGCGAATATCCGCACCTTTTTGGATATGTCGCCGGACGCTATCACCTCCATGGCCTTCGAAAGGCGACCAAGCCTTATCACGAGGTTGCGGGTGACGAACCATGAAATTACCGCTCCGGCCATAAGTGCGATACACCCTATTATGACAAGGTACAAGTTCGCGCTGCTGTTTATGCTTCTAGCCTCATTGTTAGCTTTGACCCCAAATGCTTCCTCATACTTGAACAACTCCGCAAAAGCCTGTTCCACCTTCTTGGTCAAGGGCTGAGATTCGGATATTATCAGGTTGATCGCTTCATTCTTTTTCCCGGCCAGGGATAGATTTATCACTTTATTGTTAGACTCCTTGGCGGTAGCGATTGCTTCTTTGGCCCTGGAAATAATCTCCTTTCCCTTTTCCGTCTTGTCCAGGTCCACAAGTTTGGTCATTGCCTCTTTGTACCTTGCCCTGGCACTTTCAATATTCTGTATTTCCGCCTCCTGTGCTTTTCGATCATCAAGCATTGCGATGGTTTTTATGCTGCTTCCGATAGCTGTTACCGCCATTAAGGCGTCTTCAGCGTTCTTCAGGGCTGGTTGCGAGATAGTGGCAATATTGCTGAGTTTCGTCCCCATTTTTTTCAAACTCACTATCCCAACCATTGCCATCACCACCAGCATGACGAGGACTACGCCGAAGCCAAACCCCAAACGTGCGCCAATCTTCAAATTTTTGAACCAGTTCATTAAGTTATCCCCCTTTTTAGTATCTCCACCGGCAACTATGCCGTAGCGTTCAGTTTCTTGGTAATTGTGATTCTCATCATGTTCTCCTCGCCGATGGATTCCGCTAGAAACCTAACTACCCTGCGCCGGAAACCACCATCGGAAATCAACCGGTTGACAATTTCATCCATTTCCCGCGTCATGTCTTCTCTCCCGGGCCGTCCCTCGCAGGGACGTTTTTTATACAGCTACCCCCATATCCGCACGATAGGTGCCAAAACAATAGATGCTGTAATTTCAACAGTTTTCAAAAAATACCGAAAGAAAAACGTCACCTGGAGATACGTACTGTACCTGTGGAGGACGGTTTTGCGCGGATGCACACGCCGGCTTTTCTTCAGGAGGCAAAATAATGCGCGGAAAGGTCTTTACGCCATGCGATTGGCTATTGAAGGCACGGCAGATCATGTAGAGGTGGAGGAATGCCGGCTTTCTCTTCATCAAGGCAGGAAGGGAGGCAAGGTGAGGGTCCGGCAACGGGGTAAAGCAGCTTCGCCTTTTCAGGCAGGATCAATGCATTGAAACAGAGGGGAGGGCTATATAGTGATGCGTCGATGCAGTCTTGCTTTTGCCTTCCAAGTAACTTCAAAAACGGCGGACACGATATTTCAACCCCTTATCATGAAGTTACTTGGAAGGTTTTACACCACTGCGGACATCACTGTGCGGTATTGATCACAGAGACTGCCATCATCGCTCTGTTGATCGGTATAAGTCTCTGGATAGTCTCTATCCTTCGGCAGCCGTCGCTCAAGAATATCCTGTATTGCCTCCATGGTAAACGGCTTCGTCAGATAGTCGTCCATGCCGTTCTCGATGCAGCGCTCGCGGTACCCTTCCATGGCGTGGCCGGTCAGGGCGACAATCGTGGTTCTCCGGCCGCTGCCCGCTTCCCTTTCCCGGATAATCCGAGTGGCCTCCAGGCCGTCCATATCCGGCATCTCGTAATCCATGAACACCAGATCGTAGGCTGTGCTTTCCACGGCCCGCACCGCCTCCACGCCGTTCTCGACAGTGTCGCAGCGGTAGCCGAGATAATCGAGCATAGCCCTGCACACCTCCTGATTGACGACGTTGTCCTCGGCTACAAGTATACGAGACGCGACACCCGAACGAAGCGCGGTAACCCGGTCGTAAAGCTGGGGTGAATCCCCGGCAGCGGAGCAGGGCGTTTCCTCCGAAGCGTTATCCTTCTCCATGGAGAGGGAAAATCTGAAGACCGATCCCCGACCCACCGAGCTCTCCACGCTGATGCTTCCGTTCATCATTTCCACGAGCTGCCTCGTGATCGAGAGCCCCAGTCCCGTGCCGCCGAACTTCCGGGTCGTGGAACTGTCCGCCTGGGTGAAGGAGTCGAAGATGCGCTCCAGTGATTCGTCCGCGATTCCGATTCCCGTATCCGCGACCTGGAAACCGAGAAGCGCCTGCCCGCTCCCTGTCTCTTCACAGGAGACAAGCACGGAGATCTCCCCCTCCTGGGTGAATTTGACGGCATTTCCCACCAGATTATGCAGTATCTGGCGCAGACGCATCGGGTCACCGCGCACGATACGGGGAACGGCACTCTCGAATGCCGTGTGCAGGGATATGCCCTTATCCCGCGCCGTGCCGGTAAAAAGCTCCACCGTTCTGGAAACGGCTGAACGGATATCGAAGGGGACCTTCTCCAGGTCCAGACGTCCTGCCTCGATTTTGGAAAAATCCAGGACGTCGTTGATGATGCTGAGCAGCAGTTCGGCCGAGTAGTGGACCGACTCGCACTGTTTCCTCTGCTTGTCGGTCAGTTCGTCCTTCAGCATGAGCTGGGTCATGCCGATAATGCCGTTCAGCGGAGTCCGTATCTCATGGCTCATGTTGGCAAGGAAGGCGCTTTTTGCCCGGCTGGCGGCCTCGGCGGCGTCTTTCGCCGTGAGCAGTTCCTGTTCTGCCAGCTTTCGGTCGCTGATGTCTTCCTTGATGGCGATAAGGCTGGAAATGACGCCTTGTTCATCGATCACCGGCGCGATGTTCGCCCGCTCCCAGAAAAAATCCCCGTTCTTCTTGCGGTTCAGGAACTCGCCGGACCAGCTCTTTCCGTTCAATACCGTTTTCCACAGTTCCCGATATTTTTCCATCGGCTCTCTGCTGCTCTGCAGAATTCGGGGATTTTTCCCGTGCACATCTTCGGCGGAGTAGCCGGTAACCTTGCTGAAGTGGGGGTTTACATACTCGATATCGCCATCGACATTGGTTATCACGACGGAACTGCAACTCTGCTCCACGGCCGTGAGCAGCTTGCGGAGTCGGTCGTTTTTTTCCTCGACGATCCTTTCGCGGAGACGCGTTTCGGTGAGGCGCGTTTCAAGGACCGCGGAACGCATGCTGGCCCGGTAAAAGGCGATGCCGCCGGTCAGTAGCGCCAAACCGATTCCCATGAGAACAAAAAAAGGTCTGCGGGGAGGAGGCCCGGCGCTGCCGGAGTCGTCACGGAAGAAAGATGCCAGGGCAAAGGGGGTGTTTGGTACTACGGTCAGCAGGGCCCGCACGTTGTGCGACGCCGCACCCGTCGAAACGGAGATCGTCCGCACGATCCCCGGCTTCATGCCCGCGGGATCCGGGAGCGAGAGACCGGGCATGAACTCCCGTGCATGGTGCTCACCGAACAGGTACCTGCCGTGGAGCACCATGAGGTTAAACCGCGAGTTTTCTTTCGAAATTTCGGCGAAGTGATGACAGATGACTTCGGCCGGGATCCAGCCCGACAGGCGGCCGTTCAGCATGCCCTTGAACATGAATGGAGAGGAAACCACTACATATTCACGACCTTCCATCTTCTCGCTGCGAATAACCGCTATCCTTTTCCTCGAATCACGACTTCGCTGAAAGATCGCTTCCCTTGTTCCGAAGGCATCCGTCCCGCCGCTTTCAAAGAGCGTCCGGCCCGATATGTCCTGGTATGCGATGCGCTCGAAAACACGCCGGCCGTCCATGAGCCGTTTCTCGCGAAAGGTGAGCAGCACATCGTTCACTGCGTTGATGCTGGCGCCCAGACCGTACTCCAGGGACATGCCGAGAGCCTTGTTCTCGTAGTACAGGGAGATTTCCCGCCGTTCGGACAGGGTTGACAGGTCATAAAGCCGCTCGGAAAGAAAATACCCGATGGCCAGTGCCCTTTTTTCACTCTCGCGCAGGGTATGCAGATCGGAAGAGCGTCGTGTAGGGAAAGAGTGTAGATCTCGGTGGTC
>CALABV010000055.1 GCA_937886325.1 uncultured Geobacter sp.
GAGCGTCTCTCCTTCCCCGAGATCGAACGGTTCTTTTCCCAAGACGGCGCCCTGGCCCGGAACCTGGAGGGGTACGAACACCGCGAAGCGCAGACCCGCATGTCGTTCGTCGTGGCCGAAGCCTTCAACGAAGAGCGGGTGGCGGTCATCGAGGCGGGAACCGGCACCGGCAAGTCGCTCGCCTACCTCCTCCCTGCCGCACTCTGGGCGACCCGCAACCGGGAACGCATCGTGGTCTCCACCAACACCATCAACCTCCAGGAACAGCTCATCAAGAAGGATATACCGTTCCTCCGGGAAAAGGGCGGGCTCTCGTTCCGCGCGGTGCTGGTCAAGGGCCGATCCAATTACCTCTGCCTCCGGAAGTTGAAGGCCATCGAGACCGAACCTTCGCTCTTCAAGGAAGAGGGAACAGCCGGAGAACTTGAGGCCATCATGGAGTGGAGCCGCAAGACCGGCGAAGGATGCCGGAACGACCTGAGCTTCATCCCCAGCGACGAGGTCTGGGAAGAGGTCTGCTGCGAGGCGGACCAGTGCGGACGGGTCAAATGCGGGCACTACGGAAAGTGTTTTTTCTACTCGGCACGCCGCGAGGCCGCGGGCGCCGATATCCTGGTGGTCAATCACGCCCTCCTGCTGGCGGACGTGGCTCTGCGTTCCGAAACCGGCTACGATTCCTCGGCGATCCTCCCACCGTTTACCCGTCTCATCTTCGACGAGGGACACCACCTGGAAGATACGGCAACCAGTTTCTTTTCCTCCCGCATCTCGCGCCACGGGATCCTGCAGATCCTGGGAAGGCTCCAGCACCCACGCAAGGCCCAGCGGGGCATCCTTCCGCGTATCTCCGCACGGATTGGTCGGGAAATACCGCAGGAACTGGATGTCCTCTTCATCGAGATATCGGGGATCCTGGAAGGAAGGCTTCTGCCGGGACGGCTCTCCCTGTCGGAAACCGTGATCTCCGTGCTTGATTCCCTCGGCCTCTCTCTCCTTTCCTACCTGAAAAACGACGGGAAAAATTCCGGGGAACGGAAGCTGCGCCTCACCCCCGCGGTCTACAGTGACCCCTTCTGGCAGGAGTCGGAACAGGCTGTGCGCCGACTTGTAAAAGAGCTGACAGAATACGTAGCCGCCCTGAAGTCATTTTTCAAAGCGTGCGATCAGCTCCCGGAGGCGATCCTGGAGAAGCTCTCCGGCGCGCTCATCGACCTCAAGGGAATCAGGGGCAGACTGGAGAGCGTCATCCGGGATCTGGGCGTCTTCACCCTGCGGGACGACCGGCTCTGCCACTGGTTCGAGGTGAACAAGGGAGCGCGGGGGATGACCGTCCGGCTCTGCTCCTCCCCCATCCAGGTCGCGGAATCCATCAAATCGGTGATCCTCGACAGATTCCGGACCGTGGTCGTCACCTCCGCCACCCTTGCGGTGGGCGAGAAGTTCGACTACCTGGAAAAGATGACGGGAATCGACCTCCTGGAGAGACAGCGGGTCACGGAACTGCTGCTGGCGTCCCCCTTCGACTACGAGCGCCAGGCATTCATCGGCATCCCCGACGACCTGCCCGAACCCACGGAGCGATCCTTTACCCCATACCTGGAAGACTATCTCCTGCGAGGGCTCATCGTTTCCCGGGGACGGGCGTTCGTCCTCTTCACCTCCTACGACCTCCTGAGCCGAGTCTTCGCCTCACTCAGGGAACCACTGGAAAAGGCGGGGCTCACACCCATGCGCCAGGGAGAGATCAACCGCCATATGCTCCTGAACCGCTTCCGGCACGAGCGGAACGCCGTACTTTTCGGCACCGACTCCTTCTGGGAGGGGGTCGACGTGCAGGGAAAGGCGCTGGAACTGGTGGTGATCACCCGCCTTCCGTTCCGGGTACCCACGGAGCCTATCCTGGAAGCGCGCGCCGAACACATAACAGCCGAGGGCGGCGACCCGTTCATGGAATACACGGTCCCCCAGGCGGTGATCAAGTTCAAACAGGGCTTCGGCAGACTGATCCGGAGCCGGGGGGACCGGGGCGCCGTGCTCATCTTCGACAGCCGGGTCCTGTCCAAGAACTACGGCCGGTTCTTCCTGGATTCCCTTCCGAAGTCACGGATTACGAGAGGCGAGGGCGAAACCGTCTTCCGCGAGATGGAAAGCTTCTTTCACGGATAGCGCCGCATCCCGGGAGAAAGCGAGACAGCGGTGGAAGCCTGTGGAAGACGAGCCTGACGGTTAAGGAGGAGAAAAGCCGGCAATGGAAATTGCCGGAAAACGCATTGACATCCCGCTGTTATTTGGATACCCTGACAAAAGTTTTCCGCCATCCCGAAGGCAGCCGTCGAGCATCACCGGGCCCAGCGGGGGGAATTCGCACGAGAAAAGAGAGGACACGGCCATGGGCCTGATAGATAACCCGGAGCACGCAAGAAGGCTTGCCCGCGCCATCATCTCCGATGTGGCCATCTACAACAGGGAAAAGGTAGAGCAGGGTATCAAGAACGATACCATCTTCGAGCTGTTGGAAAACGAGATTGAAGAAGGCAGGCAGCACTTTCAGTCCCGTGTTACTGCTGAACTGGGTTCATCAACCATCTTTGACCTCGCCATAGTCGACGTTCTTATCAAGCGTGCGGGCAGGATAGAATCCCCCATCTGGTGACGGAGTTACATAGACGGAACGATACGGGCAAGGCGCGGTCCCTCGGGACGCGCCTTTGCTGTTTCAGCATCGGATGTCCGCCCCGGCGGACGGCGCATGATTTTTCTGGAGATCCGTGGAACGAATCGAATTGACCTTTTCAACCGATGATCCGCCTGAAAGGCTGGATGTATTCATTGCCGCCCAGGTTCCCGATCTGACCCGATCGGCGGTTCGTCGGCTCATCGAAACGGACCGGGTAACGGTGGATGCGGAACCTGCAAAGCCCTCAATGAAGCTGAAGGGGGGGGAACGCATTATCATTGAAATCCCTCCCCCAATCCCGTCGACTCCGACGGCGGAAGAGATTCCGCTGGAGATCCTGTATGAGGACGGCGACCTGATCGTACTGAACAAGCCGTCGGGAATGTCGGTCCATCCAGGCGCAGGCAATCCCGGCGGCACCGTGGTCAACGCCCTTCTCGCCCATTGCGACGACCTCTCCGGCATCGGCGGCGAGATACGGCCCGGGATCGTCCACCGCATCGACAAGGATACCACCGGCGTCATCGTCGTGGCGAAAAACGACCGCTCCCACCAGGGACTTGCCCGCCAGTTCAAGGAGCACACCATCAAGCGGGTGTACCTGGCTCTGGTATACGGCTCGCCCAAGACGGACAAGGGACGCATCGAGTCGTCCATCGGTCGCCACCCGGTGGACCGCAAGAAAATGTCCGGTTCCGCGCGGCGGGGAAAGAACGCCGTCACCCACTGGCGGGTCAGGGAACGCTTCGGCCCGGTATCGGTCGTCGAACTCCGCCTGGAGACCGGCCGCACCCACCAGATCCGCGTCCACCTTTCCGAGGCGGGCTTTCCTCTTCTGGGGGACCCGGTCTACGGCGGATCCGGGCGCCTGTCGGGCGTAAAGGACACGAAGCTCAGGGCATTGATACGGGAACTGGGCAGGCAGGCCCTCCATGCCCAGATCCTCGGCTTCGTGCATCCAGGAACCGGCGAATACCTGGAATTCTCCGCACCCGTGCCGGAGGACATGGACAGGATTATCGAGTATCTGGAAAGGCAGTGAAAAGTAAAAAGTAAAAAGTGAAAAGATATGAGTTGAGATGTCACGTGCATCATGACATTTTACTTATATCTTTTCACTTTTCACTCACCACTGATTTTCAAAGGAGTTTTCCGTGGAAATACAAAAGAACGGCAGGGTCCACTACCTGGAGCCGAAGATATTCAACGGGCGGGGAATATCCGTGCAGGGATTCACCACCCGCCATGAAGGGGTATCCCGCCCCCCGTACAACTCCCTGAACCTGGGGTCCTCGACCCTTGACTCACCCCACAACGTGGAAGGAAACCGGAGCATCCTGGCGAGGGCCTTCGGCGCCCGTCTGGAGAGACTCGTTACCGTCACCCAGGTACACGGCAGCGACCTCCTTCTCCTTGACGAGCCGAACCCGGACCTTTCCCATTTCCAGAAGCTGGAGTGCGACGGTATCGTAACCAACCAGCCGGGCGTGATGATCGGTGTCTGCGTGGCCGACTGCGTGCCGATCCTTCTTCTGGACCCGGTGCGCCGGGTCGCCGCGGCACTCCACGCGGGATGGAAGGGAACGGCGGCCGGCATAGCGCGGAAGGGCGTCGAGGCGATCGTTACCCTGTTTGACGGAAGACCCCGGGACATCCTCGCGGCCATCGGTCCGGCAATTGCCCCCTGCTGTTACGAAGTGGACGAGCCGGTAGTCGAGGCATTCCGCGCAGCGGGGCAGAGCATCGAGTCCTTCACGACGCCCAACGGGCCGGGTAAATGGCGACTGGACCTGGTCGAGGCAAACCGTCGGCAACTCCTGCGGGCAGGCATCGGCGAGGCGAACCTGGAGGCAAGCCCCCTCTGCGTTTCCTGCGAAAAGGACCTGTTCTTCTCCTACCGCCGGGACGGGGGTGATACGGGTCGCCAGATGGGATTCATCATGCTGAAAAGGTAAGATTATCTTTTCACTTTTCACTTTTCACTTTTTACTTTTTACTTTTTACTTTTTACTTTTCACTTTTATCTTTTCACCGACTTCACGGGGTTCCCATGGCAAAGATTCTTGTTACCGGCGCCGCCGGATTCATCGGCTTTCATGTGGCGAAGTATCTCCTTGACCGCGGGGATTCTATCGTCGGCCTCGACAACCTGAACGACTACTACGACGTCTCCCTGAAGCAGGCGCGGCTGCGGCAGCTCATCGGACGGGAGGGATTCACCTTTGTACAAGGCGACCTTGCCGACCGTCGGGCGATTGCGGACCTTTTCGCCGTGGAGAGATTCGACAAGGTGGTCCACCTGGCGGCCCAGGCCGGGGTGCGGTACTCCCTTGTCAACCCCCATGCCTATATCGACAGCAACATAACCGGCTTCATGAACATACTTGAGGGATGCCGTCACAACGGCACGGCGCACCTGGTCTACGCCTCATCCAGCTCGGTCTACGGAGCAAACACCCGGATGCCCTTCTCCATCCACCACAACGTGGATCATCCGGTCTCCCTCTACGCGGCCACCAAGAAATCCAACGAACTCATGGCCCATACTTACGCGAGTCTCTACGGCCTTCCGTGCACCGGCCTCCGTTTCTTTACCGTCTATGGTCCGTGGGGACGCCCCGACATGGCCCTGTTCCTCTTCACCAGGGCGATACTGGAGGGAAAACCCATCGACGTTTTCAACGAGGGAAAAATGAGACGGGACTTCACCTATATCGACGACATCGTGGAGGGAGTGGTGCGGGTCACGGATCGCACGCCGACGCCGAATCCGGAGTGGAGCGGCGACAAACCCGATCCCGGGACCAGTTATGCGCCGTACCGCATCTACAACATCGGCAACAACAACCCTGTGGAACTGCTGCGGTTTATCGAGGTACTGGAGGAAAAGCTGGGCAGAAAGGCGGTCCGCAACCTGCTCCCAATCCAGCCGGGCGACGTGCCCGCCACTTGCGCCGACGTGGACGACCTGATGCGCGATGCGGGATTCCGTCCGAAAACAACCATAGAAGAGGGTATCGGCAGGTTCGTGGACTGGTACCGGGAGTACTACGGCGTCTAGCGATACAAAAAGACCTGCCGGGTTTTCAAAACCCGGCAGGTCTCTCATTTCACTTTTCACTTTTCACTTTTTACTTTTCTCTTTTCTTCCTTCTTTCCTCCAGAATCATATCAACGGCCAGGAGCCCCACACCGACGCAGATGGCAGAATCCGCCACATTGAAGGCCGGCCAGAAGTGCTCGTACCAGTGGACGTTGAGAAAGTCGATGACCTCGCCGAGACGTACCCGGTCGATGAGATTGCCGATCGCGCCGGCGAAGACCAGAGCCAGACCCCAGGCGGTCGGCTTCTGGTCGGGCCTGAGCTTGCGGAAGACGGCCAGGACAACGAGCGCCGCCACAATCGATACGGTAATGAGAAACGGCAGGCGGATGGCGCTGTCCCGGAGGAATCCGAATGCCGCGCCCTGATTGCGGGTATGGATAATCTCGAAGAAGTTCTCCACCACGGTGATTGTGCCGTGGAATTCCAGGGTACGGACGATGAACAGCTTGGTCGCCTGGTCGAGAATGATTACCGGCAGGGCTACCGCGATCAGGAAGAGGTAGCGGTTTTTCATGCCACCGCCTCGATGCATTTCGGGCAGATGGTCGGATATCGGGCATCCTCGCCAATCCGCTCGTCGTAGCACCAGCAACGCTCGCATTTCCCGCCCGGCGCGGCCTCGACGCGGATCTTGAGACCGGCGACGCCTTCCGAAGCTACGTGCTCTCCCGCCAGTTCATCCACCAGGTCAACCTTGGACACGATGAAAATGCTCATCAATTCAACGGCATACTCCCGGAGGAAGCCGAGAAGCTCGGCCGGGGCGCTGAGCGTCACCGAGGCGTCAAGGGAATGGCCGATGGTCTTCCGGACGCGCGCCATTTCCAGGGCCTTGGAAACCTCTCCCCGCACCTTGATGATGGTGTCCCACCGTTCCGTCAACCGCTCATCGCGGAATTCGGGCGCCGGCTCCGGGAAACCTACCAAATGGACACTCTCGCAGGTCTGCTTTGGCATGTGCCACCAGACCTCGTCGGAGGTAAAGGAGAGGACCGGCGCGACAAGCCTGACCAGGGAATCAAGGATCCGGTAGAGGGCGGTCTGGGCGCTGCGACGCTTGAGGGAGTCGCGCCGGCTCGAGTAGAGACGGTCCTTGAGGATGTCCAGGTAGAAGGCGCTCATCTCCACGCTGCAGAAGGCGTTGACCGCCTGGTAGATGATGTGGAATTCATACTCGTCGTAGGCCCGCAGGACCCGTTCCTTGAGGACCTCCGTCTGGTGGAGCGCCCAGCGGTCCAGTTCGGCCATCTCGGCATAGGGGACGCTGTCCGTTGCGGGATCGAAATCGCTGATATTCCCCAGGATGTAGCGGCAGGTATTGCGGATGCGGCGGTAGGCCTCGGAAACCCGGTTCAGGATCTCCTGGGAGATGCGGTTGTCGTCCCGGTAGTCCTGGGCCGCGGTCCAGAGACGGAGCACATCGGCGCCGAATTTCTTGATCACGTCATCGGGCGCCACCACGTTGCCCAGGGATTTGCTCATCTTGCGGCCCGCGCCGTCCAGCACGAAGCCGTGGGTCAGGACGCTCCGGTACGGCGCCGTTCCACGGGTACCGGCGCCGACGAGGAGCGAGGAATGGAACCATCCCCGGTGTTGATCGCTCCCCTCCAGGTACATGTCGGCGGGTGACGCCAGGTTGTCGCGGGTCTCCAGCACGGCGGCATGGGAGACGCCGGAATCGAACCACACGTCAAGAATGTCCATCTCTTTTTCCAGTTTCCCGCTGCCGCAGGCCGGGCACTTCGTTCCCGGCGGGAGGAGCTCGGCTGCCTCCCGCTGGTACCAGATATCGGAGCCGTGCTCGGCGAACTGGTCGGCCACGTGGCGCATGACCGCGGCATCAGCGATCGCCTCGCCGCACCCCTGGCAGAGAAATGCGGTGATGGGAACACCCCAGGAGCGTTGGCGGGAGATGCACCAGTCGGGCCGTCCTTCCACCATGCCGTAGATCCGGTCTCTGCCCCAGTGGGGGATCCACGTTACCCGGTTGATCTCTTCCAGGGCCTTTTTCCGCAGGCCATTGGTCTCCATGCTGATGAACCACTGCTCGGTGGCGCGGAAGATGATGGGCTTCTTGCAGCGCCAGCAGTGGGGATAGGAGTGGGTGACCTCGCCGGAACCGAGAAGCGCGCCGGTCTCGGTCAGCTTCTCGATGACGCTCTTGTTTGCCTCGAACACCGGCTGCCCGGCGAAAAACTCCACATTCTCCAGGAACCTTCCCCGGTTGTCCACCGGGTTGTAGATGTCCAGGCCGAATTTCAGCCCCATCTCGTAGTCGTCCTGACCATGGCCGGGCGCCGTGTGGACGCAGCCGGTGCCGGCTTCCAGGGTAACGTGCTCGCCCAGCAGGATCACCGAATTACGGTCGTAGAAGGGGTGGGCGCAGTTCTTCTTATCCAGGACCCCGGCCTTGAAGGTGGCGATGACCCGGCCGGTCACGCCGGTTCCCGCGCGGAACGCTTCCAGCAGGCCGGAGGCCACGATCAGGACCTCGCTTCCCGTGTCGAGTGCCGCGTAGTCGAACTCGGGATGGAGGGAAATCGCAAGATTCGCCGGGATGGTCCAGGGAGTCGTGGTCCAGATGACCACCGAGACCTTCTTTCCGGCCATTTCCGGGACCTGCCCTGAGATGTCGTCCTTGAGGAGGAATTTCACATAGATGGAGGGGGAGCGGTGGTCGGCGTACTCCACCTCGGCTTCGGCCAGGGCAGTCACGCACGAGGAACACCAGTGCACCGGCTTCTTCCCCTTGAACAGACCGCCGTTCTCCGCGAACGTGGCCAGTTCGCGGGCGGTGATAGCCTCGTACAGGTAGTTCATGGTCAGATAGGGGTTCTCCCACTCTCCCAGGATGCCGAGGCGCTCGAACTCCTTTTTCTGCACCTCCACGAACTTGGCGGCGTACTCGCGGCACAGTTTCCGCATCTCGGTCTTTGAGATCTGGTGCTTCTTGGAGCCCAGGCTCTTCTCCACCTGCAACTCGATGGGGAGCCCGTGGCAGTCCCAGCCGGGAACATAGGGGGCCTCGAAGCCGCTCATCCGCTTGCACTTCAGGACGATGTCCTTCAGGATCTTGTTGAGCGCGTGGCCGATGTGGATATGGCCGTTGGCGTAGGGAGGACCGTCATGAAGGATGTATTTCGGCTTGTCCCTGCCCTCTTCCGCAAGCTTCTCGTACAGGCCCATCCCCTCCCATTTTTCAAGGATCTCCACCTCTTTCTGGGTGAGATTGGCTTTCATGGGAAAATCCGTTGCCGGCAGGTTCAATGTATTTTTGTAGTCCATGGCTGTCCTTCCGAATAGAGTAAAAAGAAAAACCAGCGGCTAGCGGCTAGCCGCTGGATTGCATAACGATGGAATATTGTACGATCCGGATCCGCTCTTTTCCTCAATACCCCACGTCAAGGACACGGCCGCGCAACCTGCCGATAACCCCGGCAATGGGCGCCATGTCGTCGGAGGAATCACCCTCCACAAGCTTGATGTGGGTTGCGTTGGCGGGTATCTCACCGAAGGTGGGATCCACGGGGAGCCAGTATCCCACGAAGCTTTCCGCCCAGCTGTGATACAGGAAACCCTTCCCTTCCGCATAGACGAGCCCGGACACGAAGCGGGTCGGGATGCCGGCGGCACGGGCCAGGGAGACGAAGAGCCGTGCGTGGGACTGGCAGTTTCCGGTCCGCTTCTCCAGCGTCTCCAGGGGAGTGCGGCTGTCGGTAACCGTATCCTCGACGTAGCCGGCAACCCACTTGGTCAGTTTCTCAACCGCCGCGCGCGGCTCCGTCGTCCCGGCGAGTATCTCTCCCGTGCGCCGGACTATCTCCGGGTTGTCGGAGAGAATGCGCTCCGTTGACTCCAGGTAGCGACCCCGGTCGGCCGGATCGATGGACGGTGATGTAGCAACAGCCCCCGCCGTCGCAGCCAAATCAACGGTAAAGAGAGCTTCACCGCCTTCCCTGCGCTCGGCTTTCTGCACGGAATCCGAGATAAGCGGAAAACCTTCGGGAAAGCCTGAAAGCGCCAGAGCCAGGCGACGCGCCGCTGCCGGTCGCTCGATGGGCCGTTCGACCCGGACCAGGCTGAAGTCGAGGATAAGGTCCTTCTTGGATAGGGCGGCGTCCGTGAGAAACGCGCGCGCAGACGCCTCGCTTTCCAGCCGGGTCTCAATCATCCCGTCACGGACCGATTCCCGGAGCGTAACGCCTGCTCCGTCAATCCAGACATCGTTGTCGACAAAGGGATACAGGTCGTTACGCAGGTGAACCGCCTCCCGGCCATCGATCGTCTCGAATCCGATCACATCAATGCGGACATCCTTCAACGAAACAGCTTCCGGGTCGAACATGGAGACACGGTATTTCTTCTTTTCCGTCACTCCCTGGAGGAGAGGATAGAGATTCAGCGCCGGCGGAGGATAGACGAGCCCTTTTTTCGCAAGGGATTTCTCCTTCCGCGTCCCCACAGACTCAATGGTCGCCAGGATGGCCTTTTCGCCTACCTCGCCGGTGACCCGCCGGGGGCTGCCGTCAACCGTCAGTGAGACGTCGAAGGAGCGGAGCGAAAGGTCGCGGTTTACCGTATAGCTCTCCCGGGCCGTCATATCACGGCTGAAGCCGAGTCCTGTCATCTTGACCGCGCTCTCGCTCTCAATCCGGTACCCGGCGGGAACCTCCCTGATGGTCGTCACGGCGAAGCCGCTCCGTTCATCGTTCAGAAAAATGCCGAACCAGCGCTCTCCAAGGGGAAGGTGCGACGGAGGGGGTAGGGTCCGCGCAGCCGCGGAAAGAGGCGTCCACAGAAACAGAAGGAGCAGCAGTATCGTCGGAAACTCCGGCCGAAACAACGCCGAGAACGTTCTCCGCGCCATACTTTTTTCTCTCCTTTTGATTACGTAGTGCGGGTTTTTATATCACAGAAAGCGCCGGACTGGCAACCGAAGAAACAGGTGAAAAAGTCGGAAAAACCCCTTGCCAAACAAAAACATCGTACTTATACTATATATAGAAAAAAGATTTTGCGAGAGTCGAAAGACTCTCATTATGCCCTAGCCGATCGACCCTCCTGGTCGCTAGGGTGTTTTTTTGCCTGATACTATCCTTCTGAAGATGGTAATGTGCAATTTTGCACCTTTTCGTGCCAGAGATGATACATCTCTCTTTTCAGAAGTCGACAAAAAAACGAGCGCATCCCTTTCAATGTCTCGCAAAGGGCGTTCTTTGGGCTCCCCCATAGCGCTAAAAGCTATTTGGCACGATTATGGCATATTTTTGCAAGGTAGATCCACAAAACGTTCTGAACCGCGCAGGAGAGACAGATATGGGAAGAATAAGAGAACATGCCCGATACAACGTGATTTCCATGAGAATCAGCGATGAAGAGCGGCAAACTCTCCAGGAAATAATGCAGACGACGCAGAAAAGCATGTCTGATATCATGAGGGAGGCAATGGAACTCTTCAAAAACAAGTGGTCAAAGCCCCAGGTGGAAAACAAGGCCGCCTGAGAGGCGCCTGTTGTAAAAAAAGAGGACCGGATGAACCGGCCCTCTTTTTTTATTTGATTCTCCAGGTTGTCCCCTGTGGCGAATCCAGCAGCACGACATTTCTTGCCAGAAGGGAATCCCGTATCTCGTCGCTCCTCCCGAAATCCTTTGCCTTGCGGGCCGCGGCCCTTTCCTCGATGAGCCCTTCGATCTCTTCCCGCGAAATCCCCAGTTCAGCCAGCCTCCGCTCCCGCGCCTTTTCCAGGTATGCGGAAGGTGGCGTCCGGTAAATCCCGAGCACCGCGCCGGCCTCTTCCAGCACACCCCGCGCCCGCGAAAGTACCGCCTTCATCGATTTCGAGAGTTTGCCCCCCTCGGCAAGAGCCCGATTCACGGCACGCACCAGGTCGAAGATGTTTCCCAGGACCTGGGCCGTGTTGAAGTCGTCGTCCATGGCCTCCCGGAAGCGCTCCGGGAAACTCTCGGCCTTTTCCAGCAACTCACGTTCCGGCTCCTTCAGGGCTTTCGCATCAATGCTTCCCCCTTCGCCGCCCATGCCCGCGCCCAGTTCCTCCATGTTCGCCAGGGCCGTGTAGATGCGGTCCAGACCGGCCTCCGCCTCTTTCACGTTCTGGTCCGAGAAATCGAGAGGGGATCGGTAGTGGGCCGTAAGCAGGAAGAACCGGAGAGCTTCGGCGTCGTACTTCTCCAGGACCTCCCTGATGGTGAAGAAATTTCCCAGCGACTTGCTCATCTTCTCCGAGTTGATGTTGACGAATCCGTTGTGCAGCCAGTACTTGACGAACGGCCTGCCTGTCGCGGCCTCGGACTGCGCGATCTCGTTCTCGTGGTGGGGAAATACCAGGTCCTTGCCGCCGCCGTGAATGTCGATGGTCTCGCCGAGGAAGCGCATGCTCATGGCCGAGCACTCGATATGCCATCCCGGCCGCCCCTTGCCCCATGGGGAGTCCCAGGAAGGCTCGCCCGGCTTGGCCTCCTTCCAGAGCACGAAGTCCATGGGGTGGTTCTTGCGCTCGTCCACCTCGATGCGCGCGCCGGCCTTCATGTCATCCAGGTTGCGCTTGGAGA
Source organism: uncultured Geobacter sp. (assembly GCA_937886325.1). Taxonomy (GTDB): domain Bacteria; phylum Desulfobacterota; class Desulfuromonadia; order Geobacterales; family Geobacteraceae; genus RPRC01. The sequence continues at coordinate 12,354 of CALABV010000055.1, forward strand.
GCTTCAGGTACTCGTCGTATTTCTCGATGCTGAAGTAGACATCCCCACCGGACTGGTAGGCGAATCCCCTTTCCACCAGGGTCCGGACGATGGCGATGATATCGTCGATGTGTTCCGTCGCCTTGGGCTGGTAGGTCGGCGTGGCAACGCCAAGCAGTCCCATGTCCCGGTCGAACTCCCCGATAAAGCGCTCGGTGATCTCGCGGAAGTCCACCCCCTCCCGGTTGGCCCGGTTGATGATCTTGTCGTCCACATCGGTGTAGTTGCGCACATAGGTCACGTCGTAGCCGCTGTGGCACAGATAACGGTAGATGACGTCGAAGACCACGTTGGCGCGCGCATGCCCGATGTGACAGTGGTCATAGACCGTGACCCCGCAGACATACATGGAAACCTTGCCCGGTACCTGGGGGACGAACTCCTCTTTCCTGCCGGTCAGGGTGTTATAGACTCGTAAAGACATGGGGAACCTCGTACCGTAGGGGCGGCCCCCTGTGGCCGCCCAATCAGGGCAGGCACGGGGACCTGCCCCTACATTGGATTATCAACATTTTACTTAACGGAATGAGCCGTTAACCGCCGCTCTTCGCCCACGAATCCCGCAGCGTCACGATCCGGTTGAAGACCGGCGCTCCCGGACAGGAATCGTTGGCATCAACGCAAAAATATCCCTGCCGCTCGAACTGGAAGCGGCTTTCCGGGGCCGCCCCGCCGAGGCCCGGCTCCAGGCGGCATACCGTCGACTTCCGGAGAGAATCAGGGTTCAGGCAGCTCTTCCAGTCGGCGCCGTCCCTGTCGGTCCCCGGTTGAGGCACGGTGAAGAGACGGTCGTAGAGACGCACCTCCGCGGCAACGGAATGGGGGGCGGACACCCAGTGGATGGTCCCTTTCACCTTGCGGCCGTCCGCAGCCGTTCCTCCCCGCGAATCCGGGTCATAGGCGCAGCGGACCTCAACGATCTCGCCGGTTGTCTCGTCCTTCACCACGCCCGTGCACGTGACGATATAGGCATAGCGGAGCCGCACCTCGCGTCCCGGTGAGAGGCGGAAATACCCCTTTGGAGGGTCTTCCATGAAATCGTCGGCCTCGATGAATATCTCCCGACAGAAGGGAACCGGCCGGGTTCCCATGGAAGGATCATTCGGGTGGTTCAGGGCATCGAACTCCTCGGTCTTCCCTTCCGGGTAATTCTCGATCACCAGGCGGAGGGGATTGAGCACGGCCATTGCGCGGGGCGCCCTCTCGTTCAGGTCCTCCCGCACGCAGTCCTCCAGTACGCTCATATCGATCCAGCTGTCGTTCTTGCCTACCCCGATCCTGTCGCAGAAGGCGCGGATCGCCTCCGGGGTGTAGCCCCGCCGCCGCATTCCCACGATGGTGGGCATGCGCGGGTCGTCCCAGCCGTTCACCAGGTTCTCCCGGACCAGTTCCAGGAGCTTGCGCTTGCTCATGACCGTGTAGGTCAGGTTGAGGCGGGCGAACTCGATCTGGCGGGGCCGGTAGATCTCCAGGGCCTCCAGGAACCAGTCATAGAGCGGCCGGTGATCTTCGAACTCCAGGGTACAGATGGAGTGGGTAATCCCCTCGATGGAGTCCGACTGCCCATGGGCATAATCGTACATGGGATAGACGCACCAGGCGGCGCCGGTGTGGGGGTGCTCTGCGTGCAGGATGCGGTACATGACCGGGTCGCGCAGGTTGATGTTGGGCGAGGCCATGTCGATCCTGGCCCTGAGCACCCGGGAGCCGTCCGGGAACTCGCCGGCCCGCATGCGGCGGAACAGGTCCAGGCTCTCCTCCGGTGAGCGGTCGCGGTAAGGGCTCTCCTTGCCCGGCTCGGTCAAGGTGCCGCGGTGTTCCCGGATTTCCTCGGCGCTCAGGTCGTCCACATAGGCCTTCCCCTTCCGGATCAATTGCTCGGCCCACTGGTAGAGCTGCTCGAAGTAGTCCGAGGCGTTGAACTGGTTTTCGCCCCAGTCGAATCCGAGCCAGCGCACGCTCTCCTTGATGGACTCGATGTACTCCACCTCTTCCTTGACCGGGTTGGTGTCGTCGAAGCGGAGGTGGCAGCGGCCGCCGTAGTCCCGCGCCAGGCCGAAGTTCAGACAGATGGACTTGGCATGGCCGATATGCAGGTAGCCGTTCGGCTCCGGCGGAAACCGGGTGACGATGGTTGCGTGCTTGCCCGACTTCAGGTCTTCGTCAATGATGGTACGGATGAAGTTTACCGGCGCGGTTGCACCGCTGCCGGTCTCTTCCGCGGTCTTTTCTCTGTCGCAGCTCTCTTTGTTCATAGTCACCCTTTGTGAAAAAACCGGCGTATGCGCCGGAAACCGGTTTGAAATTATAGCGTATCTTCCAGGAGCGCCACTGCGTATGCCGCAATCCCTTCCCCCCGTCCGGCAAAACCGAGCTGCTCGGTGGTGGTCGCCTTTACGTTGACCCTGTTCTCTTCGCAATCCAGGGCCGCGGCGATATTCGATCGCATGCCTGGAATATGGGGCGCCAGTTTCGGCCGCTGGGCGACTATGGTTGCGTCCACGTTGCCGATGCGGTACCCCTTGGTGTCCGCCAACGCCATCACGTGCCGCAGGAGCTTCACGCTGGAGATCCCCTTGTAGGCGGGATCGGAATCGGGGAAGTGCTTGCCGATGTCACCTTCACCGATGGCGCCCAAAATGGCGTCGGAGATGGCATGGAGGAGCACATCGGCATCGGAGTGACCAAGCAGCCCCTTCTCCCAGGGGATCTCCACCCCCCCCAGAATCAGCTTCCTCTCCGTCACCAACTGGTGGACATCATAGCCGTGGCCGATACGCATGATCGTAAATTCTCCGTGTGGCGGGCATGGGACTCGCCGAAGCGATTCCGCCGTTACACTACTTATCAACGGGCAGAAGGCATGAAGAACGGGGAAATCCTCACTCTTTGCCCTTTGCCTTTTGCCCTTTGCCCGCTTCTTGTAAATACGCCTCCGCCAGGACCAGATCCTCGGGCGTGGTGATCTTGAAATTGCCGTAATCCCCTTGCACGATATGGACCGGCTTCCCCATCCGTTCCACGAGGGAGGTGTCGTCGGTGCCGAGCCAACCGTCGGCGACGGCCCGTTCGTGGGCGTCACGGATCACGCCGTAGCGGAAGGCCTGGGGTGTCTGCGCCAGCCAGAGGCTCTCCCTGGGCGGCGTTTCCAGGACTATCCCGCCCTTCACCACCTTGACGGTATCCTTCACCGGAACCGCCACAAGGGCCGCATCGTGGAGACGCGCCGTCGCCACGGAGTCTTCCAGTACCTGCAGAGGGACAAAAGGACGAACGCCGTCGTGGATCAGGACCACGTCGTCGGGATACGGCGAATCCATGGCCCGCAGCCCGTTCAGGACCGAATACTGACGCTCGCTGCCGCCGGCCACGATCCGGCGGACCTTGGCGAACCCGTACCGTTCCACCACGTTCTCCCGACAGAAGGTAATCTCGTCCTCCGGCACGATGACGTACACGTCGTCCACGCAACGGGCCTGTTCGAAAACCGCAAGGGTATGGGCAAGGATCGGCCTGCCCGACAGCAGGAGGTACTGCTTGTTGATCCCGGCGCACATCCGTTTTCCCATCCCCGCGGCGGGGATAAGCGCTGATACCCGCATCGACTGTCCTTGTCTGTTCGCGGCCGACATCCGACAACTCCAGGCTGTAAACCTTGACCTGAATCCGTGGCTCCTGAATGCCGAGACGAGCGGAATGCCGGGGTTTGAACGTCGCCGATGCCGGTTCACGCCGGTTACGTCGGGTGAACGTCGTCGGGCCGGCTCAACCCACGCGTATGCAAGAAACCGAGGCGTTCCGCGAAGGCGAAGGCGTGAAGGCATCACGGATTCAGGCTTGAAGCAGCGGCCGCGAGTTGTTTTTTCAGGGATATCAATAATAAACGCAGGCTCTTTGACCGGTCAATGAAAAAGTTGCGGACGGTTTTCTTGATCTTGCTTTTTGCCTCCCGCACAGCTACTCTTTTCCACAAAGGAGCGGCAGATGGATCCGGTTCGACATCTCAAGGTTTCCATTACAGTGCTTGGACTTCTCATTTCACTGGGGACGCTCGGGTATATGGGGATCGAGGGATGGAATTTTCTCGACTCCCTCTTCATGACGGCCATTACCCTGGCCACCGTCGGATACCAGGAAATCCACCCCCTCAGCGAAAACGGCAAGATCTTCACCATGCTGCTCATCGTGTTCGGGGTCAGCGTGCTCGGCTACATCGTGGGCAGTCTCGCGCAAATCATGTTCGAAGGTCAGTTCCAGCGCATCGTCGGGAGGAAAAAGGTGGAAAAGAAAATTGAAGCCCTGCGCGACCATTACATCGTCTGCGGTTTCGGAAGGATGGGGGCGCTTATCTGCCGGGAATTCGCAGCCAAGCCGCTCCCCTTTGTAGTCGTAGAAAAGATGCCCGATGTCGTTGAAAAACTGGAAGCGGACGGCTACCTGTTTCTCCGCGGGGACGCGACTGATGATGAAACCCTCCTGAAGGCGGGGATAAAGCGGGCAAAGGGACTCATCTCGGTGGTCGCATCCGACACGGAGAACGTCTACATCACGCTCACGGCGCGCGAATTGAATCCCGATCTCTTTATCCTTGCCCGCTCCGGAGCGGAAGGGTCGGATATCAAACTGAAGCGGGCCGGCGCCAGCAAGGTTGTCTCCCCCTACCTCATCGGCGGCAGCCGCATGGCCCAGGCAATCCTTCGCCCCAACGTGGTGGATTTCATCGAAATTGCCACCGGCCGTGAACACCTGGAACTGCAGATGGAAGAAATCATCATACCTCCGAACTCCGGCTTCATCGGTGAAAACCTGATTAGTTCGGGGTTCCGCAAGGAAACCGGGGCGATGATTGTCGGAATCAAGAAATCCACCGGCCGGATGGTGTTCAATCCCGAATCGCATACCTGCCTCGAAGAACGTGACACCCTCATCGTTCTGGGGGAACCGTCATCCATACAGAAGCTCGAATACCTTGTACAGTGCGCCACCTGCGCCGAAGACATCATCAAACGCCACAAAGTGAAAAGCGACCCTGACGGCCAGGGCCGGGAAAGATGAATAACGGCGCCATGAAAGATTGTTCCGAAATGAATGCCGGCAAAAAGGATGCCGTGGACAAAAACATCGTATTTGTCCACGTTCCATACGCCCTCCTGGGTGAGCACCTGGATTTCATCCTGAACCGGCGAATCAACCCCGAGATTGCGTTTTCGGGGGATTCTCTCGACACCCTCGACTGGGGAAGGCTGAAGGATAGCGCCGCGATCCTGTCGGAAAACGGTATCCGGACCACCATGCATGCTCCGTTCATGGACCTGAGCCCAGGCGCCCTGGATCGCCTGGTGAGGGAGGCGACACGTCGGCGGTTCCGGCAGGCGATGGATGCCGCCGAAATCCTGCGGCCGTCCGTCGTCGTCTTCCATCCCGGCTACGACCGGTGGCGCTTCGGCGGAAACAGGGACCGGTGGCTGAGATACAGTGTCGAGACCTTCCGCGAGGTCGTGGAAAGGGCCGTCGGGATCGGGTGCGTTGTGGCGGTGGAGAATATTTTCGAGGAGGAACCGTCAACCCTGCTCGACCTGCTGGAAACCATTGACTCCCCCCTTTTCCGGCACTGTTTCGATGTGGGCCACTGGAACCTCTTCTCGAAGCTCGGCATGGAGGAATGGTTCATGGAACTGGGCGGCCATATCGCCGAAGCGCATATCCACGACAACCACGGTACGGATGACAACCATCATCCCCTGGGAGAGGCGGGCATCGACTTTCCCCTCTTTTTCCGCCTGATGGAGCGCTATGCTCCGGAAGCCGCATGGACCATCGAGGCGCATAGCAGGGAGGCTGTGCAACGGGCGCTGAAAAACATCGCCCCCTTTGTGGAACAACGCTGCTCCGGGAGCGAACCGAAAGGGCCGCCCCAACTTTTTCCTTGACAGCGGAACGCTTCATCGACAACAATAGCCTCCATGCATACTTTCAGCTATTCTCCCTTCTTCGCATTTTCCTTTTGGTGCGGTTTCTTTTTTCGACCGTCCACCCGGGATACAGGTTCGATGCAAGGGTAGCTGAAACAAATTCGAGACCGAAAGCCGAGGGTGGACAGAAAACCATCCCCGGCTTTTTTATTGCATCCGCAGAAGCACATGATGAAAGGGCCGGGGATCACACCTCCGGCCCTCTGTTTTTCGGGAACAGGAAGAGAGGTAGCAATGATTATCGTAATGAAAGCCGGGGCAGCGAAGAAGGACAAGGATGAGGTGCTGAAACGTATCCGCGAACTGGGCTACAAGCCCCACGTGATCCATGGAACCACCAGGGACGTCATCGGAGCGGTCGGGGATGAACGGGGCAAGCTGGTCCTGCAATCGCTGGAATCCTTGCACGGCGTGGAAAGCGTGGTGCCCATCCTCCAGCCCTACAAACTGGCGTCGAAAGAGGTTAAAAGGGAGCCGAGCGTAATCCGGGTCACGGATGACGTCGCCGTGGGAGGCAAGCAGATAGTCGTCATGGCCGGACCCTGTTCGGTGGAGGGCGAGGAGCAGATCATCGATACGGCCCTGGCGGTCAGGGATGCCGGCGCCCAGATGCTGCGGGGCGGGGCATACAAACCCCGAACCTCACCCTATTCCTTCCAGGGGCTCGAAGAGGAAGGCCTGAGACTTCTCTCCAAGGCCCGCGAGACCTCCGGCCTGCCGTTCGTCACCGAGGTCATAAATCCGGAAACCGTGGAACTGGTTGCAGAGTATGCGGATATGCTCCAGATCGGGGCGCGCAACGCCCAGAATTTCGCCCTGCTAAAAAAGGTCGGCCAGATCCGCAAGCCGGTCCTTCTCAAACGGGGCATGTCCATGACCATCCAGGAATTCCTCATGAGCGCCGAGTACATCATGAGCGAGGGGAACCAGGCGGTAATCCTGTGCGAACGGGGCATCCGCACCTTCGAGACGGCAACCCGCAACACCCTCGATCTTTCTGCGATCCCGGTGCTCAAGGAGAGGACACATCTGCCGGTTATCGCCGACCCCTCCCACGGCACGGGCAACTACCACTACGTGGCTTCCATGGCGTGCGCCGCGGTTGCGGCAGGGGCCGACGGGCTCATGATCGAGGTTCACTCCGATCCGGAGCACGCGTCTTCCGACGGCCCCCAGTCCCTGAAACCGGCCAAGTTCGCACTCCTGATGGAAAAGTTGAAGCTGTTCGCATCAGCGGCGGGAAGAACCCTGTAGTTGGCTTTTCCCATCAAAGGGGAATGCCCCGCAAGTGCCGAGTCCCGGACAATTTCCTTGCCGTAGAACTATTTTCAATTTATCATTGGAAATATTTTAATCGAGGAGGGACGAGGCATGCGCTTTGCGACACAATCATTCATAACCGCACTCTGTCTGATGCTCTGCTGCTTATCCGGGTCCGCCGCATGCGCGGCCGACGGTCCGACGACGGCAGACATCGAGGTTCGGCGGGATTTCGAGACCATCCTTGACCTGTGGCGCGACGGACGGTTCGCGGAACTGTATGACCGCACCTATGCCGCCGGCAGCCGGTCGCGGGAATCTTTTCTCCGGAAGATGTCGGCCGCTGATCGTCGTCCGGCCTGCTGCTGGGAAAAGATGCAGGATGTAAAGGTTACGATTTCGGACGCCGACACCGCCACCCTGCACGCACGCATCGGCCTGGAAAGGACGGGTACGGAGACCGACTCCTGCACCCGTTCTTTCCGGCTGCGCCGGGAGAGCGGCGTGTGGAAGGCTTCGCTGTCCGACATCCTGACCGTAGCGGGCGCCTCACGCAAAAAGAGCGGCCAAAGGTAGCCTTTGATCGGGGTAAAAGCCCGACATTTCAGGCTGAAAGAAACGATTTGACTTCACCGTCGCCATTGGCTACTCTCCTCCCCCATGAAACCGGGAAGGGAAACGGGCGGCACATGCCGCCCCATGAAATTCCATTGAAAAGGGGAGGCTGGAATGGAAGAAAAAATGACGATGCGGGAGGCGTCCGACAAGGCCTGGGAGATACTGAGCGCACTGAAGGGGGACAACGGAAAGGACGAGCCGGTGGATCCCAGCTTCACCCTCTACCTGACAGAGATACTCATGACGCGGGGGACCGTCGAGCCCGCGGCGCTGTCACGCGACATGGTGAACGATATCATTGCCGCCATGATGAAGCACGGCGTGGGCATGCACGACTGGCCGCTGATCCTGGAACAGCTCGTTAAAGCGCTCCACATGGTGATTCTCTACAACATCCCCGATGTCTACCAGGAGAAGGCTGCCGAACTGGCGGCGCAGGAAGTGATGAAGAGGTTTGATGAAACGAGGAAAGAATACCTGACCCTGATGGGGGCGCTCTGAGGAGCAATCCCTGCGCAAAGATGACGTGGTCGCGTCCGGATAGGTCCGCGACCACGTCAACCGTCCACCATCAGCGGTTCATCAGGTTGCGCAGCTTGTCGGTGATGCTGCTCTCAAAATACCGCGCAATCCTGCCATGAAGGGCATCCAGAGAGGCGGGCAGTGTTTCCCGCGTCAGGGGCTTGGCAACATACCCGTCGAAATCGAGAGTAAAGGCCTTCTGCCGGATAGGCGCCGGGTAGTCGAAATTGTACATTCCGTACAGGAAGGTCAGGTTCATGTCGCCGTAGTTCATCTCCAGGTTGTGGAACGCCCGCGAGATGGCCTTGGTGTCGTCGGCAACGGAAAAGATGGGCAAAAGGTCCGGCGACAGATACTCGCTCCAGTCGGTCAGGTTCGACTCCGGTATTTCAATATTGTTGAAGTAGCGGAGCCCGAGCCGGTTCACGGCCAGATCGGGGACGTCGGGGAAGGCGTCGAACAGGGCTTCGGCAATGCCGAGGAAGGTTTTCCGCAGATCCTCGAAACCGGGGTAGCTCTTGTAATCCAGCCAGAGAAAATTCGGGGCGACACAGAGGTTCCTCTCTCCCCCATCTCCCTGAAAAAACCAGTGATTTTCCTTGATATGCCTTCGTACCGGCTCGGATCCGCACTTCATCTCGATCTGCTCGGCAAGGGCCGCCTTGCGCTGCATACGCGGGAAGAACTCCTGTGCCTTTTCCCGGAAACCGGAAGGTAGCTCGGAAGAAATCTGGTAGAGATTTTTGTTGAAATCCATTCTAACCGTTACGTTTTTCAGAAAATCCGCACGATATTTTCCGGACATGATGCCTCCTCGTATCTACTTGAGTGTACGGTGCTCACTTCTATCGCAGTTTTATCGGATAGTCACGTTTTTTGTTGCCGATCTGTTTTCACTACTCACGGATTGTACCGGAAAAATGCGGGAAAGGGATATAAGTAATTGAAAGAATACCGCCCGGTGTTTATAATGCCGCTAAAATTTTCTTTCCGGTGGTGCTGATTGGACGTTAAAACTACAGAATTCATGAAAAGCGCGACAGCACCCGCCCACTACCCCCTGAGCGATCTGCCCGAAGTGGCGTTCGCCGGCCGCTCCAATGTGGGCAAGTCCTCGCTCATCAACACCCTGGTGAACAGGAAAAACCTCGTGCGCACCAGTAGGACCCCCGGGCGAACCCAGCTCATCAACTTCTTTTCGGTAAACGGGCAGTTCGTCCTGGCAGACCTCCCCGGGTACGGTTTCGCATCCGTCCCCCTCGCGGTAAAACGCGATTGGGGACCCATGATCGAGACCTATCTGGAACGGAGGGAAAATCTCCGGTGCGTCGTCCTGATTCTCGACGTGAGGCGCATCCCGAGCCGTGAAGACCTGCTCATGTTCCACTGGCTGCGGGCCTACTCCATCCCCACGGTTCCGGTGATAAACAAGTGCGACAAGGTATCACGCAATGAAAGGGCGCGCCAGGCAGCAGTCATCTCCCGGACCCTCGAAGTCCCCGCAGACGAATTCGTCTTTTTTTCAGCCCTCTCCCGGGAAGGCAAGGAAGACCTCTGGGATCGGCTGGAATTGTTGCTGTTCCAATAATTTTCACCGAGGTTTCCATGCACACCATACTAACGAAGCAGGTTTTGACGGAGCGGACGTGGCACATGCG
>CALABV010000056.1 GCA_937886325.1 uncultured Geobacter sp.
GAGATATATCAGTGTGACTGGAGTTCAGACGTGTGCTCTTCCGATCTCAATACGCGGGTCATACCTGCCCGGCTTCAGGAAGACCTCGATCCGCCCCCCGCTCTCCTTGTTCCCCTGAAGCCGGGCAGGTATGACCCGCGTATTGTTCAGGACAAGCAGATCACCGGGGCGGAACAGGTCGGGTATCCGGGAAAACACCGATTCTTCGATGGACCGTTCCCGCCTTTTCAGGATCATCAGGCGAGAAGCGTCCCTTTGATCGGCAGGTGTCTGGGCTATCAGTTCCGGCGGAAGAAAATAGTTGAAATCGCTGAAGCGCATCGGTCAGTCTGCGTAATACTTCTCTAGACGGGTACCGGGGTAATAGTATGAAAGGATCTCCCGATAACTGGACCCATCCTCAGCCCGCTGTTTCGCGCCCCATTGGCAGAGGCCGACCCCGTGGCCGAAACCGACGCCGATAAAGACAAAGTCGTCATCAACCGCCGTGACCTCAAAGTCGGTGCTCCGAATCACCCCGTATCCCGCAATCTTGCGAAATTTTATCGCTGGAATGCTGAAAACCCCGGCCCCTGAAACGATTTCCAGGGCTGCGATTCTGCCGCTCGTGTTGCGTGACACGGGGCGTATGCTCTGCAGATTGAACACAGGCATTCCACCGCTCCGAAGAAGGGCTTCAAGCTTTTTCCTCGAAATTGTCTGCTCCCAGAGTACCGACGGAGAGGAAGCGCAATAGGTGCACTCAACCCCTCTCAAGTATGGATATCGCATCGACCAGACGTTTTCCGAATTCTCGGTATGGCCTCCGCAACTGGAATGAAAAAATGCCTGTATAATCCTGCCGTCGTAGGTAAGCACCTCACCCCGCGTCTCTTCAACGGCGCGGGCTGCGCGGTTGTCCTCGATATCACACCCTTCATACACCTGATCGGAGACGGTAGATTCAAGGTGGTAGAGTGAGTTTTTTCTGACTTCCTTCTGATACAGGGCAAAGGTCCTTGCAACAACGGCCTGGGCCTTAACAGCTTCAATAGGCCACTGCGAAGAAATTTCACAATTGATAAGGCCGACAAGATACTCTTCAAGGAGAATTTCGTCGATAACCAGCAGTCCCCTGGTGGTAGGCGCCACCTCAATTGTGCCTCGGTATCCCTTACCGTTGAGCTGAAGAACACCGGGAGAGTGGAGCCTGAGACTCCGTGCCGGCGCACCACCAATTGAAATACCGCTCTTCTCCCGCTTTACGACAGCCGGAAATGAAACAGCAATGCGAGAGCCCCTGCCATCGGTAGCAACAACGCCGTATCCGCCAACCCGAATTTTCTCTACCCCCCTGGCGACCGCTACACGGATTGTTTCCGTCCTGCCCGATGCGGCTTCGGCTCCAGGGGTGAAGAAAGCGGCGACGATACTCACCGCCAGAAAAAAAATCGCCGTAGGCATCCAAGTTTCCAAAACTTTTCGATAAAAACAAAATTTGAATTCTAAGTCAATGATTTTGTCGGACACTGTTTCCGCTTGGTTGCGCTGATCTATTGGCGTCCTACTTAGTAAAGCGGGTATCATAGGGAGAGGTGTCGGTCTTGTCAAGCACTTCGCCCATACAGTCACGTCAACCAGGCCCCGTGCCGCAGGCAAAAAATTTGCCGCAAAAGGGAAATCGTGCTATAGACTACCTCGCCCGCTGCATATTTCAGATGATTCTTTCAGGAGTCCCTTGTGTCGACGTTGCTTCGGATAACCGGCCTAACAACGCAATTTCCCTCACCCGAGGGCACGGTGCGGGCCGTCGACTCCCTGGATCTTTGCCTTGCAGAAAAGGAGACTCTCTCTCTTGTCGGAGAATCCGGCTGCGGCAAAAGCATTACGGCATTTTCGATCCTTCGACTGGTTCCACCGCCGGGAGTAATCACAACCGGCGAAATCCTTTTCGAGGGAAGAAACCTGCTCCTCCTGCCCGAAAATGAAATGCGCCGCATTCGGGGCGACCGAATATCCATGGTATTCCAGGAACCGATGACCTCGCTGAATCCGGTCTTCCGGATCGGCGACCAGATTGCGGAAGGTCTCCGCCTCCACAGAGGCCTGAACGCACGCGACGCACGGCGGGAAACCATCGAGATCCTTCGTCGCGTCGGCATACCGTCTCCCTCGTCCCGGTACAATGATTATCCACATCAATTGAGCGGCGGGATGCGCCAGCGGATCATGATCGCCATGGCCCTTTCCTGCAGACCGAAACTTCTCATCGCTGACGAACCGACGACCGCATTGGACGTTACCATCCAGGCGCAAATCCTCGAACTGATTGATGGAATTCAGCGAGAATTCGGCATGGGGCTTCTCCTGATAACCCATGATATGGGAATTGTCGCGGAGCGCTCCCACCGGACCGCTATCATGTATGCCGGGAAAATCGTGGAGAGCGGGCCGACAGAAACGATACTGAGAAACCCCTGTCATCCATACACACAAGGTCTTCTTGCCTCTCTCCCCCAGAACACGCAACCGGGCCGACCGCTACCCGTCATACCCGGTCATGTCCCGAATCTCGCAATGGAGCTTCCGGGATGCGGCTTCTGTGATCGCTGCCCCCGGAAGGAGTGGAGGTGTCCGAAGGAACCGCCTCCGTTCCGCGAGATCGAGCCCGGCCATTCCGTACGATGCTGGAAATACGCATGAATACCGCACTGATTGAAACACGAAATGTAAAGAAATTTTTCCCGGTGAAAACCGGCCCCTTTTCCGGACCGCGCAGCCTGAAGGCGGTCAACGGGGTGTCCTTTCATCTCGAAGAAGGGGAAACTCTTGGCCTTGCAGGAGAATCGGGAAGCGGCAAATCGACACTTGCAAAACTCCTGCTCGGGCTTCTGCGTCCCGACGAAGGCGAGATACTGTTCCACGGCAAGTCGTTGCACGATTTGACGGTGGATGAGTTTCGGATATTCCGCAAATCGACACAGATGATCTTTCAGGATCCCTATTCATCCCTGAATCCCCGGATGCGGGTTGGCGATATCATAGGAGAACCGCTTAGAATCCACGGGCTTTCTTCACTACCCAGCTATCGCGAGCAGGTTGTCAGCCTGATGGAACGGGTTGGACTTTTCGCGGACCAATTCTCCCGCTACCCCCATGAATTCTCCGGGGGTCAGCGGCAACGGATAGGGATTGCGCGTGCACTGGCCGTTTCACCCCGTGTGATTATCGCCGATGAGCCCGTGTCAGCCCTGGACCTGTCCATCCAGGCCCAGATAATCAACCTTCTCCAGGAATTGAAGCGTGAATTTTCCCTTTCCTTCCTCGTAATAGCCCACGACCTTTCGGTGCTCCACCACATGTGCGACCGTATCGCCATCATGTATCTTGGATCAATTGTCGAGATGGGAAAGACCAGCGATGTTTTCGATGGGTTCCTTCATCCCTACACGGAAGCGCTTCTCGCCGCCGCTCCCCATGTGGATACAAAATCCGGAAAACAACGGATTATCCTTTCTGGAGACATTCCGAGCCCCCTTGCCCCCCCGGCGGGATGTCCCTTCCATACGCGCTGTCCGTATGCTAGACCGGCCATCTGCGCGCAGTCGACACCGTTCCTTGAGGAGAAGAAACCCGGGCATTATGCAGCATGTCACCTAAGCGCCGAGTTGTTCCACTGACCTCTCAACAAGCCCCTGATACAAGCCATTCACTATTGACAGAATGATTTCAAAAATATATAAATATACGAATTATTACAGACGAGAGGGTTACTCACTATGAAGTTTGACAAAAACCGAGATTATTGCTCTGAGGCTGAGATCTGCAAAGTTCTGGGGCACCCCGTTCGCCTGAAAATCGTGGCCGGGCTGTGTTCGAGAGAGTGTAACGTCAAGTATATATGGGAGTGTCTCGGACTGCCGCAGGCAACGGTTTCCCAGCACCTTGCCCTTTTGAAGAACAAAGGAATCATTGAGGGAAAACGCGAGGGGGTAAAGGTTCATTATAGTGTTATCAACCCATTGGCAATCAGGATTGTCGAAATCATGTCTTCTGCGGCCGACTCGGATTCCGCCGGGCATCAAAACGTCTCGTAAACATCTTCTGCGAAACCGGACTTCTCAGCCGGCATACCTGATTCGCAGTGACAAAAACAAGGACAAAAACTCCTACGCATCCCAGTGCCTAAGGAGAGACCTTGCGAAGCACCGGTATCTTGTTTAAAGCCTTCACCCTCTGGGTCTCGTTGACACCCAAGTCCACAGTGTCCATCATGAAGCCCACGATTTCCACGAAATCCATCCCATCTCGAAGGATTTTCGCGAACGTGCCCGAATCCTCCGGTTGAACCTCCGGGGAATACACCAAGATACCCTTGGTATCCACAAGATACAAAGCAATATAAACATAATACCGGCTGCCGCGGGTAATGCCGCAGAGGTACGCGTCACATGTCAGCGTGGTATGGTCTTCCATTGCGACACGTGTTCGGTTGAGAGATTGATAAATCTCAACGATGTCGTTCGGCGATTGATATTCGACAGCCGAAAGAGATTTGTTGATGGCAAACTGAACCGGAGGCCCTGACGGTCCGGTCTCTGAGAGAGGCATGGTGGAAAAGGCGCCCATTTGCGTCTCTCCGCCGTGTAAAAAGGAAAAAGGATCCGATGAATTCATTTCAGAAGACACATTCTCCCCTTCCAATACGGCTTCGCTCCCCGCATCATCCGCAATCTCTTCATCCAGGTCGTCAGTAAACCCAATCCCTTCCCCGGCGATTTCACCGACCGCAAATTCTTCTTCTGTTTTCACATTCTCCCGGCCGCCATCGTGACTCGACAATTGCGTCTCATGCGCAGGCGTCGCCGTCTCGCTCTCCGGCATCTCGCCAGGCTGTCCCGCATCCGCAACCAAGGTCTGATCTTCAATCTCGCCGCGCAACTCCTCTCCGGCCTTCATATCGAATGATTCATGCGTGTCCGTTTCCCAGAGATCCACCGTTTCCAACTCAACGATCTCATTATTCTCCGTTGTTTCTTCATCGGACACTCTCACAGGTTCACGCTGCACGGATACTATCTCTTCCTTCGATACTCCGGAATTTCCCTCGATAAAGGTTTTTTGGGGCAATCTTTCCCACCGTCCCAGGACTTCGGCATGCGTTGAAGCGATTACTTCCATGATGGCATTCCCGCTATGAAGCAGCTCCGACGCCAACCGCTCGATTTCCTCGCGTGCAGCTGTTACAGCTGCCTCGGCTCTCTGCTCCGCTGCCTCTCTTTCCTGCATGAGGCGCTCGGCATCCGAGCAGAGCACCGCAACTTTTTCAGCGCTCTCTTTTTTCAGTTCATCCACTTCCGAGGCAAGTCGCGAGACCATCTCCCGCGCAGCTTCCAATTCACTGGCGGATGAAGCTTCCAACTCGGCCTTGACTTGGGACAGCCGTGCCGCTTCTTCCCGCAAGGCGGTCAACTCAGCGGAAGCCTTGCCCCTTTCTGCCTCCATTCCCTCTGAGAGGCGCGCAATCTCAACCTTGATTGCCTCAATTTCGCTGACGGCATTTTCCCTGAACTCGGCACTCTCCTTCTGAAGCCTTGCAACCTCTGCGTTGAGTAACGACATTTCCGCGGATGCGGCCTCAAGTTCAACTCTCTTTTGGTCCGACAACTGTTCGACTTGCCGGCGGAGGTCGTCTAGCTGCTTCTTCGACGCATCGCCATGCGCGGCAATATCCTCTTCCAGCATTCGAACAGAATCGTGAAGAGCCGATCGCTCTTCAGCCGAGGCTCTCTCCATCGACTCCTTTTGCGAGGACAGGCGTTCCATGTCGCCACGCAATTCTGAGAGCACTCCGGAGAAAGACTGCTGAGCGTTGTTCATCTCCTCTTCCAGCAGATCTCTTTCGCTCCTCAGTTGATTAATCTCGGAAGACAATTCCTGCTCAATCCGCGCCTTTTCTTCAACAAGGCGCTCTTTTTCAGATCGCAGAGCGGAAATTTCTGCGGAAGCGGCGTCTCCGGCAGCTTCGTTCTCTCCCCTCAAGAATTCAAGTTCCTCACGGAGTGTTGTCAGTTCATTGCCAATCGCTTTCTCTTTATCAGATTTCTGTTGTTTCAACGCCTCAAGTTGGGACCGAAGGGAGGCCAGATCCCTTTCACCGCCTTGCTCAATCTGTTTTTTCTCTTCTTCGAGGCATGCAATCTGCTCGTTCAGGGTTGACAACTCCGCAACCAATGCTTTTTGAGCATCATTTCTTTCTGAAACGAGACGCTCGAACTCAGCCTTCAGAGCAATGAGATCTTCATCAGTACTTTCTTGCGAAGAAAGACGTTCAACATCCCGTCTCAGAACGGCTATTTCCTTCTCCCTGTCTTTTTGCGCGGTTTCCTTCTCCTCCAGAAGGCGCTTCACTTCCGATTTCTGTGCGGAAAGTTCCGCAAAGCCCCGGTTTTCCAGTTCCACCTTCTCCGCAGAGAGTTTTTCAATTTCATGCATTGCTTCGCGTATCTGCCGTGAGTAGGTATCTTCGTCAGCCTTTGCTTCCTGTTTCAAAGCCTCAATCTTCTTGTCAAGGGACGCCAATTCATCGCCTGACGCTTTCTGTTCAGCGGCCTTGACCATGGAGAGACGTTCTATTTCCGCTTTCGCTGATTCGGCTCTCGACTTCCTTTCAGCAGAAAGAGATTGTATTTCCCGGGTAATTGACGCTATCTCCATCTGAAATGCAGCCAATTCGATTTCCGCCTCTTTTTCAATTCTCTTTTTTTCGTCCTTGAGCCTCTCCTTTTCAGCCCGTATCGCTGTAATCCCGGAATCTTGAACGGAATCAGATCCTGCGCCCCCCTTGTCCCTGCCCTCCTTCGGCATAGCCGGACGGATTTCCTTGTCCTCACCCTGCGAAGCAGCCATTTTTTCCATTGATTCCACAGTGCCGGACTCTTTTCCTGTCGCAGTACCGGAAACAACCGCCTTTTGACCGGAAGCATCCGCCGTTTCGCCTCTTTTCTCAGTCACCACAGCCGTGCCTTTTGCGGTCTTTTCCGCCGGAACTTTTTTTTGCGATACCCTCTTCCCCCCGCTACCTGAACGCACTACTCTCAAATCGTTGAGGACGACCTCCCTGAGCGCTTTGCTGTAATTCAAGTTAACGCCCTGCATCTCAAAACCAAACTCTCTGGCAAAATCGAGTGCATCTTGAACAACGGCGTCAGACGCATCCTTGTCCACAGGCTTGTTTTGCGGCACGTAAATCACAAAGCTTTTGGTTTTCTGCATTGACAAAGCCACATACGCCGTCGAAACAGCCCCCTCCTGAACGACACAGACAAAGGCTTCACAAGGCTGCTTCTCCCTCCTTCCATGCGCAATCATCACAGTCGACGTGGATCGGAACAGCGCCAGAACATCTTGAGCATCAGCCTCAATGTATTGAAGGGAACCATCCTCTATGAACATTTACTCTCCCCCTGCAATTCCGGAAATAAAAAACCGGGGCAAAAATATCCGCTGATATTTCGGCAACCCGGCTGTCTGCTTGAGACCCTGGAGGCTTTCCGTCCCACCCTCGCGAATGGTTTAGTAGTATCGATTATCATTAATTGATTCATTTGTTTATCAAAGATGCGACCATTATCCGAATTGGAAAAGCAAAGTCAACAGGTTTTTCATTTCTCTGCATAAGGTCTGAAGGCTGAAAAGAGTAAGCTTTATGTTCAATTTTTCTTGAGTTTGTGATACCATTCCGCAATCTGAAAGTACAACCGAAAAAGAGGACCAGAAACATGCAGAACGTCATCAAATCACAGAAAACCGTATCGGAAGAAGAACTCAAAAAAATCAAGGAACTGGACTGGAACTCATATTACAAGGAATCATCCCCCCCCGAAATGAAGGGTATGACAAACTGTCCCAAATGCAACGCAATCATACTATCTCGAGACGATCAACCGGAGATTAACTGTTACAGCTGCGGAGAGAAAATCAAGTAGCGGCATGCAAAAAGAATCATCGCGCATCCGACAGTGTATTCGATCATAAAGATGAAAATGCTCCATCCCCCTCCTCTTTCCGATTGAAGAAGGGAGTGTTTTCGTGAGAAGTATCTTGCATTTTTTTTTTCTGATGTTATTATTTCCACCGATTCTGTTCCGTGTTTCTCAACCTGCCGAAAGTCTTGCAGCAAGGTTTTTATTTTATCCTTAGGAGGACGCCATGAAAAAAGCAGTCGTATCCGTTGTAGCAGTTCTCGCCGTATTTGCATTCGCATGCACCGTTCTGGCCGAAGAAAAGTATCCCACCCAAGGAGCCACAGTCAAAACGGTCGTAACCACTCCTGATGGAAAGGTTGTGAAGGAAGACGTCGTAACCGACACAACAAAAGGCGCCGACACTGCTGTACAGTACAAGGAACTGCAGAAGGGGCAGGCAGATCAGGAGATGAAGACCGAGGCAAAAAAAGAGGATCAGAAAGCAGCTACCCCCAAAAAGAAGAAAGCAGCAAAGAAAAAAGTAAAGAAATCGAAAGCGAAAGAGGCTGTTGCTCCGGCAGCCCCCGCCACTCCGGAAGCTCCTGCTGCTAAGTAACCATATCCCTTAACAAAAAGATAAACAAAGAGGCCGTATCCCTTGATACGGCCTCTTTGTTTTCTCAGATCGGCATGTGGTGACGAAAAGTATATCCGTCCGGATTTGCCCGTATTTTAATGAGCGTTTTGAAGGCAAACTCAAAAAAAATGCCCTTCCGGCAGAAGGGCATTTTCGTTTCCTTTTATGTAAGAACCACCAAAAGGTCGTCTTTTTCTACTTTCTCCCCTTCTTCAAATTTTACCTCCGAGACTTTTCCATCACATCTGGCTTTGACATTGGTTTCGAGTTTCATTGCCTCGGTCACCATCAAAATATCGCCTATCTTGATCTCATCGCCGGCCTTTACAAAGACTTTCAGCACTTTTCCCGGCATAGGCGCTCCGATGTGATTGGGGTTTGATGATTCAGCCTTGACACGCTCCTTTTCATCGGTAACCGCCGACTGGTCACGTACGGTTACCTGTCGAGCCAATCCGTTCAACTCGAAGTATACCTGACGGGTTCCGTCAGAATGAACCGCGCCTATTGCGTTCAGTTTGATGATAAGTGTTTTTCCCGGATCTATCTCCACTGAGGTTTCCTGGCCCGGTTCAAGCCCATAGAAGAATATCGGAGTCGGGATGACCGACGTGTCGGAATAGTTCAGACGGTGACGATCGAATTCCGGATAGACATTTGGATAGAGAGCATTCGAAAGAAGTGTCCTGTTATCAACCAGATGTCCAACTTTTTCTTGCAGCTTTCTTCGCTCTTCTTCGAAGTCGACCGGGTCGAGGAGTTCACCCGGACGACAGGTAATCGGCTTCTCTTCCTTCAGAATAATTTCCTGAAGTTTCTCTGGGAAACCTCCGTATGGCTGGCCAATCATACCTTTGAAAAATCCTACTACCGATTCGGGAAATGACATATCAGCGCCACGGGTATAGACATCTTCCACGTCCATGTTGTTCTTGACCAGGAAGATGGCCATATCACCGACAACCTTTGATGAAGGTGTGACCTTTATGATGTCGCCGAAGAGGAGATTGACCTTGTGGTACATCTCCTTGCATTCGTCCCATCGATCCAGCAGTCCCAGCGCGGCAACCTGGGGTTTGTAATTAGAATACTGACCGCCGGGGATCTCATGGAAATATACTTCGGCGGTACCGCTCTTCAGACCCGATTCGAAGGGTACGTAGTAGTCCCGAACCGTTTCCCAGTAGTTTGCCAGCTTCTGGAGCCCTGCCTCGTTAAGCCGCGGATCCCACTCACTACCCCGAAGCGCTGCTATTATCGCGTTCAGGTTCGGTTGGGAGGTAAGACCGGAGATCGAGGAAAGGGCTGAGTCAATGATATCTACTCCGGCCTGACATGCCATCAGGAGAGATGCTTCACCATTCCCGGAGGTGTCGTGGGTGTGCAGGTGGACCGGAATACCAATCTCGCTCTTCAGAACCTTTACGAGCTTATGGGCCGCAAAGGGCTTTAAGAGCCCTGCCATATCCTTGATTGCAAGAATATGCGCCCCCATTTTCTCAAGTTCCTTGGCGAGTGAAACATAGTAGTCAAGTGGATATTTGTCACGCTTCGGATCGGTGATATCACCGGTATAGCAGATAGACGCCTCGCATACTTTTCCGGTTTTCAGAACAGCGTCCATTGCGACTTTCATCCCTTTTGTCCAGTTCAGGGAGTCGAACACGCGAAAGATATCAATTCCGGAAGTCGCTGCCTCTTCCACAAAACGTTCCACCACGTTGTCCGGATAGTTCGTATAACCGACAGCGTTGGAACCGCGCAGCAACATCTGAAACAAAATATTGGGGATAGCCTCCCTCAGCTTATGGAGACGTTGCCAGGGGCATTCCTTTAGGAAACGCATCGAAACATCAAAGGTAGCGCCACCCCACATTTCCAGGGAAAAAATCCCGGCACCCAAGTGAGAGGTTGATTCCGCAATGCGCAGGAGATCAAACGTTCTGACGCGGGTCGCCAGAAGAGATTGATGCGCATCTCGCATCGTGGTATCAGAAATCAGTATCCTTTTCTGTTCCAGAATCCAACGCGAGAGTCCATCCGCACCCCTATCCCGCAGAATCTCAGCGGTGCCCGTCGGGCGAGGAGTGGCGGCGTCTATCTCGGGGACTCTCGGTTCCAGCAAGTCCGCGGAACGAAGCGGTTTCGCAATGCCGGGTGAACCATTGACTATCACATTTCCGAGAAAGTTGAGAATTTTTGTTGCCCGGTCCTTTTTCTCTTTCATCGTCATCAATTCCGGGTGCTTGTCGATAAAAGAAGTGTCGCATTTGCCGGCAAGAAAGATAGGATGTGTAACAACATTTTCAAGAAATGCGATATTCGTGTTCACTCCCCTGATTCTGAATTCCTGGAGAGAACGGTTCATAACCTGTGCGGCATCCTTCAGATTGAGACCCCAAGTGCTTATCTTGACGAGAAGAGAGTCGTAGTGGGGTGTAATATGGGCGCCGGTAAATGCATTGCCGGCATCAAGACGCACACCGAATCCGCCCGGTGATCGGTATGCCTTCAGCGTACCGAAATCCGGCGCGAAATTATTTCTCGGATCCTCGGTTGTGATTCGGCATTGGATGGCATGCCCCCACATGGTAATCGACTCTTGAGAGGGAATCCCTATCTCAGGATCGGACAGCTTGAACCCTTGCGCCACAAGAAGCTGTGCCTGCACAAGATTTCTGCCGGTAATCATCTCTGTTACGGTATGCTCGACCTGGATGCGTGGGTTCATCTCGATAAAATAGTAATTCCCTTCCTGGTCGAGAAGAAATTCCACCGTGCCGGCATTGCGGTAGGTAACTTGGCGTGCGACACGGAGTGCCGCTTCGCATAGCTCTTGACGCCTTTGTGGGGTGATACTGAGGGAAGGAGCGAACTCCACCACCTTCTGGTGGCGGCGTTGAATGGAGCAGTCACGCTCAAAGAAATGAACCAGATTTCCGTAGTTGTCTCCAAGGATTTGTACTTCAATATGCTTTGGATGTTCGATAAAGCGTTCCAGGAAGACCGCGGGATTTCCAAAAGCGGCCTTTGCCTCGCTTCGCGCACTGGCCAACCCCTCAAGAAGCTCCTTCTGGTTCCGTGCAACACGCATTCCCCGTCCGCCTCCCCCAGCAGCGGCTTTAATGATTACCGGGTAACCGGACCGCGCGGTAAACTCGATAGCCTCGTTATCGCTCTCAACAGGATCTTCGGTTCCGGGGATTACGGGCACTCCTGCCGCCGTGGCGACTTTTCGCGCAGCAATCTTATCTCCCACCTTGCGTTGCATCGCGGCAGTTGGACCAATAAAGACAATCCCGGCGTTTTCACATTTTTCAGCAAACTCAGGATTTTCTGAAAGAAATCCATACCCCGGATGAATCGCATCAACCCCTTTTTCTAGTGCAATGCTGATTATTTCATCAATTCCCAGGTAAGCATCAACCGGACTTTTTCCTTTTCCGATAAGATATGCCTCGTCGGCCTTGTAACGGTACAATGAAAGTTTGTCTTCCTGGGAATAAACGGCGACAGTCCCTATTCCCAATTCATTGCAGGCTCGGAAAATTCTGATAGCTATTTCGCCTCTATTTGCGGCAAGTACCTTTTTGAAAATCCTTTTTTCCATCTAATGGCTCCCTGAAAAGAAAAAATCTGATACTTGTTAATTCTCGGGCGGATACTGAAAGCCCTGAAGGAAGAAAACGGCAAGATACAGTTAATAGTTTGAAGTTTGTATAAAACCAGATTCACCGGTCAATGTCAATCTTCTATACTTAGTTCCAATCAACTCCTCCCAGCGACATAGTTTGTACTCATGAAGGGAAAAATAAACTTTGAATGCATTCCTCGACATGGTAGTATTCGATGAAACATAAAAGTCGTAAAGGAGAACAAAATGCTTTGTAAGCGGAAAACCTTTCATCTATTGTTTTGCTTTGTTTTCGTAGCGCTGATGGGTCTGAATAGTACCGCACTTGCCGCAGGGAAAAAGAAGGTATCTTCAAAGGTATCAAGTGTCACTCCTGCGTCGAACTCCACTGCTGTAGCAAAAGTCAACGGTACCTCCATAACAAGGGGAGAACTTGACCGGGCCATGAAAGTCATGCTCGTTCAGACAGGTGCGCCATCAAACCTCACTGCTGACCAGAAAAAATCCGCAGAGACGGCGGTCCTCAACCAACTTGTCTCCGCGGAACTATTATTCCAAGCCGGCAGGAAACTGGAGGTAAAGGACATCGAAAAACAGGTTGATGCGCAAATAAGCAGCGCAAAAGCAAAATTTTCAACACCTGCCCAGTTTGACAAATCGCTTAAGGAAAACGGCATCACGGAGAATGACCTGAAGGAGTATGCGCGAAAAGAACTCTATATCAACAACCTGATTGAAACCCAAATAGCCTCCAAGGTAAGCGTTACCGAAGCTGAAGAAAAGAAATTCTACGACGAAAACCCTGATAAGTTCAAATTGCCCGAGAGTGTTCGTGCCAGCCACATTCTGATTGGTGTGGATGCGAAGTCAACCGACGCAGACAAGTTAAAAGCTAAGGAAAAGGCGGAGACTGTTTTAAAGAAAGTTAAGGGAGGGGAAGACTTCGCAACAGCAGCAAAGGAGAACTCAACGTGTCCGAGTTCAACACAGGGGGGAGACCTTGGTTTTTTCACGAAGGGGCAAATGGTTCCTGCGTTTGAAAACGCTGCGTTTTCTCTCCAGCCGGGAGAAGTGAGCGATGTTGTTGAAACGCAGTTCGGTTACCACATAATAAAGGTTGTTGAAAAACAGCCTGCAAGAACGGTTTCGTTCGATGAGGCAAAGCAGAAAATCCAGGATTTCCTGAAAAGCCAGAAAATAAGAAAAGGCATCAATGATTATGTGGAGAAGCTTCGTAAGGAAGGAAAGGTCGAGATTCTCGCCTCCTGACAAGCAATTCCTTGAAACCGCTTTTGCTAAAAAGGGCGTGAAGTTTTTCCGGAACGCCCTTTTTTAGTATCCAAACAACCCGCCCCATTTCAATGAATCGCTGCGGCTTTCCGAACGTTGGCGAACCTTGAATTATCCAGCGTTCACACACTCCTGTCCGGTCAGGTCAATAACCCTGTACTCACTCCCTCCGTGCCAAAAATCACTGCCAAATCGTTCCATAGTTGAGTCAATGATCCCTTTTTTCTCCGATCACTTGCCAGTTTGCCGGGAAAATGCTATGACTAGAACAATTTCATATGAGGTGCACATGAAAGAACGAGCGAAAATTCTATTGGTCGAAGATGAAGATCTCAGCCGAGATTCTCTTACCCGCCTTTTAAAGATGGCTGCGTTCAATGTAAAGGGGGCTGCATCAGGGAAAATTGCGCTTTCACTGCTCTCACACGAAGAGTTCGACATTATCATCACGGACCTCTTCCTTCCTGATAGTAATGGAATTGATATCCTGAAGCAGGCAAAAGAGTTTTCACCATACACAGAAGTGATCCTCATCACCGGGCATGCCTCTGCCGAAACTGCTGTGAAGGCAATGAAAGAAGGCGCCTTCGACTACATTACGAAACCCCTCAACTTTGATGAACTTTCCATCATCATTACTAAAGCCCTTGAAAAACGGCAACTCCTCACGGAAAACGTCTACCTCAAAAAACAGTTGAACAATAAATTCGGCTTTGCAAACATTATCGGCAACTCTCCCCCCATGCAGAAGCTCTTTTCCCGTATGAAACGAATTGCCGGCACCGATTCAACCGTTCTTGTTCTCGGTGAATCAGGGACCGGCAAAGAACTGGTCGCCAAGGCAATTCACTACAATAGTCATCGAAAGGATAGACCCTTTGTTCCGGTGAACTGTTCTGCAATTCCTGAAACCCTTCTTGAAAGTGAGTTGTTCGGCCATGTTAAGGGTTCATTTACCGGCGCCATCCGAGACAAAGCAGGAAAATTCGAATCCGCAACGACAGGAACTATTTTTCTCGATGAAATCGGAACCATGCCAATGCATCTTCAAACGAAGCTTCTCCGGGTACTTCAGGAGCAGGAAGTGGAGCGTATCGGATCTTCGCGGACAATTCAGCTTGATGTGCGAGTGATTTCAGCAACGAATCTTAATCTGGAAGAGGAGGTGAAGAAGGGTACTTTTCGGGAAGATCTTTTTTATAGGCTCAATGTTATTCCTATCATACTACCTCCTCTCCGCGAGAGAAAAGAAGATATCCTTGCACTCGTCAAACACTTCATAGAAAAAAACTGCACTGACATGAAACGCCCCTTAATGTCCATCTCAAATGAGGCGTTGGAGATGCTGGAAACTTACAGATGGCCAGGAAATGTTAGAGAGCTTGAAAATATGGTTGAACGAATTGTCACCTTGACTGATGGTGATCGCATCATGGCACATGATATTCCTTCACACATTCGGGAAGAAGTACAGACAAAAGTGACTGAACGAGGGGTTGATTTGGTACGTACAGTTAATGAGATCGAAAAAAAAATGATATGCGATGCCTTGTCATTGACTAACGGTGTCAAGGCCAAAGCTGCTGCAATGCTTAAGCTTAACAGAACCACACTTGTTGAAAAAATGAGACGTTTAGGTATTGACAGCTCACACTGATACAATTGATCAATGCTATTAATTTTCCACCATTATTTCTTATACTTTCCGCTAAAATACAATCCTCGTCGAAAAACCTTTTGTTCATTCACTGAACAAATTACTTCTTTAATATTCCATCCTTTTATCATAAATAATCACGGTTGTAGCAAATTGTCATCGAGGTTTATCATATGAAAATTCAATCCTTATCACGCTTTTTTGGAATCAGCTTCGGTATTCTTGCTCTATTTGTAGTCTCTATTCTAAGCGCAAAATTGTTGATCGGGGACAACTTTTCCCTTGATTTCGGTCAAGCGATTGGAGTTGTCGAAGTTAAAGGTTTGATTGTTGATTCAAACGACTATATCCTCCAACTACATAGCTTTAGAGACAACAAAAGAGTTAAAGCAGTTGTTCTTAGAATCGACTCACCGGGAGGTGTCGTCGGACCAACGCAAGAAATTTGTGAAGAAGTAAAAAAGTTTGTTCAACAAAAACCTATCGTTGTTTCCATGGGTTCTGTTGCCGCTTCAGGTGGGTATTACATTGCGGCGCCCTCCAGTCTCATTTTTGCCAACCCCGGAACGGTCACAGGGAGTATAGGAGTACTTATGAAGCTCTCAAATGTTCAGGGGCTTATGGGAAAAGTCGGCCTTAAATCTTTTGTTATAAAGAGTGGCACATTTAAAGACAGCGGCTCGCCTCTACGACCAATGTCAAAAGAAGACAGACTGCTTTTTCAGGATTTAATTAACAGCATGCACGGCCAATTTGTTTCAGCAGTATCTGAGGGTCGAAGGATCCCCGTTGAGGAAGTGAGAAAAATTGCGGATGGAAGGATATTTTCAGGCGAACAGGCCTTGAAGAATAAACTGGTTGATCGGCTTGGAAATTTCCAGGATGCTGTCGCTGCAGCTGCAAAATTGTCCGGAATTAAAGAAAAAGTGCCTAAACTCATCTATCCTCCTAAGAAAAAAACAACACTCCTCGATTTTCTTATTGAAGGCGCCAGCAATCGAATCTCGGATAAATTAAAATCAGAAACCGGCATAAGTGTTAGGTATGAAATTTCTGAGTAAATATCTCCGGACGCACAAAAGCCCCGCACCAAGGGAGGTACGGGGCTTTTGAAGAATAATCCCGGCG
>CALABV010000057.1 GCA_937886325.1 uncultured Geobacter sp.
GGGAACGGGGAAACTCAAGGAAGAAGCGGTGCTGCCCCTGATCGGTCTGGCTTTTCTCGTCCCCGTCGTGTCCGCACTGGGGACAGGCGGAAACTGCCCCGGCTTCTCCGAGCGTCTTGACCAGACGCATGTGCCCGCAGGCGCCGCAGATTGCCCACTTGTCGAGCAGCGGCTGCTGTTGATTGCCGACGGCAATCTGCTGAATCTCGAACTCCCGGCTGTGGGTGTAGAAATAATTAGCCGGCGCCAGCTCCTTCAAGGCGCTTCCCGCGGGCCGGGACAACTCGATGGGCTTGACCTCCTGGGTCCCTCCCCTGTGACTGTTGTAGACCCCACCGTAAAACTTGACACCTCGCTCAGGAAAAGCGTAGTTGGGCAGAAGTCCATGATCGGTAAGCAGTTCCAGTGCGCTGACGCTGGTAATACCGGCGATTCGTCCCCTCATCAGTACCAGTTCCTGATCAATCTCCTTCCTGGCATCCTCTTCAGTCGGATCCAACGCCTTCAACTGTTCCTGGAGACGTTTGCGGGCATTCTCCAGGTCGCGGACAAAGCGGTCGAACTCATCGGTAACCCGCCGAATGCGCTGGAAAATCATATCGGTCCTGGTTTCCGCCATGAACCGGCCGCGCGTATCCTCCCGGACATGGGGATGAAACCGGTTGAGAAAATCGCGACGCAGGACGTCCTCTTCACCGGTGCACCAGGCAAGCATCTCGGGAAAACTGCCTTTCGGATGCTGCAAATCCTTGATCAGATCCCTGGCCGAGCGGGGGATCTCCTTGAGAATACCGAGCTTCGTGGCGCAGTCGCGACAATAGGCCAGGTACTGCCTCACCAGGACCGCCGAGGCATCCAGCCAGCAGCCTGGAGGCTCGACCCTGCCCTTGAGCATCTCGACCGGTCTGGCAAAGAAGAAGAGGTCGTGGGGCCGCTGGTTGATGACCGAAACGATGAGCGCTGTTCCGGTGGACCGACCGGCGCGTCCTATTCTCTGAAGATAGCTGGCAGTGCTCGGCGGTATGGAACAGAGGAGCGTACTCGACAGGTCGCCGATATCGATCCCCATCTCGAGCGTGCTGGTGCAGGTGAGGATATTGGGGTCGTCCAAGTGCTCCATCTCTTTGAAACGGCGCTCCAGGCTTTCGCGTTCATCGGTGGCTAAGAGCCCCGTGTGTTCGCTGGCCATCACCCTGCGGAGGGCGCCCTTGCGATAGCGGTCCTGGTAATAGAACTGACGGGCCGAGAAGACGCCCCGCTCGTACCTGCCAAGGTCGGCATAATACTCCAGACTTGGGGCGCCGTCCCAAAACGGCGCTTCCGTCAACGGGCGGATCAGCTGCCGTTCCGTCTCCCCGCAGAGAAAGCGCACTCCGCCGGAATTGAGTCGAGCCACAGCCGGATTGATGACAAAATATCCCTTGCCTCCGTCCTGATGAAGACGCTGGAAGAGTCCGGCAATCGCACCCTCGTCAAGCAGGGCGCGTATCAGGTCCAGGAGACCGGACTCGTCCGAACCGGGACAACGCAGGGCACGGCGGGTCCAGATGATGTGCCAGGGAGAGAGGTTGCCTCGGGTTGTCGGAGAAAGGACATTCTCGTGTTCCCTCTGGGCGTGAGTAGTGATCAGCCTTGGCCGGTAGCGGATCGCGGACGGATAGGTCTCCCGTTCCGGGAGAGTCCTTCCAAAGGGGCGCTTCCCCCACATGCCGTTGCGCGCATATGGGACCAGATAGAAGTGACCCAGAGCCCCCCGTTCACGGTAACGGTGGAGTATGCCGAAGATCCAGAGTTTAAGTGCCCGGGCGGGAAGCCCGGCAAGTTCCTGGCTTATTCCGGGCAGCCGCTCCAGCAGGCGGTTGATGGTCGCATCGACAACATCCTCATCCCATCCCAGGGAAGAGCACCCGCTCGGTTCCATGGTACGGCCATGGGTCTGCATGAAACCGAATTCCCTGGTAACCTCCCAGGCGATGCGATTCCTTATCTCATTGTCCAGCTTCTGAGGCGGGGTCTCGTTTCCCTGATTGTTGCGGAAATCGAGCCATGGGGAGTACTCCCGCAGGTCTGGCGGCATGAGGACAGCCATCACTTCCTTTACGGACCCTGGTCGGCCGGGAACGGGTTGGGACCAGTACTCAAGGAGCCGTGCTGTTGCCTCGTTAAAAGGAAGTCCCGCTTCGCCGGCCTCGTCGATGACATGCTGCAGCGCGGTGCGGAAGGTGAAGTTATAGGTGCGGGAGGAGAAGAAGCCGGCCCGGTGTGAGGCGTCCTGCACACTGTCCGTGAACGCCAGGAGCTTGGGGTCGCTGTTCAGGGAGGAGCCGAACATCTCGTCGATGATGAGGCTGGAAAGGGTGGCTGACTGGCAGCCGATGAACATGACGCCGACCTTGGAGCCGCAGTGCGGGCACCCCTGGTCGCCCACCAGTCCGTACTTCTCCGTTTGTCTCTTCTCCCAGCTGACCTTGACCCGGAAACGCTCACTCTCTCCGGTAAGGGGACAGGGACCGTCACCCTCCCTGAGCACCAGACTGGAGGAACAGAGGTAGTGCTGGACGAACTCCATCGTTTTCTGCTTCTCCCTGGTCTCATCGCGAGCGGTCCACGGACTTATGACCACGGCATAGGGGGACTTGCGCTCCTTGCCGGCATGAAACCAGTTCTCGTAGATCTTTCGTGGGGTATCCAGGAGTTGATATCCGGTTACCCCTTGAGAACCTATCAGGGCATCCTTAGCCGGATCGTGCACGGAGATCCAGCCCGACTCGCCGCATTCGCTGCAATGGAAGGCGGGCAGGCAGCGCGTACCGGGGCGAGGCTCGTCAAGCCAGGCAAAGTCCGCCTCTTGTGAGACAACGCGGCCGACGCGGGTCAATTCCCGCAGCCAGATCTGGACCTGTGTCGGAAGGAGCGGGAACGCCTTTCCTCCCCGCATCTCCATTGCGCTTGCGATCAAGGCGAAAAAGGAACCCAGAATTACACTGCGGTCAGTCTCATCATATGATGCGAATCCCAGATCCTGCACCGAAACGCGTTCGATGTATCTTCCCCAGAGCAGGGGGTCCTCCCGGTTCAACTCCGCCCTGTACGCCGTATCAAGGATATAGCGAAAGAGCTTGACCCGCTTCAGCCAGGCGCCCAGGTCCAAGGCCCAGGCAATCTCGGCCTTATTCCGCTCTTTTTCTTCGGAATCATCCTGGCAGGAAAAGGTTGGGCCGCCCCACACGGTTGACTGACGCCGGGCATAGGAATCGGCGGTGTCATCATCAGCCGGACGGCAGTCGTCAGGAGCCGGGAGGGGAATGTCCAGTGGGTCCGGATGGACGATTTCTTCCACCTCCAGGCGGTCTTCGGTGATGACC
The DNA here is from genome assembly GCA_937886325.1 of uncultured Geobacter sp. GTDB lineage: Bacteria > Desulfobacterota > Desulfuromonadia > Geobacterales > Geobacteraceae > RPRC01. Next base: position 3,366 of record CALABV010000057.1, read on the forward strand.
GCTTCTACGGGAATGTCCTCCTCGAATAGCTTTCCGGCGAAATCCGCCAGCTTGTCCTTTGCGGTTTCAGCAGTGTCGGCAGTGCCCGGACCGGTACCGGCTGTCTTGTCCGTGACCGCGCAACGATTATCCAGCGTGGCGCTGGTGCCGACAACGCATAGTCCTCCACGGGTAATGGCAAGCCTTTCCTTCAGCCTGCGAATGAGGCACGCCACGTCCGAGCCTTGGGCGCCGTCATAGGTGTGCAATTCGTCCAGGACCAGATAATGCATCACGCCCGGCTCGTTGAAGCGCCACAGGTTCTGGTCCTGTGGCCGCATCAGCAGGAAGTCGAGCATCTTGTAGTTGGTGAGGAGAATATCGGGCGGGTTTTCTTGCTGGACCCCATGGTTGGTGATGCCATGGTCCTTGCCCATCTCCTTGGCGCCACTATCCTTGCCGGCGCCGGGATCCGACGGGTCGAAGCGCCCAGTGTAGTTTCCCACACGAATACCGGCCCCCTTCAGTTGAGGATCCCGCCAGACCGCCTGGGCGAAGCGGCGTTCCTGGTCCGACGCCAGTGCATTCATAGGGTAGAGGATAATTGCCTTGATCCCTTTTTGGCCCTTTTTCCTTTCGCGAAGACAGTGGTCAAGGATCGGGTAGAGGAAGCACTCCGTTTTGCCGGAGCCGGTTCCGGTGGTGACGATGGTATGTTCAGGCTTGTGGTCCTTGCTGGTGAGTCGGTTCCAGGCACGGAGCTGATGGATGTAGGGGTCGAAGGGTTTTGTTATGTCGAAGGGGCTGGGGGCGTCCTTGTCCGCGGGCCGGAACGGCCGACGCAATTGTGCCCATGGCCCCTTGAAGATGCCCGAATCGGGGTTTTCCAGAAATTCCAGGAATGCTTCACCGGTCCTCTTATCGCTAAAGTCGAAGGTCGATTGCAGGTAGAAGAGAACCTGTTTGCGGATGTTTTCAGCCAGATGAGCGGGGAGCATGGGCGATTCAGCACTCCTTTCGGTTATGCAAAACGACTCTGTAAAATTCTTGATTGAAGGATGAAAAAAATCTTGTTGAATTTCGTTCGATCTGTTATACGCTATATCATATACCCGCCGACAGCGTGCTGTCGGCTCAAAGGCCGTGCCCCCCGGGTGCGGCTTTTTGCTATTCGGGAGGTCCCATCTCCATGAGAACCACCGTCTACATCGATGGCTTTAACCTGTATTACGCCATTCGAAACTACAATTGCAAATGGCTGAATGTTAAAGCGTTGGCAGAGAAAGTTCTCTCAACTCCCTACCTGGTTAACAAGATAAAATACTACACAGCCCGTGTTTCCGGTGCTGCCGATTCAGATCAGCCTCGGCGGCAGCATATCTACTTCAAGGCGCTGCAAACAGTTCCCGGCGTAGAGCTTTATTTCGGGAAATTTTTGGCAAAGACCGTCTGGCGCCCCCTGATGAACTTGCCGGCAGCGGATCGAGCCATCGATTTGGCAGGAACATATGTCCAATTCCCCGCAGGAGAATATGAAATACAGGCGGATTCATCACATGCCAATAGCAGGGATGAAGTCTTGACTATCGGTTCATATACATCGGGAAACAACAACGGTGGCAGCAGAACAGTTCCCGCACCCAACAACGACTCCATCAAGGCGAACGTACACTGGATGGAAGAAAAAGGGTCCGACGTTAACCTGGCATGCCACCTCGTCAATGATGCCTGGGCCGGTCGTTTCGATGCGGCGGCTGTCATCTCAAATGACACAGACCTAGCGGAACCGATTCGCATAGTTACGCAGGAACTCAACAAATCGGTGGTCCTCCTTTGCCCTTCGCGTTTCGGCGCATCTCAGCACCTTCAGAACGTCGCCTCATCAGTTCGCCACATTCACTATAATCACTTGAAGACATCGCAATTCCCCGATCCGATCCCCGGAACAACAATTCATAAACCTGCTTCTTGGTAGTTCAGTCGTATTCTCTTGCGCAATCAATACCATCTTCACATTTTCATCATATTCTGAAAATCGACCAATCTTACTTCTAAAAACGCAATGCGAATGCCTCCAGCCCTTCAGTAAGGAACATGGCAAATGGTAAAGTACAAATACCTCTGCCAAGGCCGGGAGTTCTGGGGAATGTTTGACCCCAGGAGTTCAAGGCTAGAAAACGCCCCTGATATTTCCACTTGTCATTGCCGTCAGCATGTTCGTAGCCAACCAGCAGCCAGGCATGTCCAGTCGGAAGATGATATTGCCCCTTTAGTGGACAGAGTGGCAGGCCATATTCTTGAAAGCCGTAGCCGCAGAATTCTTTTGTCAGCATGGTGGTGACCACCACGACCCAGCCTGCGGCAAGATGAGTCTTGATAAGGTTGATGTCTGAGCAGTCCAGTCTTCGTACCAGTGGAGGACCATAGCTTGAAGTCAATTGCTGGCTGCTTCTCATCATTTCTTTCGTTTCCCATGTCCTGCCGTTACAATTGAGCTTCCTCAGTTCACTAGCCTCGTATGGGAATGTACGCTCCTCGCATGGTAGACCTTGCTGAATCACTGCCACTGCATCACTCAGGCGACGTCCTTCCTCAACTTGATCACCAGATGCGCAATGGAGCCAGGCTGGGCTGAACCGTACCTTCCTCTTATTTCCAGATCGCCTTGCAATAATATCCAAACCGACGCAGACCGCATGGGAAACGCATGTACCTAAATCCTGCTGATCCCGTACAACATCAGAAAAAAGCTGTATCGACTTTTTATCTCGACCCACCCGAAGCGCAAGGTCCGGTGTAGCATGCCGTGGATGAAGAATCCGTACTTCCTGGACTTTGGGCGGGAATTCAGGAGGGAGAATGACACCGCCCAATTCGACATCATGCTGGAAGTCTAATGTCGACGGTGCACATTCCTGAAGAGACCTTTCGTAATAACCAGGAGGGATCAAGTCATCGTAATCCCAGTCGTCGTATAAAAACCCGGGGGTTACCCTATCTGGAGAGCCCGTCAATTGTTCAAAGGGCCAGTGGAAGCCATGTTCATCGAACAACACAGCGAGCTCTTCTTCAAAAAATCCCTGTTGCAACGGATCTTGAAGGTGATTATGAGGACAACTGATTTCGGTGGAGCGCATCCGCGACCAATCTTCATCCCCTATGAAACGAAGCAGCCCACGCGGTTCGCCCGCATTTGCCCGGCGTTCCGCACTGTTGAAATGTTTTCCCCACCATGGCTCTTTCTGTATTACTTGATGCCCCAACAGGTCCCATCGATAATGCAGTAATTGCATCAACTCCCTGAAATAATGCTTCGTAACCTCTTCTGGAACATGTGGTGGGAGAATTTGCTCTGCGATGAGAACGCCGAAATTGTCGAGGAAAATATCAAGGGCACCCAAGTCGTGGCGAAACCCCTTCGGATTTTTTCTCCTGTAATAAGGCTCTTTAGCTTCGCGGACCAATGGATGAACCTTGGCATCGGTCACATAAGTCTCGATGAGGTAAGCCCTTGGGAATGGCTTTCGGTTCGGGTTGAGTCGTTTTGAGGTCACTTTACCCCCTCCTCTCAAATTCCGCCCAAACAGTAGCGTAGTCGTCTTCGCGGTCGCACTTGTCGAAGGGGGCGTGGTAGGTGATGATGCGCTGGCGGGGGCCGCCGGGCATGGTGTCGTCAGTGATGGTGCGCTGGACGGTTTGGCCGGCAGGGAAGTCTTTAATCTCGTTCCACTCGTTGCGGGAGAAACCAACGCCGGGGAGGCCCTTGCTGCAGGTAAAAACTATGCGGCCGTTCTGGTCGTACCAGGTATCCTTTTCGTTCTGCCGCAGCACCGGGAATTGGATGCGGTAAATTGTGCAAAGCTCATCCAGGGTCAGTCCCAAAGCCATTGCTGCTAGCACGTCAATCTCCACTAGAGCCTGCCGTCGCTCGTAGTCGGTTCGTAAGGCGCAGTTTCGTTGCCATTTGGGGGTTAGTTTGGTGAATTTACCGTTGTCCAGCCTGGGGTCGTTTTTGGCCCAGCGTTCGTGTTTGAATACCTTGTCCCAGCATTCTTCCCAGAGTTCCGTGTAATGGGTGGTGAGGCAGCTAAGCAATAATATTCGAGAAATTAAGGCAATATTCGAATTGAGGAGTGGCAACTGCCTGAACAGATCATCAGTGAAATTCGTTTTACTTGTTGTTTTTACAAAGAAATCAAATGGTAATGAGACTAGTGAAGCTGAAACCGACAGTAATTCTTTATTATCTTTAAATGTTACGCTGTAACATCCTGAATTATGAGATGTACTAGGTGGAATAATACAAGCGGACAAAGTCCTTTCATTAGGTGGAGGCAACATTTTTCTGCAAAGTAATCTAAACTTATCAGTCATTTTTTTTCTTTTTTCGAAAGGAAGCTCTGTTATATCATCAAATATGCATTTATCGACTGGCAAATAGTTTGTTCGCTGTATGTATACGTCGGATATATTATGTAAATCAATTACATCGTAATCTGCTTTCTCACGACATATTTTTCTTGGAGTCTTATATAATGGGTTAGCAACATATACATGTGGGCCAGAATATATGAATTCAGACAGTGCATCTACGAAGCAAGTTTTTCTTTTAATGATACCATCAGTTTGAGCGTTTGTTTCATGCCACATTTCAGTTCCATAGTATTTATTACTGATTTCTATGCAATATTTGCCATACTTGGCTATTTTTGATAGAACCTTTAATATATCTATAGAATGAACGGAAGGAAGTCTTGCATTCATAGGTTTTGTCCCTGGATCATCATACAACATGGAAAAAACACTCAATTCTTTAAGGCCAATGATAATGATTCGATTTTTGTGGCCATCAAGATTCCATTCATCATTGTTATTTTTGAGACCATAACACGGTCCAGACCCATTATGGGAGAATGATTTTAATATTGTACTTACACTAAACAGATTAGCTATACTAACAAAACTCACTTCTCGATTGTTATTAGTGTTCTTGTAAACATTAATGCTAAATCTTTCCCTATGAGCTACATCAGCAAAAAGGTTAAAGGCATTTTGAAATTGATAGTGGCACTTCAACTTACCATAAAGATAAGTCCTTAAAATACCACCTCGTGGGTCATCGAAAACACCTTCTGGATGAAGTAGTCCAAACACCCCAACTTCATTAGTTAGCGACCACGACCGAACAATAAAGTTTTTATAGAGATTGGTCTGAACGCCGCCCAATTCAAAATAAAGTCGTTTGGAGTTGAGAAAAGTAACAATGCCGTCGCTCTGTCGGAACTGGTCGGCAAAGAACGCGCTGCTCTCCTCTGTAGCAATCAACTCCGGCCGCTTCTTATTGAACTCGGCGCTGGCTGCCTGTTTTACCCCCAGAAGCGGCTCCAATTCCCCAAGCACCGCCGCTTCTTGCCACTCCGCCTTGATCCATGGCGGGTTCCCCATAATCAGGTCAAAGCCCTTGTGCGCGGCAGTCGGCCCCAATACCTCGGTAAAGACCAGTTCCCAGTGGTGGAAATGCTGCTCAGTAGCCAAGTTCTGTGAGATCCCGAACCATTGAACCGCATCCGTCAACTGGTCGGAGTCCGGAACGGAATCACCCATCAAGGCAATCAATGCGTCGACATCAAATCCGAGGCTTATGGAGAGCATCGGTCTGGCCGAGACCGGAGGAGGGTATTCCCCCAACAGCAATGAAGCAGCCGCAAGGAATGCCGCCCTGGATGGAAGCTCCCTCACCTTTTCCAACGGCCAGAACCAGAGGGCGCACCAGGCATCCATGAGCAGTTTCAGCCGCTGAAAACTGTTGCTGGACGACTCCAGTTCGGCCTTGACCCGCTCCTGATCAGCCAGTGATGGCCCGGCAGACAGGGACTCGGCATTGTCGGCCGATGCCGGCCACACGGTGGCCGTGCAGGCGGTCTGCTGCAGGGCCTCGGCCCGCTCCTTGGCATAGTCTTCCCAATGTCGGTCGATCAGGTCGCAAATCGCCAGGGCCTCCTTCACCTCATGCTGTTCCCACTTGGTCTTGACCTGCTTATTCAGCCAGTTTTTCGCGGTACCGCAGCGTTCCGGCCAGAGGCTGCGCATGAGCTTGTCCTGCTGGGTCGGCACCATCTCCTCGTCGAATACCAGGAAGTGGTAAATCTCGTCCTTCGCCCGCTTCTCCCCAGGTTTCAGAAGTCGCGGCACTTCACTGTTGCTGCCGTAGTGCTTGCCGGAGGTGAGCTGGGCCTTGGTCCACACAGCCCGCCGGGCGCCAATAAGGCTGTTGCCGCAGCGGAGACGGAGGCCGAACCAGGGGGTTGCGCCTGCCTGGAACTTGTCGGCATCACCATTCTCCCCTTCCTTCACCAGCAATCGGTGGATGGTGCCGAGCCATAGTGACAACGCTCCCAGTTCCACGGCGGTCGGATTCAGGTCCACACCATAAACGTTACGAGTGGCAATAAAATGCTTCACCCGTCGTAGTTCATCCAGATAACGGCCCGGGTCGATGGCTATTCCCGTTTGCACCTGCTTCAACTCGAGGTAGCGCTTCGCCAACTGCTCGGTAGCCTCCAGAAGGAACGCCCCACTCCCCATGGCGGGCTCGCAGAGCTTCAGTTCCAGTATACGGTCGGCATCTTTCGGCTTGAAATCCTTGAGCAGTTCCCGAAGCGCCTCCTCCACGAGACAGCGGGTAAGGACTTCCGGAGTGTAATAGGATGCGCTCTGTTCCCGGTCGATGCCGTTCAGGTGCAGGATGAAGGCGCCTTCCTTGTAGATGCGTGGCTTTCCCTCCCGGGTACGCTCCACCACGTCGTCGCCCACGGCGATGAACTCCTCCAGCCGCTCTTTGGGAACGAACCAGGTAGCGGTCTTCTTGTCGCGGAAACTGTTGCCGGGGGCCTTAACATGGATCAGGTCACGGTCCGCGAACATCCCCTTGTAGGAAAGGAGCCCTTCGTAGACCGCGCCCAACTGGTTGATTCCCAGCTCCGCGTAGTTGACCCGCCCGATGCTCCGGGAGTTGTCATCCACACTGAGGGAGAGCTTGAGAATGACCTGCTGCAGGATACGGTTGGAGAGGCGGGCACGGTCGAGGAGCGGGGTACTGTCCGGCGCGAACAGGGTGGCGGTAAGCGGTTTAACACTGAAGGCCCGGGCTGGGCCGTTGTAGGCAAAGGACATCTGCGGCGGAGCCTCTTCCGCCGGGCTGAAGCCCTCATGGATAATCTTGAAGAGCTGTTTCAGGCTCTCGTGGAAAAAGGTCCCTTCCTCGGTGGCGGGTGTGAGAGGGACCTGCTCCAAATCGCGAAGGGTTTCCAGGCTGTAGCCCAGACGGTAGATGTCGTCGGTGATGGGAAGAATGCCCAATTCCCCGCCGCGGGCCTCGGCGTATAGGCAGAACAGGAGCCTATAAACGAAGACCAATGCCTCATGGCGAAGGATCTCAGCGGTCACATCCTGCGAGCCGTCAGGGAATGCCTCATGGAGACGGAGTTGCCGGAAACTGAGCCCGCGGCGACGGCGATCGTCCACCCACTCGTTGGCCAGAAGTTCAATTGCTTCACGTACCGCGTACTGGAGGTTCTCGGTGACGCCGTGGGCAAAGCGGTGGCTCTGCTCTTCCAGTCTGTCGTGGAGCACCTCGTCCGATTCACCTTCCGGGCAGAGGGTCTGGGCGGAAAGGAAGGCGGCCATGA
>CALABV010000058.1 GCA_937886325.1 uncultured Geobacter sp.
CCTGCTCCACCTGGGCATCAAGAACATCAAGCTGGGACCGAGCCTCCCGGCCTTCATCTCCCCCAACGTCCTCAACTTCCTGGTGGAAAACTTCAAAATCGCCCCCATCTCCACGCCGGATGAGGACCTGAAGGCAATACTCGGGTAAAGGGATAGGAGTTATCGGCATGCTTTCCCCCTTCGTTTGGAGGGGGAAAGCAATCTTGTGCTCCCCAAAATGGGCAAAGACAGGAGGTGAGCATCATGCAAAAGGCTGAAAAATGGATGTGTGTAGTTTGCGGATACGTACATGACGATCCGGAACCGCCAAAGAGGTGCATGAAATGCGGCGCCGAGAGATCGAAGTTTGTTCCGTACAAGTAAAATAATACTTGACGGTACCGGTGCTCAGATTCGCCGGTTCAGATCATCCTTTGTTCATTGCGGATGACTCACCTGACTATTAGCTTGGGATAATGATTTTGAAATATCTGTTGACAGGGCGACGGTTATTCATTAAAAGTCAAACGACGTTTTGCATTCTTTCTTCCTAAATCTCCTTGCACCAGGTGCGGGCTGTGTGCAATGGCATTCAAGAGAAGTATGTTGATGCGTAAGGCAGTCCTCTACCGATGTTCGACGAGTTGAGGCGCCGTATTTTGTTTTTCACAATTAACCATGGGAGGAGAGAAGAATGGGCGATGTAAACAAGGTATGGGAGAATCTGAACACCGCGGTAATTGTATCCGACCCTGATTTCAACGTGACCTACGCCAATCAAAGGGCCTATACGCTTTTTGATGAGTTGAAAATTGCCGGACTGGAAGTCGGCAAGAACATGGCGGCCTGTCATAAACCGGAAACCATGGTCAAGATGAAAAGCATCTATCAGGCTTTTGCCGACAAAAAGAGCAAGATAAACTATTTGACCATGGACGGCCCGGAAGGAACATTAACCATCGTGAACGTTCCCTTCTACGATGGGGATGCTCTCGGCGGCGTGGTGGAGATGGTTTTCGAAGGATCCCTGGCGTGACGCAGTTTTGATTCCATGCACGAAGTGTATTGAAAAGGAAAAGCCCCCCGGTTGACGTATCGGGGGGCTTTTTTTCAGACGAGTCTTGTGTTGAATGCGGAAATTACCTATAGTAGCCGGGCTGTTTCAGGTGAAAGGGGATAGTGTGAAAGAGGGGATAATTATGGTTCGCTTCGTATTGGCAGCGGTTTTCGCGCTGCTTTCCGTCACGGAAGTGCGGAACGTGCAGGCTGATTCATCCGCGGAAGGTGGATATTCGACAGTGAAGAAAGAGATCGTTGCCGCCTATTCCGGCCGGGAGCCCAAGGAATGGGGAGAGACGGTTACCGGGGTGAAGAGCTCCCTTGCAACGAAAGACAAGGTTGTGGCGTTTACCCTGGATGCATGCGGCAGCGCGTCGGGGAAGGGAATTGACGCGGAACTCATCCGTTTCCTGGATAAAGAAAAAGTTCCGGCGACGCTGTTCATCAATGCCCGCTGGATAGACGCCAACCCGGATCTGTTCCTGCACCTGGCGAGGAACCCCCTGTTCACCATCGCCAATCACGGCCTGCTCCACAAGCCGGCGTCCGTGAACGGAAAATCGGTCTACGGGATCAACGGCACCAGGGATGTGGGAGAGCTGGTTGACGAGATTGAGCTGAATGCCGAGAAGATTGAAAAGCTGACCGGCAAGCGACCTGTCTACTATCGTTCCGGCACCGCCTTTTACGACGAGATTGCCGTGCAGGTTGCGGAACGACTCGGCCACCAGGTGATAGGCTTCTCCGTGCTCGGTGACGCCGGAGCGACTTATTCCGCGGAGAAGGTGACCGCGGCGTTGCTGAAGTCCTCTCCCGGTTCCATCGTGATACTCCACATGAACCATCCGGAGAGCGGAACTGGGGTGGGGGTCATGGCGGCTGTGCCGCTTCTGAAAAAGATGGGTTTCCGGTTTGTGAGACTTTCTGACTATCCGCTACGGTGAGTCTGAAAGGAAGCTCTTTCAGGTATTGTTGAAGGAGTCAAAGGTCGTTGATTTTGTCGGCGTCCTTTCTTTTTTTGGGGTGTGGGAAATAATTTCTTGACAGGGAAAGCCATGTCGGTGTATTGAAAACGAAATTCAATTTCCAAAAAGGCGGCGTAATGATTACTTGTCCGTTACAGGGAAAAATCATTGGTTACCGCAAGCCTGTCTGGATGGACATCGCCAACCGGTATCCCGACGACCGGGAATGCCTCGTTTGTCCGGCCGGTAATGGGTTATTACAGAAAGACGGCATTTTTTTGTCACTTAATTGAAATCGAAAATCAAAACTAATAAGGAGGGCCGGCGATATGTGCGTCGCGCTGATAGGCGGGATGGATCGTCTTGAACGGCAGTACCTTGAGGAAGCTGCAAAATTGGGCATCGACCTCAGGGTCTTCACCAGGACCGAGGCAGGGATCTCCTCCAAGATCCGCAACGTGGACGCCATGGTCATCTTCACCAACAAAGTATCGCATCAGGTGAAGAAGCAGGCGGTGAACATGGCGCGGTCCAACGACATACCGGTGTTCATGCATCATTCATGCGGGATATGCACGCTCAGGGAGTGCCTGGGCTGTCTCAACATCATCAAAGGGAGGAAGTAAAAATGCGTAATGTTATGAGAAGAATTGTGCCTGTAGTTGCGCTTGTCATGCTGGCGGCGGGGTCGGCATTCGGCGCCCATCCGCTGATTACCGACGACACCGGGACCCAGGGAAGGGGTAAATTTCAGGTTGAGGTGAACGGCGAATACGGACATGACAGCGAAAGCGAACTGGCCGTCAGGTCCAAGGAAAACAGCGGATCGCTGGAAACAGTGTTTTCCGCGGGCCTTATTGACAGCGTGGACCTGGTGCTGGCGGTTCCTTACGAATGGAGCCGGGTGAAGGAGAACGGCTTCGTATCAGCCGATACGGACGGTCTGGGCGATGTGTCTCTGGAGCTGAAGTGGCGCTTTTTCGAAAAAGACGGTTTCAGCCTCGCCTTCAAGCCGGCGGTCAGCTTCCCATCGGGTAATACGGACAAAGGTCTGGGCGCGGGCAAGGTAGGTTACGGGGCCACACTGATCGCCACTCAGGAATTCGACCCTTTTGCCGTGCATCTGAACCTGTCTTACTCCCATACCCCGTTCAAGCTGGAAGAGGATAAGGACGCCAACCGGCGCGACATCTGGCACGCCTCCCTCGCAGGAACGGCGGAGGTGATGGAGGGATTGCAACTGGCTGCCAACGTGGGGTTGGAAACTAACCCGGACAAGACCTCCAACACGCCACCGGTGTTCTGCATCGCCGGCTCTATATATTCAGTGACCGACTGGCTCGATGTGGACCTGGGAGTCAAGGTGGGTCTCACCAAACCCGAAACCGACGTGAGCATGCTGGCCGGTGTCGCCCTGCGTTTCTGACCCGTGTACACGAAGGCGGGAAGGTGGACGGATAGGGTTGCCGATGTCTTCCCTTTCCCATGCGTTACCTCGGCAAAAAAGGAGTTTCCATGATACCCTTTGACCTCTTCAGTCACGGCTAGACGGATGAAACCGAGAAGTTAACCGACTGTCACGTGCCCTCGCCACTTTCGGCCGCGGAGGTCAACGCTTTCAGTATCCCGCACTGCCCGGCGGAGAGGCTGTCGTCGCAGCAGGCCCGCAGGGCGGCCAGCTGTTCCCCCAGACTGCGCAACACCTCGATCTGGTGGCGTACCCGAGCGATCTGCCGGTCAATCAACTCACTAATCCCGGCGCAGGGCTCCTGGGGATTGGCCTGAAACCCTTGCAGGACTTTGATTTCCGCCAGGGTCATCCCCAGGGAACGGCAGTGCCGCACAAAGTTGAGCTGGGCAAGGTGGGCTTCGGTATACTTCCTGTAGCCGGAATCCGATCGGTAAGGCTTCCCCAGCAGCCCTTCACGCTCATAGAAGCGTATTGTTCCCGCATCACATCCCGCGTGTTTGGCCAGTTCTCCAATCAGCATTTTTCCCCTCCGAAAAACCGTTTGACCTTACACCCGCTGCAAGGTTCTATACTAATTCTATAGAACATCGCTCAGCGTCGCAATACCTTACCGCGTCGCAAGAAAAGGGGGCTCTATGAGCACCGCAAACCATGCCGCAGAAACAGATAGCCCGTTGGAATCGGCCTGTTCCTGCTGTCACGTGGAAAACCATGGACACGAACACGGCCATGACGCAAAGCTTCACGAACTTCCTCTCCCCGAGGGGAGCAAAACGGCGCGGTTCCTTATCCTGAATATGTGCTGCCCGACCGAGGAGCATATCATCAGGAATGCCTTGGAAAGCATGTCAGGCATCCACCGGCTTGAATTCAACACGCTCGACCGTGAGTTGACCATATACCACAGTCTGGCTGATACCGGCGGCATCATCGCCCAGCTCACTGCAATCGACATGCATCCCCGCGAACTGGCCGGAGACCGGCCCCGGAAACAGGAAAAGCCCTCACCCGACTCTGTACTCGGTTCATGGTGGCTGCTGGCTATCAGCGGCGTCGCGGCGGTCGGATCGGAAATCATCTCCTGGGTAACCGGCGCCGACAGTTCACCGCTCATCATCATCCTGGTGATCCTTTCGATACTCACCGCGGGCCTGCCGACCCTCAAGCGGGGCTGGACCGCCCTGAAGAGCCTGTCCCTCAACATCAACTTCCTCATGTCCATCGCCGTGATCGGCGCAATCGCCATCGGTCAGTGGCCGGAAGCGGCGGTGGTCATCTGGCTGTTCGCTGTTGCCGAGAAAATAGAGACCCTCTCCCTGGACCGGGCGCGCACCGCCATCCGCGGGCTGATGGCCATAGCCCCGGAAACCGCAACGGTCCGCCTGGAGAGCGGTCAATGGTGCGAGGTGGAGGCGGCGGCGGTCAGACCTGGCCAGGTCTGCCGGGTACGACCGGGCGAGCGGGTCCCGCTGGACGGCGTGGTCACGGCCGGATATTCGAGTGTCAACCAGGCGCCCATTACCGGGGAAAGCCTGCCGGTGGAGAAGGTTGAGGGGGATACGGTGTTTGCCGGCACGGTTAACGAAAACGGCGTGTTCGAGTTCAGGGTGACCGGCGACTACGAGCACACCACCCTGGCAAGGATAATTCACGCCGTGCAGGAGGCCCAGTCGCAGCGGGCGCCGGCCCAGCGGCTGGTCGATGCCTTTGCCGGACGGTACACACCGATAGTGGTGGCCGTGGCCCTGCTGGTGGCGGTGATTCCACCGCTGTTCATGGGGCTGGCATGGAGCGACTGGGTCTACAAGGCACTGGTCTTGCTGGTCATCTCCTGTCCGTGCGCCCTGGTGATCTCCATCCCGGTCTCGGTTGTCAGCGGCCTTGCCGCCGCGGCCCACCACGGGATCCTTGTGAAGGGTGGCGTGTACCTGGAAGGGGGACGGAAGCTTCGTTCCGTGGCGCTGGACAAGACCGGAACCCTGACCCGGGGCAAGCCGGTGGTGACCGACATCATCCCCTTGGGGCACGGAGACGCCGGTACTGTTCTCCGGATTGCCGCCAGCCTGGAGGAACATGCCGGCCATCCGATTGCGCGCTCCATCGTGGAGCACTGGAATGCCGGCCCCGGCAGGGAGCCCATATTTTCCGTGGTCAACTTCATGAACATGCCCGGCCGTGGAGTGGCCGGAGATATTGACGGGGAGAGCTTTTACCTCGGCAACCGGCGGCTGCTGGAGGATCTGGAAATCCGCGATCCCGCGCTTGAGCAGGAGTTGAGCCGACTCGAACGGGAGGGAAAGACCTGCGTGGTGCTGGCCAGAGCCGGCGGGCCCTTGGCCGTGATCTGCGTGGCGGACGTCATCAGGGATTCCGGCAGGCGGGCCATTGCCTCGCTGCACGAACTGGGCGTCAGGGCCGTGATGCTGTCGGGCGACAACGAGACGTCGGTCAGGGTCATTGCCGCGGCCGCCGGGATCGACGACTCCCGGGGCAACCTGCTGCCGGACGATAAACTGAATGCCATTACCGAACTACAGCGGTCCGGCGCCGTGGGCATGGTCGGCGACGGGATTAATGACGCCCCGGCCCTGGCCAAGGCGAACATCGGCTTTGCCATGGGCGCGGTCGGCTCAGACACGGCACTGGAAACCGCCGACGTGGCATTGATGGACGACGACCTGAACAAGATTCCGGACTTCATCCGTCTGAGCCGGGAGACCTGGCGCATCATCACCCAGAACGTGGTCTTCGCGCTGGGCGCCAAGGCATTGTTTTTCGGTCTGGCGCTGGCGGGGCAGGCAACCTTGTGGATGGCGGTGTTCGCGGATATGGGGGTGAGCCTGCTGGTGGTGTTCAACAGCCTGCGGCTGCTGCGGTTCTTCAATGGGAAACGTGCTGCCGGCACGGTAAGCCGGCCCTGATTATCCCGCGGCCCAATCAATCCTTCCCGGCTTCTTCCAGGATGGCGAGCCTTTTGAGCAGCCCGCCACGCTGCAGTTTGTCCCGGTAATCATTGCGGTGGTTCTCCAGCAGATGACTCAGATAGGCCTGGTTGTTTTCTATGGAGTCGGCATACATGACGTAGTCTATCTCCCACCGTTTCAGGAAGTGGTTGACGAATTAGACCTCAACGTCGCCTAGCTCGTTTTCCATCCGATATTGGGCGCGGTCCGAATTCCGGGATATTTGTCTCCTTTATTACGATGTCCCTGAAATATGGTCCCAGAAATCTGCCTGCCTGTCCCTGGTATTCTCTGTGGGAGGGGTTCTCCACCTCTTTTGTTGGTGATATCTGGTGGTTCGCTTCTTTCAGCAACAGGCCGAATACCATGTTTATCGTGCCTGCGCTCTACAGTCCCTGGTGGTTTTTCCGGCAGAAGATTGCATTGTGTGCGCTTCGGGCATGGCCGCCTGAACAATGGTTTTTCTGACGTACCTGAACGCGGACGATCATTTCATTGTCTTTCACGATACCTACGGCGCCAATTACAAGGTTTCGCTCATCCTGGAACGCATGGGCATAGAGATCACCTGGCTCAATGCCGACGATGCGGCGCAATGGTGGTTGTGGACAACACCTTTGCCACTCCCTATCACTAGAGTCCCCCCGAACTGGTCGCCGACCTGGAAGTACACAGCGCCACCAAGGCGCTTGGCGGGCATGACGATCTCATGGCGGGTGCCATCGCTTGCTTGAAAGAGCATTACAACAAGTTGTGGTTTACCCGTCAGGCGATCGGAACGACTCTGGACGCGTACTCCGCGTTGCTGCCGGATCGGGGTCTGAAAACTTTTGAACTCCGGAGCGCGGCGATGACTCGAAACGCCCAACAGATGGCGGGGTTTCTCGAATCCAACCCGAAGATCTCGCGGATGGTGTATCCGGGCCTGGCGAGTCATCCCGGCCATTCCATGGCGGCCGGGCAGATGCGCGGCGGTTTCGGCGGCATGCTTGCCTTTGATGTCGGCGAGTGCGAAGAAGACGCCCGGCGATTTGTCGCCGCACTCCGAACGATTCGCCATGCCGTGAGCCTTGGGGCCACGGGGTTCTTTATCTGCGTTCCGTATCTCACGACCATGCTGTACCTGCCGCCTGAGAGAAGAACCATTTTTGGCGTCAGAAAAAAACGGTCCGTCTTTCCGCGGGGATCGAGCCGATTGAACAGCTTCTGGCGGATTTGAAAATGGCCCTTGCCTGCGTGGATGCCGGAGGCGCCAGTCACACCTGATTTCGGAATGGCGGCCTGGCGGATAATGCTTCCGGCGGGCGCGATTACCGGCGAATCGGAACTACGTTTCAGGGCGGCGGCGCATTATCTCCTTTTTTCTTCCATTTCCCCCTATGGATGTTCGACACCGTCGTTTGCAAGTCGAAACGGAACACGCAACCGGAAATCCGGCGGGGCCTCAACGCTCCTGCTGACGCTGCTCCGTGCTGTCGCGGCGGGCGCGCGCCAGCGCCAGGAATGCGCGCAGATAGTCTATGTCGGCGTCCGCTTCGCGGATACCGAGAAATATCTGTTTGTCGATGCCCTCCGCGCCCAGGCGCACCGGGAAAACGGCAAACTGGCCGGCGTATTCTTCGACAATCCAGCGCGGCAAGGCAGCGACGCCACGGCCGCTGGCCACCATTTGCAGCATGATGTCGGTGGTCTCGATCAGCTTGTGCCGCTTGGGGCTGATTCCCGCGGGCGTGAGGAATCGAGTATATATATCAAGCCGGTCGATTGTTACCGGATAGGTGATAAGGATTTCTCCGGCGAGCTGCTCCGGCTGAACATGGCTCGAATCCCGCAACGGATGCCCCGGACCGACCACCAGCACCTGCTCGTAGTCGAACACCGGCTCGAAAAGCAGGCCGGTTCTGTACAGCGGATCAGGCGTCACCAGCAAATCGATTTCGTGGCCGAACAGCGCGCCGATGCCGCCGAACTGAAATTTCTGGATCACATCAAGGTCCACCTCTGGCCATGCGGCCAGGTAGGGCGCAGCGATCTTCAGCAGCCACTGGTAACAGGGATGGCATTCCATGCCGATGCGCAGTGTGCCCCGTTCCCCTTGGGCAAACTGCCTGAGGCGCTCCTCGGCGTGCGCGAATTGAGGTGTCAGACGATTGGCTACCGCCAGCAGGTATTCCCCGGCCTGGGTCGGATGCAGGCCGCGGCCCTCGCGGCGCCAGACAGCCACGCCGAGTTGATCTTCCAGTTTGCGGATGCTGTGACTTAACGCGGATTGGGTGAGGTGCAGCGTGTCGGCGGCGGCCGTCAGCGAGCCGTGCCGGTCGACTGCGCGGAGGATCTCCAGGTGGATACGTTCAAGGATTGCCATTCAGCGCTTCCTTCTTATGAGCAAAATTCATGATTATGTGAAAATATACCATTTGTCTTCATGGATACAAGCGGTTATTTTTTTGGGGACATCATTCAAACCAAGGAAAAGGATACCCCATGGCATACACACACAATCTCGGCTTCCCACGCATCGGCGCCGAACGTGAACTGAAATTCGCCCTCGAATCCTACTGGAAGGGACAGTCACCCCTCGACGAACTGAAAGCGCTGGGCGCTGAGCTGCGCAGGCGCCACTGGCAGCATCAAGCGGCCCTGGACCTGACGCCCGTCGGCGACTTCGCTTTCTACGATCAGGCGCTGGACATGAGCTTCACCCTGGGCAATCTGCCTGAGCGGGTGCGCGTTTTTCATGGCGATGCGCTGGACAACTATTTCCGTGTCGCCCGCGGTCGCACGGCCCCGGAGGCCGATGACCTCGCAGGCTGTCGAGGCGTGGACGCCGGTGAAATGACCAAGTGGTTCGATACCAACTACCACTACATCGTTCCCGAGTTTAACGCAGACACCCGGTTCAGCCTGGATGCCTCCCGCCTGCTGGAGCACCTGGACGAAGCCGGGTCCCGGGGCGTCAAGGCAAAGCCGGTAATCATCGGTCCGGTCACCTATCTGGTCATCGGCAAAGCCATGGACGGTTCTGACAGGCTCGCGTTGCTGCCGCGACTGCTGCCGTTCTATGTCGAACTTTTGAACGCACTGGCTGCGTGGGGCGTGGAATGGGTCCAGATTGACGAACCCATCCTTGTTGCCGAACTCGACGCCGAGTGGCGGCAGGCCTTTGCAACAGCTTACCATACCCTGAACACCGGGACGGTCAAGCTGCTGCTGGCCACCTATTTCGGGCCGCTGATGGAAAATCTGCCGCTGGTTGCCGGTCTGCCGGTGCAGGGCGTGCACCTCGACGCCGTCAACGCGCGCCATGAGGTTGATGCCCTGATTGGTCAACTGCCGGCCGTCCGGGTGGTGTCGCTGGGGGTAATCAACGGCCGCAACATCTGGAAGACCGATCTGAACGCCGTGCTCGACTGGCTGGAACCCGTTGCCCGGAAGCTGGGCGAGCGTCTCTGGATCGCGCCTTCCTGCTCTCTGCTGCATGTACCCGTGGACCTGGAGAGCGAACAGAAGCTCGATGGAGAAATCAAATCATGGCTGGCCTTTGCGAGGCAGAAGCTGGAGGAACTGCGCACTCTTGGCGCCGCCCTGAACCAGGGACGTGAAGCGGTAAAAGTCGAGCTGGAAGCCAATCGCGCCGCCATCGAGGCGCGCCGACTCTCTCCGCGGGTAAACAACCCGGCGGTCAAGGCCGCCCTCGCGGGAATTACGCCATGGATGGACCGGCGCCTGAGCCCCTATCCCCAGCGAGCCGCCAAACAGGCGCCATTGCTGAACTTGCCCAAGTTTCCTACCACCACCATCGGTTCCTTCCCGCAAACGGCGGAGATCCGCCAGGCGCGCAGCCGGTTCAAGGCCGGAAAAATCGATGAGGCAGCGTACAAGCAAACCATGCGCGCCGAGATCGCGCGCTGCGTGCGCGAGCAGGAAGCTCTCGGCCTGGATGTGCTGGTGCATGGCGAACCGGAGCGCAACGACATGGTTGAATATTTCGGCGAGCAGCTCGAGGGGTACGCCTTCAGCCAATTCGGCTGGGTGCAGTCCTACGGCTCGCGCTGCGTGAAGCCGCCCATCCTGTTTGGCGACATCAGCCGCCCGCGGGCCATGACGGTAGAATGGATTACCTATGCTCAATCCCTGACCGGCAAGCCCATGAAGGGCATGCTGACCGGTCCGGTGACCATCCTCAACTGGTCCTTCGTGCGCGACGACCAGCCGCGCTCGGTGACCTGCCGGCAGCTGGCCCTGGCCATCCGTGAGGAAGCGCTGGACCTGGAAAAGGCCGGTGTGCGCGTGATCCAGATCGACGAGGCCGCGCTGCGCGAAGGCCTGCCGCTGCGAAAATCCCGGTGGTGGGAGTACCTTGACTGGGCGGTGGAATCCTTCCGCATCACCGTGGGCGGCGTGGCCGACGAAACGCAGATCCACACCCACATGTGTTACTCGGAGTTCAACGACATCATCGCGTCCATTGCCGATATGGATGCCGACGTCATCACCATCGAGACATCCCGTTCCCGCATGGAGCTGCTCGACGCTTTCGACGCCTTCAACTATCCCAACGAAATCGGTCCGGGCGTGTACGACATCCACTCGCCCAACATCCCGAGCGAGGAGCATATGGTCGAGCTGATGAAGAAAGCCGCCGAACGGATTCCCGTCGAACGCCTGTGGGTCAATCCCGACTGCGGCCTGAAGACCCGCCAGTGGGAAGAGGTGATCCCGTCGCTGACCGCCATGGTCGCCGCGGCGAGGATGCTGCGCGCGGCCATGGCCTGACGATGGGCCGGCGGCCGGGTCCACACGGCCCGGCTGCGGTGACGGCGCCCCCGGGGCTGATCGACGATCGCGTCAGCGCTCACCTGGCCACCCTGAGGGGGTGCCAGATCGTAGCCGG
>CALABV010000059.1 GCA_937886325.1 uncultured Geobacter sp.
TTTGCCCTTTGCCCTTTGCCCTATTTCTTACACCTTCCCAAGCTCGTTCACCGCTTTCCCGGTGAGCGTGTCGTAGTTCTGGATCGCCTTCTGGCACGCCTCGTACCCGCGTGTCGTCTCGATGATCCGCACCATTTCTTCGATGGTGTTGACGTTGGATGCCTCAAGGCTTCCCTGGATGACGGAGGTCTTCGTGGCGGGTTGGCCGGCGGCGCCCTCCTCATTGGGCATGAACAGGCCGCCTCCAATCATCTTCAGGTCATAGGGCTTCGGAAAATCGACCACATCGATGGCGCCCGTCTCAATGCCCTCCACGAATATCTTCCCCTGGGAATCAAAGGAAACACTGCTGCCGTTGATGACAATAGGTGCTCCACGGCCCAGTACTTCACGGCCGTCCGCGGTCACCAGCTTGCCGCTTGCGTCAAGCCTGAAATTCCCCTGACGCGTATACGCCTTGCCTTCCGGGGTGTTCACCACGAAAAAGCCGTCCCCGTCCAGGGCAAGGTCCAATGTATTTCCCGTTTTATTTACCGGTCCGGGCGAGAAGTCGATGCCGTACTGTTCCGACACGAGCACCGGGGCATCGGAGGAGCCGCTCTGATCACTTCCCTCGGAAATCGCCGCAAGAACGCTTTCGAACTGAATCGACCCTTTTTTGAAACCGGTTGTATTGCTGTTCGCCAGATTGTTCGCCAGCACATCCATGCGTTTCATGGAAGCCAGCCCACCTGAAAGCGCCGCATATAACCCGCTGTTCATATCCTGTCCCTTTGTCCCTTTCCCCTACCCCGCCAGATTCTTCATCTTGACCTTGAGTCGAATGACCGCCTGGCTGTGCAGCTGGGAGATGCGTGATTCGGTAAGCCCCAGCACCTCTCCTATCTCTTTCAGGTTCAGTTCCTCGTAGTAGTAGAGGGTGATGACAATCCGCTCCTTTTCCGGAAGCGTCTCGATAGCCTCACCCAGGGACTGGAGAAGTTGTTTCGCCATCATCTGGTTCTGGGGATTTTCCGTCCCATTGTCGGAGAGAAAATTGAGGAAGCCGAAGGTGCCGCCGTCGTCATCCTCCTGGAAATCATCCAGGCTCATGAAGGACAGGGAGTGCACCTCCTCGATGAGCTGAAAGTATTTTTCCAGATCCATGCCCATGGCCTCAGCCACCTCTTCACTGCTCGGGTTTCGCCCCAACTTCTGCTCGAGCACAGCAAACTCGTGTTCGAGCCGCTTGTATTTCTCCCGCAGTGTCCTGGGAAGCCAATCCTGGGCGCGCAGTTCGTCCATGATCGAACCCATGATGCGTTTTTCGGCGAATGTCTTGAACTGGATGCCGCGGTTGGGATCGAAACGCTCCGCCGCCGTGATAAGACCGACAACAGCCACGCTCAGCAGGTCCTGCTGGTCAAGGTGCGGCGGTAGTTTCGCGGATATCCTGCCGACCAGGTATTTGACCAGGGGAAGATGTGACATGATTAATTCATCCCTGTTCTGGAAAGGGCTGAACCGGCTCTCCGCTCCGTATGCTTTCGCAAGATTATTCATAACAACTCCGTTTCATAATCCATGACAATCAGGTACTCGGTATAGTTATCACACTCAAAGGCTTCCCTGTTTCGCTCAGCCTTCACCCAGGACGAGATCGGCCACTTTTCCGCCGGTGGCCGGTTCGATGTCCTCGGGAACACGTTGTCCTTTCGTGAAGTAGGAAAGGGGCAATTTCTTTTCGAGATGCAGATTGATAATCGATCCGAACGAACTGCTTTCGTCCAGCTTGGTGAACAGAAGCCTCTTTATGGGCAGTGCGCTGAAGCTGTCGACGATTGAGCGGAGCTCTCGTTCGCGGGTGGTAGCCGCAACGCAGAGGTGGGTCTCGATGGTGGAAGCAGACCGGAGCAGATCCCGCAGATTCTCTATCGTTTCACTGTCCTTCGGGCTTCTGCCGACGGTGTCGATAAGGATAAGATCCTTGTCTTCATGAAGCGCGATGGCCTTTTCCAGTTCCTTCCGCGTTGACGCCACCTCCAGCGGCACTCCCATGATCCGGGAGTAGGTCTTCAGCTGTTCGACGGCGCCGACACGGAACGTGTCAATCGTCACCAGAGCTATCTTCGCCTTTCTTGAAACAGTGTAGTACGCCGCGAGCTTGGCGATGGTGGTGGTCTTTCCTACGCCGGTGGGGCCGACAAGGGCGACGATTCTCGGCCCGCCTTTTTTCAACTTGATGGGACCGCTGCACTTCACGGTAGCCTCAACCGCATCCTTCAACCTCTTACCGAGATCAGCAACGACATCCCCATGACTTTCCATGGTTTTTACTTTCTGAACAAGGGCAACGATCGCGGCCTCTCCCACTCCCGCATCGTGAAGCGCGGAAGATATCCGGCCCAGGGCTCCCGCATCCGCTTCCAGACATCGTGCATCGTCTTCTTGTGGTGTTTCCTTAGCAGGACGTACCACGGGAAAAGGAAGGGGAGAAACGGCATTCCCCTCTCCCGTCATCACGGAATCAACGAGCGCCTTCTTCAGATCCCGGCGAGCGTCCGGGGATAGGTCTGAAACGGTAAAGTCCCGAGTGGGGTCAAGGTTCTCTTTTTCCACGACAGCCGGAACAGGGCGTTCGACCGTCTCTATCCGCCGGATTTCATCCTGACCGGCAATGGCGTCGACCCGCTCGCGGAGTTCCCGCAATTCCCGCACCAGGGGTTCCAGCATCGATTTTCGAAACTCATCCAGGGTCGTGCTCTCCTGGCTTGTCTCTTCCGGAACAGCCGGATACCGTCGCGTCGGCGGGGCGCCGGTTGTTGCGGTAACACGGAAAACAGGCTTGCTGAACAGCCCCAGAATCCCTTTGCGCTTCTCTCTGCGGGAAGAAATAATCATGGCGTCCGGTCCCAGCTCGGTCTTAACCATCTGCAATGCTTCCGCCATATTTCCTGCTTGAAAGGTTCTAGTTTGCATCGACGGTCACCACTCCCAGAGATTGAATTTTTATATTCGGTGGAATTTCATTGTGAGACAGGACGGCAAGGTTCGGCAGAAATCTTTCCGTCAGCTTCTTGACATGACGCCGGACCGATGGAGAAGCAAGGAGCACCGGGTGGCTTCCCGTCTGGTTGAACCTGTCCATCGTCACCCGAATCGAGGAGAGGATGCGCTGGGCAAGCCCCGGCTCGATTGCCAGGTAGCCGCCCTGGTCCGATGGCTGCACCGACTCGGCGATAACTTCCTCTACCTGTCGGTCCAAGGTAAGGAGAGCAAGGACATCATCGTCCTGCTTGTACTGATCCACGAGATACCGTCCGAGCCCCTGCCGAACGAATTCGGTGAGGATCTCCGGGTCCTTGGTGACCCCGCCGTAGTCGGCCAGGATCTCGAGAATAGTCCTCAGATCGCGAATGGAGACATTTTCCTTGAGCAGGTTGTGCACCACCTTGAGAACCGCGCCGAGGCTCAGGGTACCGGGCACCAGTTCGTCTACCACCTTCGGGCAGCTTGCGGCGAGATTGTCGAGAAGCTGCTGCATCTCCTGCCTTCCCACCAGCTCATGGGCGTGCTTCTTGATGATCTCGCTGATGTGGGTGGCCATGATTGTCGTGGTATCCACGACCGTATACCCGCTGACCTGCGCATGCTCCTTTTCCGCAGCCTTGATCCAGACCGCGGGCAGGCCGAACACCGGCTCCGTCGTTTTTGCGCCCGCAAGCTCGCCCGTCGCGGCGCCCGAATCCATGGCGAGGAACTGTCCGGTCATATTCCCGCCGGCAACCTTCGCGCCCTTGATGATGATGGAGTACTCATGGGGTTTCAGCTGGAGGTTGTCATGGATGTGGATGGGAGGAACGACAAACCCCATCTTTTGGGCAAAGTTCTTCCGCATGGAGCGAATCCTCTCCAGAAGCTCTCCCTTTTGCGCCGCGTCAACCAGCGGCACGAGACCATACCCGACCTCCAGCTCAAGGAGGTCCACGGGACGGATGGCCGTAAGCTGGTCAGCATGCTCATCCCCGGCCGAGGCGGAAAGGATATCGTCGCCCTCTTCAACAACCTCAGCCTTTTCGCGGGCCAGCCTGCCGCCCAGATAGGCAATGCCGGAAAGGAGGAAGAACGCGAAATGGGGAAGCCCCGGTATCAGGCCGAAACAGAAAAGCACCCCTGACGACACATAGAATGCCTTGGGATAGTTCAGAAACTGGCCGGTAATCTCATGGCCGAAGTTTTTCTCGTCAGCGGAACGGGTAACGATGATGCCGGCTGCCGTGGAGATGATCAGCGCCGGTATCTGCGCCACGAGCCCCTCGCCGATAGTCAGGAGGGTATAGTTGGCAAGCGCGACGTCGAGGGGCATCCCCTTCTGCCAGACACCGATGACGAAGCCGCCGACAATGTTGGTCAGCATGATGAGAACAGCAGCGATGGCGTCTCCCCGCACGAACTTGCTGGCGCCGTCCATGGAGCCGTAGAATTCCGATTCCCTCGCTATTTTCGAGCGTCGCGCCCGCGCTTCCTTTTCATTGATGATTCCTGATGACAGGTCGGCATCGATTGCCATCTGCTTGCCCGGCATGGCGTCCAGGGTAAAGCGCGCGGCGACCTCGGCCACGCGTCCCGCGCCCTTGGTGATTACCACGAAGTTGATGATCACGAGGATGAGGAAGATAACGGCGCCTACAATGTAATTGCCGCCCACCACGAACTGCCCGAATGCCTTGATGACAGCCCCGGCGGCCTCCACCCCTTCGCTCCCGTGGAGGAGAATGAGGCGGGTCGAGGCGATGTTGAGGGCCAGGCGGAACAGGGTGGTAACCAGGAGAATCGAGGGGAAAACGGAAAAATCGAGAGGCTGGGTCGTATACAGGCCGACCAGCAGGATTGCCAGTGCGATGGTGATGTTTGCCGCAAGAAAAATGTCCAGGAAAAATGCGGGGAGCGGAATAATCATCAGGGCAAGGATGCCGATGAGGGCAATTGCCATGTAGATATCGGAGTTGTTCCGGGAGGATCGATGCTCCAGTGTTTCCGCGGAAGAAGATGCCATCACTTTTTCCTTGTCATTTCATAAAGTTATTGCGTGTCACCCTATATTTGCAACCGATGTGCCATCTCCAGGAAATATTTCCGGCGGAATACATGCCTCGTCATCTGTCTGCCACAAGGGCTCCAAGCCTGTCATGACAACGGTTTGCGGCGGATCCGATGTGCGGTATCGATGACATTGGACCGGGTACCGGAACCCGACAGCCCTCTTTGCGACAGGATTTTGAAAAGGTGTGAGTCAAGCTTTTGTCAAAAAAA
>CALABV010000060.1 GCA_937886325.1 uncultured Geobacter sp.
GACCACCGAGATCTACACTCTTTCCCTACACGACGCTCTTCCGATCTGATGCCTTTGATTGGGTTGTGCCGTCTGTGGGAATAATCCTTCTGATCCCTTTCTTTTTTATCTCCGTGTTTGTCGAAAGGTGGGCTTTTGACGTTAAAAGGAAACTGGATAAGTCACAGGTGAGGTTGTGGAGTTGGAAAGCCAACCTCGTCACCTACGGGATCATACTATGCCTGCTGCTCTTCATATTAATGTACGGAATTATGAAGCACACCCCCTGAATATGGGAGAACACCCTGTCGAATCGCTGCAGGAATATCAGGTGACCGTGAGCCGCTGGACTGAAGAATTTCACCGCCACGAATAAAATAGTTCACAAGGAGGTTGCCGTGTTTAACAGCGCCGCATCCAAAGCACATTTCACCTTCAGATTATCTGGAATATCGTTGGAAACCCGGGTTGTTCACTTCGGGGTATCGGAACAAATCTCCGATATCTTTGCCTCCCAGCTATCCCTGGCCACTGAGCAGGAAATCAAATCATTCGACAACATCATCGGCAAGGAATCCCTGCTGACCATCGTCAACAGCGACCCTCTCTCTGGCGGCGGTGACCGTTATGTTCACGGCGTGGTCCAAAGTTTCCGATACACCGGCCGGAATGGCGGCTTTTACCTCTATGCCGCGGATGTAGTCCCTACCCTCTGGCAGCTCTCCTTGCGAAAAAACTTTCGTATCTTCCAGGGCAAGCAAGCCCAGGAAATCGTCAAACAGGTTCTGGAGGATGGCGGGATAAACTCAGACCGCTACCGCTTTGCCCTTGTAGACGAGACCCGGCTGCGTAAGTTCTGCGTGCAATACGGGGAGACCGACCTTGACTTCATCACCCGGATTCTCGAGGAAGAAGGAATATTTTATTTCTTCGAACACTACAAAGACAAGCACGTCATGGTCATGAGCGATAATCCCGCGGTCCATCTTCCGATTCAAGGGAACAAATTCATTGCCTGCAACTCCCATGGCGGGCTTGTAGCGGAGAAAGAGAGTATCAGCGCATTCACCTATTTCCAACGCCAGACACCGGATGCATACACCCACCGAAACTTCAACTTCAAGAATCCGCCTCTCGACCTTACAGCAAAGGGAAACGGCCCGAGTCAGGGCAAATTCGAGATCTATGAATATCCCGCACTGCACGTAAACCAAGAACGCGGGAATACTCTTGCATCGGTTCGCATCGAACAACTGACATCTTTACAGAAACTGGGAAATGGCAAGAGTTCGTCCTGCCGCCTCACCCCGGGCTTCACCTTTACCCTTACCGGTCACGATTCCAAGAGTCTCAACAATAACTACCTGCTTGTCCGCGTTGCCCATTCCGGTTCCCAACCCCAGTCTCTGGAGGAAAAAGCGGGCGGCGGCGCTGATTACGGCAACAGCTTCACCGTCATACCTGCCACGACTCCGTTCCGACCGCCCCTTACCATGTACAAGCCGGTCGTCAAGGGCATCCAGACCGCCACCGTGGTCGGTCCCAAGGGAGCAGAGATACACACCGACGATTATGGCAGGGTACGGGTGCAGTTTCATTGGGACCGGGAAGGCAAACGCGACGAAAAGAGTTCCTGCTGGATCAGATGCGGCCAGGCCTGGGGAGGGTTGAGCCGAGGTGGCCAATTCATCCCCCGTATCGGAGACGAAGTCCTGGTCGATTTTGTTGACGGCGACCCCGACCGTCCCATCATCACCGGCAGCGTCTACAACTCCGACAACATGCCCATCAACAGCCTGAAGAAAAGCATCACCCAGAGCGGCTTCAAAACAAAAACACACAAAGGTGACGGTTTCCACGAACTGCGTTTTGACGACGCAAAGGGAAAGGAAGAGATCTATCTGCAGAGCGAGAAGGATTGGAACATCCTGGTCAAGAACCGCAAGGGTCTGACCGTTGGAGGTGACAGCGGCGCCGTGATTGGCAAGAACCGCGACCTGTCCGTCGGCGGCGACAGTTTCACCATCATCAAGGGTAAATCGACGGAAAAGGCAAAAGAAATCATTGTCGGCGCCGATGATAATATCTCTATCGTTTCAGGAGCGAGTTCCATCGTCATAACCCCCGAAGGTATCAAGATCAACGGTCCGATAGTGAGCATCAATGATGGCAGCAAAGCTCCCGAGCCGCTTGAGAAGCCCGTATCGGGTTGCACGGGCAAAGGAGGCGGTTCCAGCAGCGGCGGTTCAGTCTCGCCCTCGAAAAAGCCATCATCGACCGCGGCGTCTTCTCCGCCTCAGCTACCGGAACAAGCGGAAAAAAAGGACCCTGTGGCATCGAACGAAGCACCCCCTTTGGATGAATTCAAAGGTAACGTGCCGTCCGGTGGCTGGGCGGGAAGTCCTCCGGTGAATGATATGCCGATAGACGAAGTATGGAAGATAGGTTCGGTCTCGGACAATGTGTCAGGACTCGGCGATCTTGTTTCCTCCAGGACTTCTTCACCGCCGTTGAATGGAATACGTTCTCCGGCTGCCGGAGACCTCGTATCATCCACAACCACATCCTCGCCCGGAAACTTGATGGACAACGCGACTCGTATAGGCTCCATCGCGCAAAACCCTGAATCGATGAAAAACACAGTCATCAATGAAGCGCAAAAAAGGGTTGCTCGGGAACTGGACAACTCGAAAAGCAAACTTCTCGACACAACAGGAATTGCGGATGCGCAAATCGAAGCGGAACAAGAGCTGGCAAAATTGAGAAGTCTGCTAAGTAGCCCGAAAGTGAACAGGAACGACGTGCTGAAAAAATTCTGACAACCGTCTTTGGGCACAGATGCATCGAAACACCAAAACGAAAGGTGAAACCAGAACATGATTCCCTACAGAATTCAAGAAGCCGACCTGGAGATACCAGATAGCTGGAGTGACCAGACCATCAACATCTTCAAAATTCCCGCAAACGAAAACCACGGAGAAGCAAGTCTCGTTATCAGCCGGGACACAAGCCGGGGCAAGACCTCCTTTCATGACTATGTAACCGGCCAGATCGAAACCGCCAAAAAACAGCTTCCGGGCTTCAAGTTTTTTCACCGGGAAGATTTTGACTTGCGTGGAAATGCTGCGTCGTCGGTTCGCTATAGCTGGAGCCGTGACGGCCTGGACCTCATGCTTTGCCAGGTGTTTGTCGAAAACGTCCGCTCAGTTCTGATCCTCACACTTACAACAACGCCGGAAGACGCCTCTAACCATGCTGCCGCATGGAAAGAGATCATCAGGTCCTATCGGCCGGTCACCGTCCCTGACCCTTCACACACAACCTCATCACCGGAAAACCCTTGACCCGTTAATTAATCTCACTCGCCACGTGGAGTCATACGAATGAATGCTCAAGCAGCAGCACGTCTTGGAGATGAAATAGCCCACGGCTTCGGGGTTGCTTCAATGATAGCCGGAGCGGTAGTCGGCGCTGTAATTGGCGCGGCGGTGGTTGCCGCGACTGCCGCAACTGGCGGGTTGGCCGCGGTAATCATCGGCGGCGCAATTGCATATGGCGGTTTGTCAACGTTCCAGATCGTGAAAGGAATATCCACCATATTCAATCTTCCGGAACCCGCCACAGGTAAACTGATCCGGGGCAGTCCGGATGTCTTCATCAACAACCGCAACGCAATGCGCGCCGGAGAAGACGTAGCCGCTTCCTGCTCAGGATTTCCCATCAGTCATCCATACTGGCCCTTTCCGGTAAAAATTGTCGAAGGCAGCGCAACGGTATTCATTAACAACAAACATGCCTCGCGTATTTCCAGTAAAATGACTTGCGGCGCGCATATCAAGAGTGGCAGCCCTGATACTTTTATAGGCGGCCCGACCGCGCGAATGGGCTTTGTTCTTGATATTGAAAGCTGGTTACACACCGGATTGGAAGTTCTCGGTCTGGCATCATTGGCGGGCGGAGCGGTGCTGGCCGCCGCTGCCGGCGCCGCTGCTTTGGGCATATTTGCCGCAACTGCGGGTGGGATAACGGTGGGAATGGAGGCATTGGGAGACTTGGGGGATCGCCTCGGTCCGGGATATCGGGATCTGTTTCAGGGTGTCGCCGGGATGACCCTTCTCGGCTTGAGCCCGAAAATGGCGAAAACCGAAGCGGCACGTAAATACCTGAATGAAGTTGATCCGGAAAATGCTATACCAAGGGATAAAAACGCCATATCGAGACTTTCGGATAAAGGTGATTTAGAAGGAGCCAGGAATTTATTGAAACCCCATGTAGATGAGGGAAATGTTCCGGCAATAAAAGACAGGCTTGATGTGGGCGGTGTGCCGAAGGATAAGGGCTATTTATGGTCTGGAAACAAAGACGCAGCCGCGGAAATCGCAGCAGAACGCGGCGGCCTTACCCTCGAAGGCACCAAAGGCGGGAAGGTCATAGACAACTGGGAATATCTAAATGAGAAATTGCCATGGGATAATGGTGGAAAGGAGTTATGGGGCGGGGTTTCTGAGAATTATACTGGTCAGCTTGAAGGGAAAGTGACAGTTTTGCAAACAGCTGAGAAAGCAGCAAGGGGAGGTGGAGATATTTACAAAACATATGAATTGCCAGAATTGATAAGAGGTCAAAGCACCGGCAGAATATCAGAATATAACATTGAAATATTACCGGAGCCATAATATGTCCAAAGATTTCGAAAAATTTCTTAAGCAATACCATGCAACTGGTCGAGAAAAAGGTGATGGATATGATGCAAGTCACTTTAAAGGATTGACTTCAAAGGAATTAGACATAGCTGAGGAAATGTTGATAAAAGATGCAATACAGCTTGATACAGCGGCAATTCAAGGCCTAGGGGAGTTGAAAACTAATAATAGTGAGAGCACGTTGAGGTTATTATTGTCGAAAGTGGCATCCCCAAGCAAAGTCCATCTTTCTATTGCATCAGCACTTTGGGAAATTACACATGATTTGACTCTACAGGAAATTATACTTGAAGATTTTGCTTGCGAAAATGATGAGCTGAAAAAACAAGCCGCTATTACTTTGGAATATACAACACCATCATCAATAACATTAAATACTTTCGTAGAGATACTTCGTAATGCAGATAAGGAATCTATTCTAAGAATAATAGCATCAAGTGGAATATTGTATTATTACAGGCTGATTAATAGCCCCTCCGACCATCTAAATATTCAAAAACATATATCTCTTATTCGTCTTTTATCAGATTCATTAGACGAACAATCGCTTTCTTTAGCTCTTTCGGAAGTAGAAAAAGAGGCTGCCAAATTTAAGTGATAAACGGAGGTATTCCAATGACCGACAATACAGTCAACAAAACCACTATGAAAAATCCATTTGCCGACAAGGTATTTACCGTTTGTTTTGTAGCGATGCTGATGATCGTCCTCTTCGGCAGGAAAGTCATGAACGGGCTGGCTGGCATATTCGGGCTTGGGCCAGGATGGCCGGAGCTGCTGCATGGAATCAACGGGGTCAGGTCTTGAAGAATTGAAGATGGGTGATATTCTCTAGCCATGGCACGCAAACCTCGTATTCACTCGCCGGGGGCGATTTATCACGTAATCCTTCGCGGTAATGCCCGTCAAGATGTTTTTTCCGACGACAAGGACCGGTATCGCTTCTACGAGATACTCCAGAAATCGCGCGAGCGATTCCGGCACCGAATACTCGCTTTTTGTCTGATGACGAACCATGTCCACCTTGCGGTTCAAGTTGGCGAAATTCCCCTGTCAAGGATCATGCAGAACGTATCTCTGCGATACACGCAATGGTTCAACTGGCGGCACAAGAAGTCCGGACATGTTTTTCAGGGGAGATACAAGGCTGTCATGGTGGATGCTGACGCGTACTTGGCGGAGCTGGCGAGCTATATCCACCTGAATCCAGCGCGGGCACGCATCTCTGAACGGCCGGAGAACCACCGATGGAGCAGCCACCGGGCATATCTTGGCTTAGAGAACATATCCTGGCTCGAAACCGGCTCGATCCTTTCGCAATTTTCCATGAACGTTGGAAAGGCTCGCGCGAAGTTTGCGGATTTTGTGGGGGAGAGAGTGGCTGAGGGTCGGCGGAAGGAGTTTCACGGAGAAAAGAATGCCGACAGCCGCATCTTTGGATGTGACAGCTTCATAGATGTCGTTCTTGCGAAGGCTGAATCAATACCGGAACACAAGCCGGATGTGAACGCCGTCGTTGCGGCCGTGAAGAAGCTATACGACATCGGCGATGATAGACTGAGAACACAGGGGCAGGAGCGCCTAGCATCAGAGGCTCGGAGTCTTGCCGCGTGGGCGACGCTTGAACTTAGCAGTGGGAAACTTACGGAGTTGGCTAGACACGTAGGACGAGATCCCTCTACGCTGACATGCGCAGTGAGGCGTCTTGAGAAACGGCGGGAAAAAGATATCCACCTTGTCGATAAAATGGAACAGCTGCGGCGTGACTTGATGAATGTTCCAGTCTTCAAATCCTGACCCTACGGACTACTCC
>CALABV010000061.1 GCA_937886325.1 uncultured Geobacter sp.
AACGGTGCGGTCCATGGATCTGTTTCTGGAAGAGAGTTTCCCGGCGCGTGTTGTCCGGATGCCGGAAGGAGAGGACCCGGACACCTATCTTGAGAAATACGGCAGTGAATCCTTTGCCGGTGCGGTCGCCGATGCCCAGCCGATTTTCGAGTTTTTCTTCAGGGACCTCTGCCGGCAGACCGACATCGCAGGGGTCGGCGGCAAGATTGCGGTCATAGATGAACTGACGCCCCGCCTCCGCAAGATTGCCGACAGTGTTGAACGGGACTTGTATGTGAGAGAGGTCGCCCGTTTTCTGGCGGTGGAAGAAAAGGACGTCCGGCGGAAGCTTGGCAAGGGTTCGTCCAATCAGACGCTTCTTTCCGGCCGCCGGGAGCGGCGCAGCAGCGGTTCCGGCCCGGAAGAGATGCTTTTGTGTCTCATGGGCAAGTATCCGGAAGTTGTTAGGATGATTGTCGATTTCGGTCCCGAGCGGATCTTCGGTGTAGAACTTCTGGCGGTGGCGGACCGCATTATCGACTGTGTGACTGCGGACAGTCGGATTGACTGGTCGCACATTCTCGACGCCGTTGATTCCAGGGAAGAGCGAAGTCGACTTGCTTCGCTGTTTGTGGAAGAAGGTCACCTGGAAGGAGTAGATGTTCGGAAGGCATTTGAACAGTGTCGGCGCGCGCTCGACCGAGTCGCCTTGCGGGAGATAAAAGAGTTGACGATGGAACTGGCGAGGACGGAACCCGACAGTGACGCATATTTCGAATTATTGCACAGGATAGATGCCCTTCGGGCGAAAAAATCCCAGTTGACGTAACCAGAGTGGAACACAGAATACAATCACGCCGATTGTTTTGATGAAGAGGTGAACCGGATGGCAAAAAAGAGCATGGAAGAGGTCAAGCATTTGATCGACCTGGGGAAAGAGAAAGGATTCCTTACCTACGATGAGGTAAACGATCTCCTCCCCCCCGACATCGTATCCTCGGACCAGATTGATGATGTCATGAGCATGTTCGGTGAGATGGATATAGAGGTCGTTGACTCCGCCCAGAAAGTCAAGATACCCAAGGTGAAACTGGATCTTGAGGACGAAGAGGAACTGGAAGGCGAGCAGGAAGAGGTCGAGTTCGAGCCGGGTGTCCTCGGACGCACCAGCGATCCGGTGCGTATGTACCTGCGCGAGATGGGATCGGTCTCCCTTCTCACCCGCGAAGGCGAGGTGGAGATTGCGAAACGCATCGAGGACGGAGATCGGGACGTGGCGCGCGTAATCTATACGACCCCCATTACCGTGAAAGAAGTCATCGCCCTGGGAGACATGCTGGAAAAATTCCAGGTATCCGCCGCCGAGATCAGCAAGGAAGTGGAAGAGGAGGAGCTTGAAGAGGACGAGGAGGATGTCCAGAAGACCCGACTCCTGGAGATCATCAATGTCATCCGCTCGTGCGACGCGACCATGGAGGCCCATTCGTCATCCCTTGCGGATCCCGCGCTTCCGGATGGCGACCGTGAAAGAATCGTGCGGGAGCTGCACGAGGTGAGGGAGAAGACCGCGGAGCTCCTGAAATCGCTGCGGCTCAAGGACCGCCATATCGAAAGGATAGCCCAACGCCTGAAGGAACTCGCCGGAAAGGTGGATCGGGTAACGGAGGAAATCCGCGAGTTGAGCGTGGAGACGGGTATTCCGTTCGAAGAGCTGATGGAGCTCTGTCAGGAGCCATCGGGCGGTGACGAAGCGCGCTCACGGGTTCTGGCCGCTGTCTCCGCGTCGGAGGAGAATGCCGAGAGGGTTGAGAAAAAACTGAAATCCGTGCGGAGGAAGCTGGAAAAGATAGAGCAGGAGTCAGGATTTCAGGCCGTTGAGCTGGCAAAGGAAATCAAGGCGATTGAAGAGGGCGAGAGGAAGGCAAAGGAAGCGAAGTCGGAGCTGGTGGAGGCAAATCTGCGCCTTGTCGTCTCCATCGCGAAAAAATACACCAACCGCGGCCTCCAGTTTCTCGATCTGATTCAGGAAGGGAATATCGGCCTCATGAAGGCCGTGGACAAATTCGAATACCAGCGGGGCTACAAGTTTTCCACCTATGCCACGTGGTGGATACGGCAGGCGATTACCCGCGCCATTGCCGACCAGGCGAGGACGATCCGGATTCCCGTTCACATGATAGAAACCATCAATAAACTTATCCGGACAAGCCGTCAGCTTGTCCAGGAAATCGGGCGTGAGCCGTCGCCGGAAGAGATCGCCGAACGGATGAGCCTCCCGCTCGACAAGGTCCGCAAGGTACTCAAGATAGCGAAGGAACCCATCTCGCTGGAAACACCCATCGGAGAGGAAGAGGACTCCCATCTCGGCGACTTCATCGAGGACAAGGGGGTCGTCTCTCCGCTGGAGGCCGTTATCAAGGCCAACCTGTCGGAGCAGACCGCCCGGGTGTTGTCCAGCCTGACGCCGCGCGAGGAAAAGGTTCTGCGGATGCGTTTCGGCATCGGTGAAAAGAGCGATCACACCCTTGAGGAAGTCGGACAGAACTTCGAAGTTACCCGGGAGAGGATCCGGCAGATCGAGGCCAAGGCCCTGCGCAAGCTGCGCCACCCGAGCCGAAGCAAGAAGTTGAAGAGTTTCGTTGAATAGAGGTTGCTTGTTTCATGAAAAAAGGCCGCGTCGCAGCAGAAGGCGCGGCCTTTTTTCATGCGGCGCCGCGATGAAAGGCGGGCGTAATCCATGGAGATGAGTTTTTTCGCGACAGCGGCAAAGGGGGTTGAGGAGGTTCTCGCCAATGAAATCCGCTCCCTCGGTATTCCGGATCCCTGTTTGGAAAAGGGCGGGGTTCGATTCAGGGGGGATCTGGGAGCCTGCTACAAGGCAAACCTGTGGCTGCGAACCGCCCAGCGAATCCTGATGCCGGTGGCTGAATTCCCCTGCGATTCCCCCGAAACCCTGTACGAAGGGGTGCGCTCCATTCCCTGGACCCGCTTCCTGACGCCGGATATGACCCTCGCTGTTTCCTGCAATCTGCGCGATTCCGCCATGACCCACTCCGGATTCACCGCGCTCAAGACCAAGGACGCCATCGTCGATTCGATTCGGGATTCCCATGGCCGCAGACCGAATGTGGATACCGTTGACCCCGATCTGCTGGTGAATGTCCATCTGGTGCGCAACCGCTGCACCGTCAGCCTCGACACGTCGGGCACGGGACTCGACAAGCGCGGGTATCGACTGGAGACGAAAGAGGCGCCTCTGCGGGAAACCCTTGCCGCCGCCATCATCGAACTGTCGGGATGGGACGGAACGTCCACCCTTGTAGATCCCCTGTGCGGTTCCGGAACCATTCCCATCGAGGCCGCGCTCAAGGCATCCCGACGTCCGCCCGGACTTATCCGCTCAGGATACGGTTTTCAGCGTTGGCCGGCGTACGATGCCTCCCTCTGGCGGAACATCTTCCGTGAAGCACGGGAGCAGGCACTGTCGGAGCTCCCCGTGTCGATTCTGGGCTCCGACGCTTCGAGCGGGGCCATCCGGAATGCCCGCAGGAACGCGGAGCGGGCGGGTATCGCACAATTCGTGACCTTCGGCAACCGCGACATTGGAGATGTTTCCCCGCCCCCTTCTCCGGGAATCGTTCTCTGTAATCCTCCCTATGGTGTCAGGCTCGGAGAGGAAGAAGCGCTGAAACCGCTCTACAAAAAGATTGGCGATATGCTGAAGCGGCGTTTCAATGGGTATACGGCATTCCTGCTCGTCGGAAATGCCGCTCTTGCCCCCTGTATCGGGCTCAAGGCATCACGCAGGATTGTCCTCTTTAACGGGCCCATTGAATGTCGCCTTTTGCGGTACGAACTGTACTGAACCTCTTTCCCTTTATCTGTCTCCGAATGGGGGCGATGTGCCGGAAACTGTTCGATAATAGAAATATGTTCTGAAAAATAACATTCCCACGATGTGTGCAATCCCCGACTCATTTGAGAATTTTTTATCAATTTCACGGAAAACGTCCCTAAATTGAACATCGTTTCGAATCTTTCCACCTTCTCCCGCCGTAGTTTTTTTTAACCCTTCTTGGCACCTTAATTGCTAACTACAAAACAGCGTTTTGCCTTCCTCGGACTGCGCGCATTCGATTCGCATTCAGCATTTACTGTGATTGAAAGGATATCGAGTCCATATCCGAGGTGATGGTTTTCCGGTCAATTTTTCATGGAAAGGAGGGTAGCAGGAGGGCGTTTGAGAAGTAACGGTTGCTGTTTTTGTTGATTCTTCACTTCAAAGCTTGTCTTGGTTGGGGAAATCTATTTTTATTGAGGGAGGAAAAAAGGATGACGTTAGTACTGTTGATAGCGATTACGATGATGTGGTTTCCGGTCGGTCTGTTCTTCCTGGGTACGGGTGATGCGAAAACCTGCGGCATGATGACCCTGTGTGTTGGCATTGTGGTAGTGATAGGCGGTATCCTTCAGGGTGTGTTGCCCCCGGGGAACCTGTGGGATGCAACCATATTGATTCCTTTCGGGCTTCTCTATCTGATTATCGCCCACGCCTTGCTGTGGGGTGTTGAGAACATGAAGTCTGTCGGTAATGCGAGCCTGATGCTGGCAATCCTCTGTGCCATCTATTGCATCGCGAACCTGAACGGTTACCCCAACGGTCTGGCGAAGGTCGCCGCAACTCCGTATCTTGCTTTCATGTTTGCCACGTTCACCGTGTTGCTCGTTACGGTCTGGGCGAACTGCTACGGCAAGGTTGGCGGCAAGGTTGTCGGGTGGATGCTCCTTGTCCTCAATTTCCTGTGTCTTGCGCTGCCGGTATTCGACCTGTACCTGTTCGGCAAGCTGCCCTTCTAGATTGATGTCACGAATGTAAAAATGAGCCGCTTATCCCGGCAAGGGATAGGCGGCTTTTTTTTGTCTGTTGATTCGTGGCGGATGGATTGTTTTTGAGTAAACTCGATACGCTTTTTGGTGATAGTGTTGTGTTTTTCCGCTGTAATTTTTTCAGGTGCCCGACTCGCTTCTAATGAGAAATATGCTTTGCATTTATTGGTGTAGTTGCTAGAATTATCAACGAGAGAATGCACGCCGTGCTTCTCCGATTCCACGATGAGAGGGAGACGAAACGATGCCGAAATACGTGATTGAGAGAGAGATTCCGGGCGCCGGGAACATCGGTCCGCAGGACATGCAGGCGATTTCCCAGAAATCCTGCAGCGTGCTCAGTGAGCTGGGTCCTCAGATTCAGTGGGTTCAGAGTTATGTTACCGAAGACAAGATTTACTGCGTTTACATCGCCCCCAACAAGGAAATGGTGCTGGAGCACGCAAAAAGAGGTGGATTCCCGGCAAACAGTGTCTCGGAAGTGAAGCGGATGATAGACCCTACTACGGCTGAATAGCCGCTGCCGAAAGATTTATGGAAAAGGCTCGCTTCAGTGTGTCGCGGGCCTTTTCCTTTTTCAGGATTTCATGGTGAATCCGATTTTGCTCCAACCGCATACCCTTGCCTTCTTGTGTTGACAAAAGAGGGATACATGGGCTAGCTTTTATGGGAACCGCCGGCGTTAATCGCACGCCGGCCTGCGGCATTCGGGTATGGTTTCCCTGTATGGTTCAGCGATTGTGTGAAAGATTCGCTCCTGTATGCGAGTGGAGCGTGCTGTATCACTGGAGATTTGATGCGCGTATCAGGACACGGGGCGGAGAGCCTCAGAAACATAACCCTTACAAGAAATTTCACCAAGCACGCCGAAGGGTCGGTGCTCGTGGAGTTCGGCGACACCAAGGTGATCTGCACCGCCTCCATTGAGGAGGGGGTCCCACCCTTTCTTCGGGGAAAGGGCTCGGGGTGGCTGACCGCCGAGTATTCCATGCTTCCCCGCGCCACGCAGACCCGCTCGCCCCGTGAATCCTCCAGGGGGAAAGTCGGCGGCCGTACCCATGAGATTCAGCGGCTTATCGGCCGTTCGCTCCGTGCGGTAACGGACCTGTCGCTGTTGGGGGAGCGTACGCTTTTTATCGACTGCGACGTGATTCAGGCTGATGGCGGAACCCGGACCGCTTCCATTACGGGTGCGTATGTCGCTTTGGTCGATGCAGTGAGGACATTATGCTCGTCTGGAGAACTGTCCGTCAATCCCGTGAAGGAGGCGGTTGCCGCCGTGAGCGTCGGTATCGTCGACGGCGCGGTCCTGCTTGATCTCGATTACCAGGAGGACTCCGCCGCCGAAGTCGATATGAACTTTGTCATGACCTCCTCGAACCGATTTGTTGAAGTGCAGGGGACCGCCGAGGGGAAGCCGTTCACTATCCTGGAAATGGATGCAATGCGCGACCTGGCGATCTCCGGCATCACTCAGTTGTTCGAGATCCAGAGAGAGGCTCTTGAGCGGTGAGGGAACTCCTGGTTGCCACCGGAAATAAGGGGAAGCTCGCCGAAATCGGGAGAATCCTCGACGGGTGCGTCGAAAGGCTCTATTCTTTGGCGGATTTTCCCGACATCCCTCCTGTGATGGAAGACGGCGCCACTTTCGAAGCCAATGCCCGTAAAAAGGCCATGACCGCGGCGTTTGCGACCGGTATCCCCGTATTGGCTGATGATTCGGGGTTGGTGGTGGATGCCCTCGATGGGCGTCCCGGGGTATTTTCGGCTCGATTTGCAGGCGAAGGAAGCAGTGACGCGGATAACAATGAAAGGCTGCTCCGTGAGCTTGCGGGGGTTGCCGGTGACAAGAGGACCGCATCTTTTCGTTGTGCTGTGGCCCTCTGCTTCCCGGACGGTTCGTGCCGGGTTTTCCAGGGAGAATTGAAAGGGGTTGTACTTGACAGCCCCCGGGGTGACGGTGGGTTCGGGTACGATCCGCTCTTTCTGGTTCCTGACTATGGGAAAACGCTGGCCGAGCTTGATATGGACATCAAAAACCGAATCAGTCACCGGGGGAAAGCCCTGGAAGGCCTGAGGGACTTTCTTTCCCGGCAAACCGGCTGATGCCTGGAAAAAAGCTTGCACTCCCATGTTCGGCATGGTATAAATATGCTCTTTTTATCGGGGTGTAGCGCAGCCTGGCTAGCGCACCTGCCTTGGGAGCAGGGGGTCGGAGGTTCGAATCCTCTCACCCCGACCAAG
>CALABV010000062.1 GCA_937886325.1 uncultured Geobacter sp.
ATTGAGGGAAGCGCCGGGCAGCGTTTCGGTCATGTGCACATACAGACGGTGGCTCCCCTTGCCGCTTCCGGTATCGCCAACCAGGTAGGCGTACGGCGCCGGAAGGTCCAGCGTCTCGCAGGCTTTGGCGGCGGCGGCGAGCAGGGCGGGCGTTCCCCGGTTGACGTCGATGTTCAACTCGCCTACGCGCAGCCGTTCGCCGTTGAGCGAAACGCCCCCTTCCACCAAGGGAAAATCATCGGATGGAACAGTTCCGGCTACGCAGAGCATCGGCGTCTGATCTCCTCGTAGGCAAGCTGCAGAGCGTAGCCGCACAGGGTGTGGCCGATGGAACGGGGACTCGGCGCGTCGGCGATGGAACGGCCAACCATGGAGGCGGCCAAAAATGGAACATCCGGGCAGCCGCCGCCCGAGACGTTGACGAAGACGCCGGTTTTCTTGTCCACCGTCAGTTTCATGTTCGCGGCGCGCACCATGAGGTGTTCGCCGAAGTCTTTGACCTGAAAGATATCGACCGGCTGGAGAAGCGGATCGGTTACGGGCACTATCCTGAGAGGCGGCAGCTTCTCCGCTTCCAGAATTCTCAGGATATC
The DNA here is from genome assembly GCA_937886325.1 of uncultured Geobacter sp. Lineage (GTDB taxonomy): Bacteria > Desulfobacterota > Desulfuromonadia > Geobacterales > Geobacteraceae > RPRC01. The sequence continues at coordinate 594 of CALABV010000062.1, forward strand.
CAGTTGCTCGATGAGGGGGAATTCAATCACCAGATCGCACCCCTGCCGCACTTCCGGCGGCGGACCCATGACCCGGATTTCCCAGCCTTCCCGTTTCAGAACCGTTTCCGCCTGGATGACCTCGCCCGTATTTTCAAACAGGAGAATCCCCCGGTCGCTCTGGTCATCGGCGCGGAGGGTTTCCTTCTTGACCTTGTTGCCCTTCAGAAAATCGAAGAGTGCCAAATCGCTAGCCTTTCTTTATGGTAATGACGCAGCCATCAGCCTCGTCGCGGATATCCGCGACCGTCCACCCCTTGCCGGTCGCTGCACGGCAGACGTTCTCCTTCGCGGTTTCGTTGTCCACCAGAATGGTGATTTCATCTGATTCGCCCGATTTGACGGCATTCACCGTCATGAGAACCGGTTGAGGGCAGGAAAGCCCGCGTGCGTCAACTGTTCTAGCCATTGTTGCCTCCCTTAAGCAATTCTTTTTCTCATGGTAAAGCCGATGAACAGGCACATCAGCAGTCCGACGATCACCGCCTGGATGCCGTAGGGACCGACGCCTTTCGGCGTGCTGGCCAGGCCGAAGTTATGGCTGAAAGCGGCCCCGACGACCATGCCCAGGACGAAGATGGCGGCGTCGCCGTCTCCCTCGCCCGCCAGGAACAGCTGGCGTCCGGGGCAGCCTCCGGCAAGGCAGAACGCCAGGCCGGACAGTGTCATACCGGCGAAGTTCCACAGATTCATGGTGTGGGCCACGGGCTGTCCCTGGAATCCGGGATGGAACTGCCCGACGAGGAAGTTGAAGACAAAGGCGGTGACGATAAGGGCGATGAATCCGGAGAGGAGGTGCATCTGCCGAAACAGGACGAAGTCGCGGATGGCGCCCATGGTGCAGAATCGGCTCCGCTGGGCGAGAAATCCGATGAGAAGGCCCACGCCAAGGGAGATAAGGAGCGGCGCGTGCATGGATCCGGGCCCTTTAACGCTGTAGAAAAGCACTTCGCTTTTTGCCTGGCCGGGGACCTGCGGATAGACGAGCATCAGAAAGAGGAGTCCCGCCATGAGTATGGGGAGCAGAAGGCCGGCCGTGAAATGGGTCTGCTGGGTTCTACCGAGGGAGTACCCGTTTTTCAGAAAAAGGGTGCCGATCCATATGCCGAAGGCAAGGCCGGCGAGGCCGATGATAGCGGTGCCGTCACCGCCGGCCAGCCGCAAGGCCGCGCGCCAGGGGCACCCGAGAAAGACCAGCGCGCCGATCATGGCGAATGCGCCCAGGACGAAGCGCACCATCGGAGCGGAACCGAGGCGGGGCCTGTATTCCTTGAAGATCAGTGCGGCGAGCAAGGAGCCGAGGACGAAACCGATAATTTCAGGCCGGACATACTGAACCACGTCGGCCCGGTGAAGGCCGACGGCGCCGGTGATGTCGCGTACGAAACAGGCGACGCACACCCCCATGTTGCCCGGGTTCCCCAGTTTCTGCAACAGGGGCGCAAGAATACCGATTACAACACCGACAGCAATGATGCCCCAGCGTCCCGCGAAAAAATTCTTTAAACCGGCCATGCATTCCTCCTTTTTTCTGGCATTTACAGCAGAGTGAACTATCTCTTTCAACACCCCGCTCGTTGCGCTGCAATCTAGTTCGCTGGAAAAGAAAGAGATTTCCATCTGTACCATGAGTTAAGGCAGTGAATTCTATATAGTAGGTGGTATTTGCACTTAATGATGCAAAAAGTAACAAATACATTTCAGGATGTCGAATTGATAATTTCAATCAAAACAGCCTGTATTATCGGATGCTTCGATGAGGTTGTTCCGAGTCCCTTGGAAGAATACTTGTCCTGCCGGGCGCTGTCGGCGCCCGGCAGGGTTTGATGGGAAAGCTACATTACCTTTTCCAGCTGAACAGCGCAGATCTTGTATTCGCCTGTCTGGCTGATGGGGTCGA